>DATJUH010000069.1:0-21004 GCA_035502515.1 Acidimicrobiales bacterium
CCGGGCTGGACGGTGAACGTCGAGATTCAGCAGTGGGGCGGCATCAGCACCAAGCTCATCACCGCGCTGTCCGGCAGCGCCCCGCCTGACGTGATGGAGATCGGCAACACCGATGTGGCCGAGTTCGCCGCCTCGGGCGGCCTGACCAACCTGGCCCCCGACAAGAGCCAGTTCGACAACAGCTCGAAGTGGCTCACCGGCCTCGAGGGACCGGCCGAGTACAACGGCGGCCTGTACGCCATACCGGAGCTGGGCGGCGACCGCGTCGTCGTCTATAACAAGCAGATGTTCAGCGCAGCCGGTATCACCCACACGCCGACCAGCCTCGCACAGCTGGCGGCCGACGGCGCCCTGTTGAAGAAGCACTTCTCAAGCGTGAAGAACTTCTCGCCGTTCTATCTCCCCGGTGAAGAGTGGTACGCGGCTATGCCCTTCGTGTGGGCCGACGGTGGCCAGATCGCGGTCGAAAAGGGCGGCAAGTGGTACGGGGACCTGGAGGCCCCCGCCTCCCTGGCCGGGCTGAAGCTGTACCAGCAGATCCAGAACTCCCTGTCCACCCCGGCGTCGAGGAACGTGAACGAGGACCAAAACAGTGGGGATTCCGCCATCTTTGCCGCCGGGAAGGCCGCCATGTACATAGACGGCAACTGGACGCTGGCCACTGACGTCGCGGACAACAAATCTCTGGCCAACGAGATCGGCACGTTCATCCTCCCGGGCGTAAAGCCTGGCAGCGTGGCGCCCGTGTTCCTCGGTGGCTCCGACCTGGGCATCGCCAAGAACAGCCCCAACCAGGCCCAGGCACTGGCATGGGTCAAGCTGTTCACCGGCACCATCAACCAGCTGAACCAGGGCCGGGAAGAGGGCTTCATCCCCAACGCCACCAACCTCATCCCCAGGGTCAGCCTGTCGCCCAATTTCACCACCTACTTCAAAGCCGCCGCGGTGAGCCAATTCACGCCTCCGGTCCCGGGCTGGGCTACGGTCGAGGCAGACAACGTCATGCAGGACCTGTTCGCCCAGGTGGCTGACGGCAATCAGAGCATTGCCACCATCGCCAAGCAGTACGACCAGAAGCTCGACAACCTGCTCAACTCCTCTCTGTAACAGACATGGCCGCACCGACAGTGCCCAAACTGGGCCCGGGTACGACGCGGCGGGACACCTCGCCGGCGCCGACCCACAGTCGGGGCGTCAAACCTCGCAGCTGGCGCCGCTCCGCGCGGCGCCAGCTTTTCCCCATCCTTTTGATCCTGCCGGCCGTCGGCCTCCTGGGCTTCCTGCTGGGATACCCGATCGGCAGGCTCTTCGCCACCTCGTTCCAAAACCTCGGGCTCCTGCAGTTGTTCAGCCACAAGGTGCAATGGGACGGCTTGGCCAATTACCGCGCCCTGTTCTCCAGCGGTGACCTCGGCACCTCCGTAGTTCAGACGGTCGTCTTCGTCCTCGCCTGCGTGGGCTTGACGATGCTGATAGGTACGGGCGTGGCCCTGCTCCTCGGCCGCATCGGGACGGTCCTGCGCCTGGTGGTGTCAGTGTGCATGCTCTTCGCCTGGGCCATGCCGACGTCCGCCGCCGCCATCGTATGGACCTGGCTGTTCTCCAGCCAGTACGGCGTGGTCAACTACATGCTCAGCTCGCTTGGCTTCCATTACGGCAGCCACAACTGGTTCGGCAGCGGCATCTCGGCCTACGCCATCATCACCGCCAACATCGTCTGGGGGGCCGTACCCTTCGTGGCCCTCACCATGTACTCGGCTTTCATGTTGGTGCCCCGGGACCTGTTCGAGGCGGCCGCCATCGACGGGGCATCGCCGGTGGTCGTGTTCCGCAGGGTGACCATGCCTATCGTGCGGCCCATCTTCGTCCTGCTCACCGTCCTGTCGATCATCTGGGACGCCAACGTGTTCAATCAGGTCTGGTACCTGACCCAAGGCAATGCCCAGCTGCTCAACGTCATCCCCCTCGGCGTCTGGCAGTACATCGAGGCGTTCTCGTCCCAGCAGTACGGCCTCGGGGCGGCCACCGCGGTCATCATGATCTTGCTGCTGGTGGCCGTGACCGGCTACTACATCCGCATCATGGTCCGGACCGGCGAGGTGAGCGGGAAGGTGAGAGCATGACTCAAACGACGGTGATGGCGGGTACACACACGAGCCGGTACCGGGCCATGACCTGGCTGTGGCGGGCAATTGCAATTGTCTTCGGAGCTGTCACCATCTTCCCCGTGTACTGGATGGTCAACTCCGCCTTCGAGCCCAACAGCGAGATCACTTCGCTCACGCCCAGCTTTTTCCCCGTCCACTTCACGCTCCACAATTTCGTGAGCGCCGTCAACCAAACGAGTGGGACGGGCAAAGCGTACTTTTGGACCGACGCCCGCAACAGCCTGGTCGTGGTGACCTCGGCGGTGCTTATAACAGTGGTCCTCGGGTTCCTGGCGGCGGCGGCGATAAGCCGGTTCCGCCTCCGGGGCGCGGCGGTGTTCCTGGTCCTCATCCTGGTAGTGCAGATGGTGCCGGGCACGGCCCTCATAATCCCGACGTTCCTCCTGCTCAACAACCTTCACCTGACCAACAACTACCTCGGGCTCATCCTCGTCTACGCCGCCGCCACGTTGCCCTTCACCATATGGGTGCTGCGGGGCTTCGTTAGAGGAGTACCGATCGAGCTCGAGGAGGCGGGCCAGGTGGACGGGCTCACCCGCCTGGGCGCCTTCATACGGATCCTCTTACCGCTGGTGTTGCCCGGCCTCATCGCCGCAGGCATCTTCGCGTTCATCACCGCCTGGAACGACTTCCTGGTCGTCGACGTGATCATGCAGTCGAACAACCACCAGACATTGCCGGTATGGCTGTACAGCTTCACCACCAACACCGGCACCAACTACGCCGGTCTGATGGCAGGTTGTACCATGATGGCCCTTCCCGTCGTCATCTTCTTCCTCTTCGTCCAGCGCAAGATCGTTTCGGGCTTTACCGCCGGGTCGGTCAAAGGATGAGCCCGAGGTGAGCGCTACGAGCGAAACCGGCAAACGGCCGGGCCAGTTGATGGCTTCCGAGATGGCCGAGCAACCAGGCCGCCTGGCCGCTCTGTTGTCGAGGCGCCACGAACTGGGCAAAGATGTCCGGGCCCTGGCCCCGGCGCCACTGGCCGGTACGGTGCTCGTTGCCCGCGGTTCGTCCGACCACGCCGCCAAAAGTGGCGCCTACCTGCTGGAAATGGCCACCCGCCGGCCGGTGGCGCTGGCATCGCCCAGCGTCCTCACCCTCTACCGGTCGAGGACCGACTACGCCGGCTACTTGCTGCTGGCCGCGAGCCAGTCGGGCCAGACGCCCGAGATCGTCGACGTCGTCGAGTTGGCCCGCGCCGGCGGTGCACGCGCTATTGCCATCACCAATGACCCCCTCAGCCCGTTGGCGGCCGCCTCCGACCTTGTCATTTCCCTGGAAGCCGGCACCGAACTGGCCGTACCAGCCACAAAAACGGTCACCGCGCAGTTAGCCGTTTTCGCCATGGTCGCCCAGGCGCTGGGCGAAATCGGGCTCGACGACACGGCGGCGGAGGAGCTACCGGGTCAGGTGGCTGCCGTCCTTTCCGACTCCGCCCCCGTCGCGGCGCTAGCCGGTTGGCTGCGGGGGGCGGACCGCCTGGTAACCGTGGCCCGGGGCATCCTTTACGGCTCGGCCCGGGAAGCGGCCTTGAAAGTGGAGGAGACGACATCGCTTTTGACGGCGGCTTTTTCCGCTGCCGACCTGAGGCATGGGCCCATCGCCATTGCCTCCAGTGGCCCACCGGTGCTGGCCTTTGCCCACCCCGGGCCGACGAGCCAGGACGTGGTCGAGGTGGTGGGCGAGCTCAGAAAGCGAGGCGCCGGCGTCCGCTTGGCCGGGCCGGTCGAAGGTAGCGACCTGGGCTGGCCGGCTTCGGCCCCCGAAATTTTGGCGCCCGTGCTGGCCGTCGTGCGAGGTCAGCAGCTGGCGCTGTCCCTCGCCCTCGAGATGGGCCGCGACCCGGATGCGCCCGCCGGCCTTATGAAGGTAACCGCGACTTGAACCGCCGTACAGCTGGTAACTGCGCCCTGGTTCTGTGGGCCGTCTCAATGTGGAGCCGCCTCAATGTGGAGTAGTCCGTAATGGCGCTCGGGGGACGTTCGCCCGACTATGTGCTGGCGGCCAAGCGATTGGCCACCCCCGACGAGATCCTGGACGACGCCTTCGTCGTCGTCGAAGGCGGCTCGGTGCGGGAGGTGGGCCGTGGCTTTCCTCCGCCGGGGGTAGCCGGCGTCGACCTCGGCGACATGTTGATCGCCCCGGGGTTCATCGATGTGCACGTCCACGGGGGCGGGGGAGCGCAGGTCAACTGTGCCACCCGGGAAGAGGTCGAAGCCTCGGTCCGGCGCATGGCCGTTTTCCACTCCCAGCACGGGACCACTGCGCTGGTCGCCACCACCGTCTCCGACAGTCACGAGGCCCTCCGGACTGCCGTGGAGGGCGTGGCCGCCGCCTGTCGTCCTTTTAGCGCCCCCTCCTCCTCTTCCGGGGCCGGGGCCGTCGTGCTGGGCTCCAACCTGGAGGGCCCCTGGATCGCTCGTTCGAGAGCGGGAGCGCATTTCCCGGGGGCGCTGCGGCCACCCTCGATGTCCGAGTTCGACGATCTGCTGGCCCGGGCCGACGGCACCCTCCGGATCGTCACCATTGCCCCTGAGCTCGAAGGCGCACTGGAGGTCATTGCCGGTGCCGTGCGGGCCGGCGTGGTCGCCTCGATCGGCCACACCGACGCCGATCACGCCACCGCCGAGACCGCTTTCAATGCCGGGGCCAGGCTGGCCACCCATCTGTTCAACGCCATGGCACCGATCCACCATCGCCGGCCCGGGCCGGTGGCGGCGGCGCTAGCCGACGAAAGGGTGTCCCTCGAGATCATCGCCGACGGGGTGCACATCGACCCGGCGCTGATCTCGCTGGTGGCCACCCTCGCCCCCGAGCGGCTGGTCCTCATGACCGACGCCATCGGCGCCACAGGGACGGTGCCGGGGCGCCACCGCCTCGGCCCCCTCGAGGTCCAGGTGGCCGATGGCCGCGCCGTCCTTGTCGGCCATGAGGAGACGGTGGCCGGCAGCGTCCTCACCATGGACCGGGCGCTCGAGCTGACGGTCCACATGGCCGGGGTCCCGTTGCTGACGGCCCTGCAGGCCACCTCCCTCCATCCGGCCAGGGTCCTCGGCGAGCAGCGCAAGGGCCGGCTGGCTCCAGGGGCGGACGCCGACATGGTGGTGCTGGACGAGGACCTGAGCCTGGTGGCGACGATCGTCGGTGGACGGGTGGAGCACGACCCGAGAGGGCTGTTCAAATCGATGGAGATGGCTTCCCCGGCATCCCGGCCGTGAACCGGTGACGACCGTCCTCGGCCTTGACGTGGGCGGCACTCACAGCCGGGCCCGCCTGGTCCGCGATGGTGAGCTCGTGGCCGAAGCCGCCGGCCCCAGCGCCAGCCTGGCCGCCGCCGGGAGGGAACGGGCGGCGTCGGCCATGGGCACCATCCTGGGAGACCTTGCCCTGCGGCCGGGCGCCGCCCTCGACGCCGTGTGCATAGGGACGGCCGGCACCAGCGCGGGCCAGGCCGATGCCTTTTTCCTGGAGCTCCTCGCGCCGCTGACCTCGACGGGGCGAGTAGTCATCGTCAACGATGCCCGTCTGGTGCTGGCGGCGGCCGGCGTAGCCGATGGAGTGGCCTGTATCGCCGGCACCGGGTCGATCGCGGTCGGGCTGGTAGCCGGCCGCGAAGAAAGGGCCGGCGGCTGGGGCTACCTGCTCGGCGACGAGGGCAGCGGTTACTGGGTGGCTCGGCAGGCGGTGCGGCAACTGGCAGAGCGGCACGATTCCCACCTCCCCCTGGGGGAGCTCGGGACGGCCGTACTGGAGGCGACCGGTTGCCCCGATTTCTCGTCGCTGTTCCAGCTCTGGTACGACCGCCGCTCGCCCGGTGCGTGGGCCGTCCTGGCTCCGCTCGTGCTCGATTGCCAGGACCCGTTCAGCCGGGAACTGACCGAAGCGGCCGCCGCCGCCCTGGCCTCTATCATCGCCACCGTGTACAACCGCCTTGGTAACCCTCCAGGCCTGCCGGTGCTGCTGGCCGGCGGTCTCCTCACCCACCATCAGGCCCTGGCCGACCGCACACTGGCCGCCGTCCGGTCGGTCGTGCCGGCCGCCCGTCCGAGCGTGGCCAGCGAGCCGCCGGTAGCCGGCGCCGTCCAGCTCGCCCTCCAGGCCGCCGGCGGCGGGAGGCTCCGGTGATCCCCCGGCCCGGCGCCGTGCGCCGGGGCGGCCCGAGCGCCGTCCTCTCGGACGGGATGGTCATCGCCGCTGACGAGGCCTCGGCCGCCGTCGCTTCACTCTTGGCCACTGAGCTCGAGGCCGCCACCGGGTGGCGCATCAGGCGCGACGCCCTGGGTGCGAGCAACCCGAACGGCACGGTACAACTCGAAGTGCGCCCGGCTGGAGAGCCCGGGCCTGGTCAGCCGGCAACTGAGGGCTACCAGCTGCGCGTGAACGACCGCAGGATGGAGGTCGTGGCCCCTTCCGCCGCCGGGGTCTTCTACGGCACCCGGACGTTGCGCCAGCTGCTCCCGGCGGAATTGCTCCGTTCGGCTCCGGCCGGCGCCGGAGTAACGGGGTCAGCGCCAGCGCACGGCCCGGTGGAGCTGGAAGGGGTCGAGATCGAGGACGCTCCTCGTTTTGCATGGCGGGGGGCCCACCTCGACGTGGCCCGGCATTTCTTCCCCAAGAGCTTTGTCCTCAGGCTGATCGACCTGGCCAGCCTGCACAAGCTGAACATGCTTCATCTCCACCTGACCGATGACCAGGGTTGGCGGATCGAGATCGACCGTTACCCGTTGCTCACCGAGGTGGGGGCGTGGCGGCGCGAGTCGCCGGTCGGCCATTACCGCGAAGGACGCGGTGACGGCACCCCGCACGGCGGTTTCTACACCAAGGCCGACCTGGCCGAGATCGTGGCCTATGCCCAGCGGCGCTTCGTGACCGTCGTGCCGGAAGTCGACATGCCCGGGCACATGCTGGCCGCCATCGCCTCGTACCCCGAGCTCGGCAACACCGGCCGCCAGTTCGAGGTGTACACCAGCTGGGGTATCAGCGACCACGTCCTCAACCTGGAGGAAAGGACGGTCCGCTTCTGCACCGACGTCCTCGACGAGCTGACAGAGATCTTCCCCAGCCCGTACATCCACATTGGCGGGGACGAGTGCCCCACGACGGAGTGGGAGGCGAGCCCGCAGGCCCGGGGGCTCTCGGAGTCGCTCGGGCTGCCCGGGGTGGGGCGGCTGCAGGGCTGGTTCAGCGCCCAGGTGGGCGCCGCCCTGTCGGCCAAGGGGCGGGTCACGGTGGGCTGGACCGAGATCCTGGAAGGGGGCGCCCCGCCGGGGGCAGTGGTGATGGTCTGGAGGGGGGAGGATGCCCGCCAGGTGGCCATCCAGGCCGCCACCACCGGCCACGACGTCGTAATGTCGCCCGAAACCTGGACCTATTTCGACTGGTCGTACACCGACCGGCCTGAGGAGCCGCTGGCCATCCGGCCCGCCATCGACGTCCCTGACGTCTACGGGTTCGAGCCGGTGCCCGCAGGGCTGCCGCCGGAACTGGCGGGGCGCATCATCGGCACCCAGTGCCAGTTGTGGACGGAGTACGTGCCGACCACCGGGCACGCAGAGTACCTGTACTTCCCCCGCGTTTGTGCCTTCTCCGAAGTGGCCTGGTCGCCCGGGGACAAGAGCTGGGACGAGTTCGAGCCCCGGCTCGTGGCCCATATGGCTCGTCTCGACGCCCTCGGGGTCAACTACCGCCCGCTGGCCGGCCCGTCGCCGGGCCAAGCACGGACCTGGGTGACGCGCCCCGGCGGTTCCCTTCCGTAGTACGTGGAAGTGCGCTCTGGAAACCGGCTCTCCAGGGTGGGCTCTCGGCCGTCAATTACCTACCTCCCAGGAAAATCCCAGTTTTTTGTCATAGCCTTAAGCCATGGAAGCGGCCGAGCCACGGGCTTTGGGCGGTTTATATCTAGAAAGTCTTATAAACCGGCCAAAGTCGCGCCCTTAGAGTAGGTGGGGCGCGGTGACGCTGAGAGCCCGGCTCGTGGCCGGTCTGTTCGTTTTAATGGCGGTCGGCCTGGCCGTCTTCGGGGTGACCATGTACGAGCTCTACTCGACCTCTCAGTACCGGCAGCTGTCCTCCGACCTTGACCACGCCGTGCCTCTCGTCAGCCAGGAACTGGCCGCCAAAGCCGGCCTCGAGCTGCCTCAGACGGGCTCGACGGGTAACCCCCAGGGCAATTACCAGCCGGGTTCAGGTTATGGCCCCGGATCCGGCTATATGCCCGGTGGCGACAACGGCGACAAGGGCAGCTATAGCCCGGGGACCAACGCCCGCCACACCTCCGCGGAGGCCGGGACCTTGCCCGGCGGGGCCGTGGAGGGCGGCCCGCCGCCGGACCACCAGGGTGATCAAGGCAGCCCCCCGGTCCTGGTGGCCAGCTTTGGTGAGCTGCTCAGCCGGTCAGGCAAAGCAGTTACGTCCGTGCCGTTGGAAAACTCCACCGCCGTGCCCAAAATCCCGGCCGCCCTCCTGGCCAGTGCCGGTGCCAGTAACCGGGTGCACCTTGGCTCGGTGACCGGCTCAACGGGCTGGTTGGCGGACATCGGCGCCCGCCTCAGTAACGGGGACCGGGTCGTGGTGGCGCTACCGACCAACGAGGTCACGTCGTCCCTGGACCAGCTGGTGCTGATCGAATCGCTCGGAGCGGCGGCGCTCCTCCTTATCCTTTCCGTGGGCGCCGGCTTCGTATTACGCCGCGGGCTGTCTCCCCTGGAGACGATGGCCGACACGGCCAAAGACATCGCCGCCGGCGATCTGTCACAGCGAGTCGACGTCAAGCAGAAAAGCACCGAGGTGGGTGAACTCGCAGCCGCCTTCAACACCATGCTCGACGAGATCCAGCAGGCGTTTTCTGACCGCGACGCCACAGAGGAGCGCCTGCGCCAGTTCCTGGCCGACGCCTCGCACGAGTTGAGGACGCCGCTCACGTCGATACAGGGCTTCGCCGAGTTGTTCCGGCTCGGGGCGGACAACCCCCGGGTCGACAAAGCGACGATCATGCGCCGCATAGAAGAAGAGTCCTCCCGGATGAAGGGACTGGTGGAGGACCTGTTGCTGCTGGCCCGTCTGGACGAGGTGCGGCAAGCAGAGCGGGCGCCGGTCGACCTCTCGGTGCTGGCCGCCGACGCCTGCACCGACGCCACCGCCGCCGCGCCCGGCCGGCCGGTGACCCTCCGGGCGCCCCAACCCGTCGTCGTCCTAGGCGTCGAGGCCCATCTCCGCCAGGCCCTCGGCAACCTGGTGACGAACGCCCTGAACCACACCCCGGCGGGCACAGCCATCGAAGTGTCAGCTCATGTCGAGGCCGGCGCCGCCGTCGTGGTTGTGCGCGATCACGGCCCGGGGCTCGACGACGAGGCGCTGGGCCACGTGTTCGACCGGTTTTGGCAAGAGGACCCGGCTCGGGCCGGCGCCGGCGCCGGCCTCGGGCTGCCCATTGTGGCTGCCGTGGCGACGGAGCATGACGGCACCGTGTCCGCCGGCAACGCCCCCGATGGCGGAGCCATTTTCACCGTCCGCCTGCCTCTGGTGCCGTCGCCTTCCTCGTCCCCGGCCGGGGCGGGCGACCGGGAGCGAGCGGTCAGCGCCCGCGTGGCAACCTGAGGCTGTAACCCACGCCTCTGACGGTGTGGATCAGAGGTGGGTCGACCGAGTCGACTTTTTGCCGAAGGTAGCTGATATAAGTCTCGAGGACGCTGGCGTTGCCCGAGAAGGTGTACTCCCAGACGTGTTCGAGGATTTGGTCCCGGGTCAGTACCCGGCGGGCATTGGCCAAAAGATAATGGAGCAATTTGTACTCGGTCGGAGTCAGTTCGACGAGCTGGCCGGCGCGCCAAACATCTCGCGTCTCGAGGTCCATCTCGAGGTCCGCGAACTCCAGCCGGTTGGCACCCGGCCCCAGTCCCGACGAGCGGCGGAGCACGGCTTTGACCCGTTCGACCAGTTCTTCGATACTGAAGGGCTTGGTCATGTAATCGTCGCTGCCGAGCCGGAGCCCCTCGATCTTGTCGGCCGTGGCGTCCCGGGCGGTCAGGAAAATGACCGGTATCCTGGCGCCCGCTCCCTCGGCCTGACGGAGCCGCTTGGTGACGTCGAAACCGTTGAGGTCCGGCAACATCACGTCCAGCACGACGAGGTCGGGCCGCTGCTCGTCGATGGCCTTGAGGGCGCCGCGCCCGGTGGCGGCCCGCTCGACCTCGAAACCGTTCATCGACAGGCCCATCGAAAGGAGCTCGGTTATATGCTCCTCGTCGTCGACCACCAGCACCCTCGGCACGTGTTCCGGCATGGCTACCTCCAGCCCCAACTTTACCGGGACGCGGGGAACGGCGTGAGAAGGGGCGGTAAAAAGCCGCGTAAGCGGGCAGGTTTCTGAACTTCCCGGAGCGGGCGACCCTCATCTTCAAGCCTCGTCCATTACTTTTCGGAGCCAAAACCCAGGAAAAGGCTCGATCATCGGGATATGGCTATCAGGATGCTCCCGCGGGCCGGCCATGATGCGGCCCCCATTGACACAGACTTACGGCCTGGCCCAGGCCGGGACGAAAGCGACCACGGGCGGCACGGTTGGCGCCTTGGGCGTGGCTTACGCGCTCTGGTGCGGGGGCCAGCCGGCGACCCGGTGTGGGCCAGGCCCGCATTGCTGCTGCTGTTAGCCGTAACGGCCGGGCTGTACCTGTGGGACCTGGGGGCATCGGGGTGGGCCAACAGTTTTTATTCGGCCGCCGTGCAGGCCGGCACCAGGAGCTGGAGGGCGTTTTTCTTTGGCTCGTCTGATTCTTCCAACTTCATAACGGTGGACAAGCCGCCTGCCGCCCTCTGGGTCATGGAAATATCTGCCCGTATTTTCGGCCTTTCCTCCTGGAGCATCCTCGTTCCTCAGGCCCTCGAAGGAGTGGCCGCCGTGGCGGTGCTGTACGCGGCGGTGCGGCGCTGGGCTTCTGCCGGGGCCGGCTTGATGGCGGCGGCGGTCATGGCGTTCACGCCGGTGGCGGCGTTGATGTTCCGGTTCAACAACCCGGACGCCTTACTGGTCCTTTTGTTGACCGGCGCCGCCTACGCCACGACGGTGGCCATCGAAAAGTCCAGCACCCGTTGGCTTATCTTCGCCTTCTCACTGGTGGGGTTCGGGTTTATCACCAAGATGATGCAGGCGTTCCTGGTCGTCCCGGCCATGGCGGCGGCCTATTTCCTGGCTGCCCCGGCGCCGGTCTGGCGCCGTGTACGCCAATTGGCCGCCGCTGGTGTGGCCATGGTGGTCTCGGCGGGATGGTGGGTGGCCGCCGTCATGCTCACCCCGGCCGCCGACCGCCCTTATATCGGCGGCTCGCAAGACAACAACCTGCTCAACCTTATTTTCGGTTACAACGGTTTCGGCCGGCTCACGGGCAACGAATCGGGGAGCGTGGTTGCCGGCGGCGCCACCGGCACGAGCGGGCAGTGGGGCCCCACCGGTTTGACCCGCCTGTTCGGCAGTGAAATGGGCAGCCAGATCTCCTGGCTGTTGCCGGCCGCGCTGGTCTTGCTGGTCGCCGTGCTGGTGGCTACGTGGAGAAGGCCGCGTACCAGCCGCACTCGCGCCTCGATGGTCCTCTGGGGCGGCTGGCTCCTCGTCACCGGGTTGGTGTTCAGCCTGGCCCAGGGCATCATCCACCCGTACTACACAGTGGCCCTCGCCCCCGCCATCGGGGCCGTCGTCGGCACCGGGACGTGGTTCTTGTGGTCGAGGCGGTCGGTTCTATGGGCTCGCCTGGTCCTCGGTTCGGTCGTCGTCGTGAGCTCGATATGGGCCGCCGTCCTGCTCGACCGGGTGCCGGCGTGGCACCCGTGGCTGCGCACGGCCATCCTCGTAGCGGGCTGCGCCGCCGGCGTACTGCTCGTCTTGTCTCCCGACGTTCCCCGATATTGGGAAAGGGGTTTGGCGGCCCGGCCCTATCGGGTAGCCGGGCGGACAGTTGTAGTCGGGCTGGCTTGCGTGGCCGTTCTCGCCGGCCCGTTTGCCTACACCCTGGCCACGGCGGCCACCCCGCACTCGGGGGCCATCCCTACTGCCGGTCCTGCCTCGGCCGGGCTGGCCGGGTTCCCGGGAGGGGGCGGTTTCGCGCCCGGGAGGACCGGGGGCCGAGGCGGTCCCGGGCGGGCCGGCGCGACGTTCCCCAGTGCGGGCGGCCCCGGTTCCGGTACGGGCGGTTCCGGTACGGGCGGCTCCGGTACGGGCGGCTCCGGCCCGGGCGGCTCCGGCCCGGGCGGCTTCGGGCCGGGAGGTAGCACGGGAGCCACAGGCCGCCGTACAGGCCAGCTTTTCCCGGGCGCCGGGGCGCCGCCAGGTAGCCGTGGCGCACGTTCGGGGGGCACCGGTGGTGGAGGGGCGGGAGCCGGCTTCGCCCCAACCGGGACAAACGGTCAGGCCGGCAATGGAGGCGGTCTCGGGGGTTTGCTCAATTCGAGCACGGCCGACGCCGCCATTACCGACGCTCTAAAGGCGGACGCGTCCAGGTACACATGGGTAGCCGCAGTCGTCGGCTCCAACGAAGCGGCCGGTTACCAGCTGGCGGCCCGGGAACCGGTGATGGCCATCGGCGGCTTCAACGGCACAGACCCGGCGCCCACATTGGCGGAGTTCGAACAGTACGTAAAAGAAAGAAAGATCCACTATTTCATCTCCAGCGGTGCCAGTTCCGGCGGGGCCGGTTTTGGCGGCCCGTCGGCCGCCGGCAGCGACGATGCGTCACTTATAACCGCGTGGGTCGAGGACCATTTCACTGCCACGACCGTTGGCGGCGTGACCGTGTACAACCTCACGGCAGCGGAGAAGTAGAGCCATGGCCCGGAGCCAATTCCCAGCCATTGATAACGGGGATCTTGACTATGGCGGCAATGCTCGCCATATGACGGATGCTCTCCGGACCGCAAGCCCGGTCACCTTGACCGTCGAGCCGTCGCTCAGGCAGCTCGCTACCGAGGTGGAAATCGTGGTCCCGGTCTATAACGAAGCGCAGGACCTGGCCACCTCGATTTCCGCATTACACAGTTACCTGCAGCGGAGTTTTCCCCTCACGTGGCTTATCACGGTGGTGGACAACGCCAGTACGGACGACACCTGGGCCATCGCTTGCCGGCTGGCCAACGAGCTCGACCACGTGCGGGCGCTCCACCTGGCCCAAAAGGGCCGGGGCCGAGCCCTGCGGACGGCGTGGTCGCAGAGCGAGGCGGCGGTCGTTGCCTACATGGACGTCGACCTGTCCACCGATCTGCATGCGCTCCTGCCACTGGTGGCGCCGCTCGTCACGGGCCACAGCGATGTGGCCATCGGGTCGAGATTGGCGCCCGGCGCCCGGGTCGTGCGCGGGCCGAAACGGGAAGTTATTTCTCGCAGCTACAACCTCCTCCTGCGGACCACTCTGCGCAATTCCTTTTCGGACGCGCAATGCGGCTTCAAAGCCATGCGGGCGGACGTCGCCCGCCAGCTCCTGCCTCTCGTAGAGGACAACGCGTGGTTCTTCGACACGGAACTGCTCGTGCTGGCGGAGCGCAACGGGCTCAGGGTCCACGAAGTGGCTGTTGACTGGGTCGACGACCCCGGGTCCACCGTTGACATCGTGCGCACCGCCCGGGACGACCTGAAGGGGATCATGCGCATGATGCGCCCTCCGGGTGGAAGGCCGGGGGAGATAGTCCGCCCACCGCGTGACCCGGCGGCGGGGCGCCGGCCCGCCCCCAACCCGGCGGGCGAGCTCGTGCATTTTGCCGCCGTCGGCGCGGTGAGCACAGTCAGCTTCGCCGTTTTGTTCGCTCTCCTTTTTGGGACGCTGGGCGCGGTGGGGGCCGACGTGGTGGCCCTGGTGCTCTGCGCCCTCGGCAACCTGATGGCCAACCGCCGGTTCACTTTTGCCTCGAGCGGGGCGAACGGGCGCCGGCATTATTACGCCACGGGCCTGTTTTTGTCCTTGTTGCCCTTGGCCCTCACCCTTGGGGCGCTGGTATTAGCGTCCGCTTACGGCGTGACCGGCCTCCCGGTCTACATCGTCGTCCTGACCGCGGCCAACCTCTGTTCGACGCTCGTCCGCTTTCATTTCCTGCGCCGGGCGGTAGGGAGCGGCCGATGAAGGCGCTTTTGCGCAAGCTGTCCCGTTACGCGGCTGTCTCGTTGATATCGACGACGGTGACATTGAGCCTGCTCGGCCTGCTCGTATATACAAAAACGCTTTCGCCCGGTTGGGCCAACGTGGTGGCCACCGCCGCCGGTACCGTGCCGTCCTTCGAGCTGAACCGGCGCTGGGTCTGGGCCAAGACCACCAGGCGCTCCCTGGTCAAAGAGATGCTGCCCTTCTGCGCCCTCTCGTTCAGCGGCCTCGGGCTTTCCACCCTCGCCGTCAAGCTGGCCGCGGCCTGGGCGGCCGGCGCCGGGTTTGGCCCCGGCGTCATCGCCCTGGTTTCCCAGGCCGCCAATCTCGCCACTTTCGGCTCCCTGTGGGTGCTTCAGTACTTCCTCCTCGACCGCGTCCTTTTCGGGCCGCGCCATCGTCCGCCTAACGCGGGCGAACTGTGCGCGCCAGTGTCACGATAAGAGCACCTAGCGCGCACAAAAGCCCCACGCCAGGCCGTTTTTTGCCACTGGGGCCGGCGGGAGACCCCCGTCGGTGGAGAGCCCCATCACCGTGGCGGCCCCTCTTTTGCCACCGCCGGTTAGCGTGGCGCCGGTTGGCGTGGCGCAGGTTGGCGTGGCGCCGGTTGGCGTAGCGCCGGTTAGCGTGCCGGCAGCTAGCGTGGCGCCCTGTGGCTGGACCGAACTTGCAGGGCTTTACCGTCGCCGTAACCGCCGACCGCCGGCGCGACGAGCAAGCGGTGCTCCTGGAACGGCTCGGAGCCGAGGTCCTCATGTTCCCCCTCCTCAGGACCGAGCCAGAGGACATGAGCTCCCTGCGGGCGCGCACCGAGGAACTGGTCAAGGAGCCTCCTGACTACCTGCTGGCCAACACCGGTTACGGGATGCGGACGTGGCTGACGGGGGCGGCTGATTGGGGCCTGCAGGACGACCTGGTGGCGGCCCTGGGCTCGAGGACGGTTATCGCCGCCCGGGGGGCCAAAGCCCTGGGCGAGCTGCGCAAAGTGGGGCTGAACGCCTGGTACAAGGCGCCCGGCGAGACCCTCGAAGAGGTGGTGGCCCGCTTGGTGGAGGAGGACCTGGCGGGAAAGTCGGTCGTGGTGCAGCTTCACGGTGAGCCTCCGGGGCCGATGCTGACCGAACTCGGGCGCGCCGGCGCCATCGTCAGCCACCTGCCCGTGTACAGGATGGGGGGCGGAGGCAAAGAGGCGGCGGGAGCGCTCGTGGAGGCCCTCGTCGAAGGGGCGGCCGACACGGTCACTTTTACGGCCGCTCCCCAGGTACAGGCCTTGGCCGGGGCGGCCCGGGAGCGGGGGGCACTCGGCGCCGTACTCCATGGCTTCAACCGCGGTGGGGTTGTCGCCGTCTGCATAGGACCGGTGTGCGCCACCGCGGCCCGCCTCGAGGGCATATCCACGCCCCTCGTCCCCGAACACTCGCGCCTCGGTTCGTTGGCTACCGCCGTCGGGCAGGAGTTGTCAGGGCGCCAGGTCGTGTGCGCCGGCCAGTCGGGGCCGGTCGCCGTTTCGGGCCGGCTGGTCGAAACGTCGGAAGGACAGCGCTGGGTGACGGGCCGGGAGCAGCGCGGCCTCCGGGCGCTGTGCGTTCACCCCGGCGGCTGGGTCGATTTGGCGCGGACGGGGCTCACCGGCGACGGTGGGCTGACCGGCGGCGACGTCGTCGCCACCATCTCCAGCCTCGCCGGTGTGCTCGATGGAGCCGTCGAGGTCGCCGGCACCTCGGCCCGACTGGTTACGAAATAGACGAACGCCGGCCCGGGCCCCGAAGCGTGAACTCCAGCACACCCCGCGAGCCCGAGGAGAAAAGCTCGGTCATCGAGGTGACCCCGCCGACCATGGTCGCCGCCGCCCCCATACTGGGGTGAACGCCGTAGTCGCCCAGGATGTTCTGCCGGTGGTCCCAGCACCCGTCGGACGAAGGATGGACGCAGTCCAGGTTGGGTGAACCGGGCCCGTCGTCGTACATCCAGTCGTAATCAGCCAGAAGGGCGGACGCTTCGCCCCCGGCCCAGTTCGATCCCCAGCTGGCACCCGACGGGCCCGTGGGGTCGGAATCGGTGGACGCGCCCAGCGCCGCGAGGCTGTCCAGCTGGGAGGAGAGGCCCGTGAAGGCGGGCAGCCCCCGGTCCACTCTTTCCTCGTCGGCCAGGACGAACAGCTGTTGGGCAACAGTCAGGCCGGCGTAATCAGCGGGCAAACCCAGCGGCCCGAGCCCCTCTGCGGCCCGGGCCCGGTCGATGGCGTGCAGCACCGCCGTCTGGCAGTCGGGGCCGTCACCGTCCTGGCAGGCGGCGGTCATCGCCTCGGTGCGAGGCACGTTGGCCGGCGGGTCGGCCAGCGCCCGCCCCGGTTGAGCTTGGGCCGTCGAGGCCGCCAGCGGGAGGGCGCCGAGGACGGCCGAAAAAGTGACGGCGGCGCTAGCCAGGCGGCTTTTCGTCCCCACGTGGTGACGCCGTGCCGGGGAAGAAGACATAGTCTCGGCTGTGCCTCCAGCTCAGGATCCGATTAGATAGGTGTCGGACGAGCTGGCCGGGACTTTAGTGTGGTTAAGGAAAATCCGCACATGCCCGCCGCATAGGCGGTTTAATTCCGAAGACAGGAGGTTGTGCGGCGGATGAGCCAAAAGGGCCAGCACTCGAAGGCGGAGGGACAGGACCGGCGCGGCCGCTCGAGTGTCATCCTCCTGGCCACTGGCGTCGTGGTCATCGCCGCCGCCGGAGGATTGGCCGCGGCTATTACTTCCGGGCCGGGCCGCCACCTCCTGGCCATCGGCTCTCCAGGTGAAGGAGGTGGGGTCGTCGCGACCACGGCGGTACCGGCTACTACCGGCGTCCCGCTCCCGAAGGTGGTTTCTGTCAGCCCCCGGCCAGGGTCAAGCGGAGTGGGGTCGGACACACCGATCACCATCGTCCTTTCCCGGCCGCCGGCGCCTGGCGCGCCCGTGCCCACGCTTACGCCCGCCGTTCCCGGGCAGTGGTCAGTGAACGGCAGGACGCTCACCTTCATCCCCACGCAGCTCTATCAGCCGTGGTCGGAGGAGGACGTGACGGTGCCCCGCAGCCTCGCCGACCCCGAAACGGCCAGTTTCAACGTTCAGGGCGTGCCCATTCTCCGTACTGAGCAGCTGCTGGCCGAGCTCGGTTATCTCCCGGTCAACTTCACGCTCGGCAATGGGCAAGCGGCGTTGAGCAGTGAACCGACGGTCGCATCCGAGGTGAGCCCGGCCGCGTTGGCCGGCAGTTTCTCCTGGCGGTTCTCCAATGTCCCGTCGTCCCTGTCGTCCCTGTGGGTGCCGGGGCAGGACAACACCGTTCTCCAGGGCGCCGTGATGCAGTTCGAGTCCAATTACGGCTTGACCGACGACGGCGTGGTGGGACCGCAGGTGTGGAAGGCGCTTACTCAAGCCGTGGCCACCCGCCAGGTGGACGGTTCGCCCTACGACTACCTGGTCGTCAGCGAGGCGATCCCGGAGCAGCTCAGCGTGTGGCGGGACGGGTCCTACATCTACAGCAGCCCGGCCAACACGGGCGTGACCGGCGCCGTAACTGCCACCGGCACCTTCCCCGTCTACTCCCGTTTCCAGACCACCACCATGACGGGCACCGACCCGGACGGCTATCACTACGTGGCCCCGGACGTGCCCTGGGTGGCCTATTTCAACGGGGGCGACGCCGTCCACGGTTACCCTCGGGCCAGCTACGGCTTTCCGCAGAGCAACGGCTGTGTCGAACTCCCGATATCCAACGCCGAGGTCGTCTGGGCCATGGACCCCATAGGGACTCTGGTCACGGTCGAGTAGGGGCGGTCCCGGCTGTGTCTCCGGAGAGGCCGGTTCCTCCGGAAAGTTCCCGCCAAACCCGGTCGGCGATGGCAAAGGCGGAGTTGGCCGCCGGGACGCCGGCATAAACGGCCACCTGCAAGAGCACTTCGCTCAGCACGGCCGGGCTGAGCCCGGCCCGCAGCGCCTCGCGTGCGTGCATCTCGAACTCGTCCCGGCGGCCCAGAGTGGCGAGCATGGCGATGGTCAGCAGCCGCCGCGTTTCTCGGTCAAGGCCGGGCCGGGCCCACACATCTCCCCATGGCCACCGGGTCAGAAAGTCCTGGAACGGTGCGGTCAGTTCTGATGCGTCCCCTCGCGCCCGCTCGACGTAGGCGTCGCCGAGCACGGCTCGTCTCGCCGCCTCCCCACGTTCGTCCTGGCGGCCGGCGAGATGGGCCAAGACGGCGCTGTTGAAGGCGTCAGGTTGCTCGACATTGGCCAGGTGAGCGGCTTCGGCCAGGATGCAGAGGCTCGAGCCCGGGATCCCTTTCATGGTGGTGGCGGCCGACTCGGGAGGGACCACCGGGTCGAGGGCGCCGCCCAACACGAGAGTAGGCGCCTGTATACGGCCGAGCTGTTCGGTGACGTCGGCGCTGGCCAGGGCGTCGCAGCAACCGGCGTACCCTTCGGGGTCCACGCCCGACAGCATCGACCGGTAACGGTCGATCAGGGCGGGGTGACCGCTCGAGAAGGGGACCGTGAACCACCGGCCCAGGGCCGGCTCGACCAGCGGGCCGATCCCGCCGGCGCGCACTTGTTTGGCTCTCTCCACCCACATTTCGCTGGGTTTGAAGGAGGGCGCGCCGCAGCACACGGCCAGCCGCTCGACTCGTCCCGGGTGCTCGGCGGCCACCCACATGGCGATCAAGCCTCCGAGTGACAGGCCGGCGAACAGGGCGCGGTCGGCGTCGAGGTCTTCGAGTACGCCGATTACCCGCCGGCCCAGGTACTCGAGCGAGTAAGGCCCGGTCGGCGCCCTTCTGCCGTCGTGGCCGGGGTGCTCGATGCGCACGACCCGGAACCAGTTGCTGAGCAGCGGGACCTGGGCATCCCAAACGTGCCGGTCCGTCCCGAGCGAAGGCAGCAGCACCAGCAGGGGTGCCTGGTCCGGCCCCGTCCGGTCGTAGACGACCGACTGCCCCTCTACCCGGGCTTCCATCGCCGAAGGCTCTTGTGCGTTCACAGGCTCAGCCGTCCTCAAAGCTCTTTCGGTACAGGTCGAGGGCGCGGTCGACGAACACTTCGGACGAGCCCGCCCAGCCCGCCGGGTCGAAGACGTCGGGCGGGAGCTGGGCCAGTACCTCGGCGATACCGGGTTCCAGGCCCAGCGCCTGGTCCAGGGACGTCGAAGTCCGAACCGAGCGCTCGCTGGCCTCCTCCACCAGCCGGCGGGCCTCCGCGTACCCGACGAGGGGCGCCAGTTCGATGGTCAACCGCTCAGCCAGGACGAGGCCCCTGGTCATGGCCAAATTGTCGGCCATCCGGCGGGGGTCTACTTCCAGGCCGGCCAGCATGTCGGCGCTGAAGGCGACGGCGCCACCGGCGGCCCGGGACAGCTCGGGGACCGTCTGCCACTCGGCTTGCCAGGCCCCCACGGCCCGCTCGTTCTCCTGGGCCATCCCGGACAGCACCACGCCGGCCAGAGCCTGTGCCCGTCGGGAGGCAGCCAGGACCTCGACCGCCATGGCCGGGTTGCGCTTGTGCGGCAGGGCCGAGGAGGCGCCACGACCGGCGGCCCGGGGCTCGAACACCTCGCTCACCTCGGTCTGCATGAGCAACGACACGTCCAGGGCCACTTTGCCGGCCACCCCGGCCACCAGGGCCAGCCCGGAGGAAATCTCAGCCACCCGGCTGCGGTCGGTGTGCCAGGGGAGCACCGGCGCGTCGAGGCCGAGCTCGGACGCCAGCGCGTCCATCACCGCAGGGCCACTCTCGCCCAGCGCCGCCAGCGTGCCGGCCGGCCCTCCGAGCTGTACCGCCAACCGGTCCCGTCGGACGGCGCGCAGGTCCTTGGTGGCATCGACGGCGGCCACCAGCCATCCAGCTGCTTTGCGGCCGAAGGTGGTGGGCGCCGCTTGCTGCAGCAACGTCCGGGCGGCCATGAGGGTAGAGCGGTGCCGTCCGGCCAGCCCGGCGGCGGCGCCGGCCAGCCGGGCGAGGTCACCGAGTACCAGGTCGAGCACCTGGCGCAAAACCAGCATGAGGGCGCTGTCGAGCACATCCTGGCTCGTGGCCCCGAAATGGGCCCACCCGGCCACGTCGGGCGAGAGACCTCGGCGCACCTCGGCCACCAGCGGGATGACCGGGCTGGCGCCCAGGCGGGCCGCTTTTCCCAGCCCGGCCGGGTCGACCTCGATATCGCGGCACCGTTGGGCAATGGCCGTCGCCGCGGCTGGAGGCACGACCCCCACTCGAGCCTCGGCCACGGCCAGGGCCGCTTCGAATTCGAGCATGGCCGCCACCCAGGCGTGGTCCGAGGTGGCGGCGGCCAGCTCGTCTGTGGTGAAGACCGGGCCAAAAAGGCCACCGGCCGGGTCAGGCGCACCAGGGGGCAAAGAAGACGGTCTCCTGGTCGCCTTGCAGCCTTATGTCGAACCGCAAGGAAGGGCTGTCCGCCTCCCCGGATGCCACCAGCCGGCTCGCCAGCCCGGCGTCGCCCAGGCTGGACAGCACCGGGTCGGTGGCGTTGAGCGCCTCCTCGTCGGGAAAGTAGATGCGGGTAACGAGCCTTTGCAACAGCCCCCTGGCGAAGATGGACACGTCGATGTGGGGGGCCTGCGGCTGGCCGCCGGCGCCCGGGACGGGGCCGGGCTTGAGGGTGACGAGCCGGTAACGGCCTTGTTCGTCAGTGAGGGCGCGGGCGAAACCGGTCCATGACCCGCCGGACGGTGAGCCC
>DATJUH010000070.1:0-6324 GCA_035502515.1 Acidimicrobiales bacterium
GCGACGGTTCCGGAAAGCACCATGGCTTGGGCAACCAGTGCTGCGATGGCGGCGGACGCAACCCGGCGCTTGCGCCGGTTGGCCCCCCTCTCGCCGCTGCCTGGACGCCGGTTGGCCACGTGCTGGGTAATTGAGGTCATGGGCAAGCCTCCCCTCTCAAAGATGTCCCATCCTCTGCTCCCCCCAACGCGTTCTCCAGCAGTTCCCCTTCCCCTTATGCGTCCACTATCACTGGTTCTTCTGAACGGCTGTGAAACGATTTAATTGGGGTTTCTCAACGTTAGCGCGCACCTATGTGACTGTCAAGGCAGGCTCGAGGTCGCCGCCGCCCCAAAGAGAACTTTCGAACTGCTACCAATTAGAGCTGTCAATTAAAGGCCCACGGGGCGGTCTGATATTCGCCGGCCGTGAGGCCCCAGGGCTCAACCGGAGAAGCGCGCCACGACCGCCTCGAGCTGGCCGCGCGTCTCGTCCGGGAGCTGCCTCATCCCGAGCCCCATAGGACCTTCGAGGAGCTGCGCAACCCGTGTGTCGGCGAACCTTACGAGCAGGTCGGAAACGGGCCGGCCGTCCAGAGCCTTGGCGGACGCGCCGGCCAGGATGCCCGAGAACTCGAGCCAGGCCGCTTCATGCGCCAGGAGGTCCAGCACAGTTGGCGACGATGGTAGGGGCGCTTCCTTGCCTACCGGGTCCTCGATCTCCCATTTATGCTCCCCCGCCCCGACGGCCTCGGGGTCGTCCCGGCCGGGCAGGAAAACGCGCGCCGTTGTAGCCAAGGGCACCCGGACCTCGAGGATGAACCGGCCGGCTTCCCGTCGCCAACCAACTTCAGCCTCCCCGTACGGGGTGACCTGCCGGGCCCGGGCGGAGCTGAGGGCCCGCCCCGGCGTCGGCTTCACGAGTATCGACCGGTACCCGGGCTCGCCGGGCGCCAACCCGGCCACTACCCGGTGCAGAAAGTCCGCCACCGCCCCGAAGGCGTAGTGGTTGAACGACGTCATCTCCCCCGGGTTGATCGAGCCATCGGGCAGCATGCTGTCCCAGCGTTCCCAGACGGTCGTCGCTCCCATGGACACGGCATAGAGCCATGACGGCACGTCATGCTGGAACAACAGCCGGTAGGCGGTATCGACGTGGCCGGTTCCCACGAGCGCGTCCAAGACGAACGGCGTGCCGGCAAAGCCGGTGCTTATCCGGTGGCCGCTGAGCCGGACCAGGTCGGCCAGCCGCCGCCCGGCACCGGCGCGTTGGCTCTCGCCGGGGAGCAGCGACCAGGCGATAGCCAGGGCGTAGACAGTCTGGGCGTCGGAGAGGACACGCCCGGACGGAGTGACATAGTTGTCGGCGAAAGCCTGCCGCGCCCCTGACGCCAGAGAACCATAGCGTTCCGCGGCTTCAGCTTTGCCGAGGACGCCCGCGGCGCGAGACACGATCTCGGCCGAACTGGCGAAGCACGCGGTGGCGATCACGTCGGGGTCGGCCTTGGCTGCGGCGGGGTTGTCGGGCGGGGCGGTGGGGTCGAGCCAGTCCCCCAGCTGGAACTGCCCGCTCCACAGGAGCCCGTCCCCGGCATGAGACGCCATGTAGTCCACCCACCCTCGCATGCTTTCCCACTGCGTGGCCAGGATGCCCTCGTCACCAAAGCGCTCGTACAGCACCCAGGGCACGACGCAGGCGGCGTCGCCCCAGACGGCGATCGCCGGCCCTGGGCCGAGGACGTTGGGGACGACGAGAGGCACGCTGCCATCGGGGCCCTGCTCGGCGGCCAGGTCTCCCAACCATGATGACAGGAAGCCGGCGCAGTCGAACAGTGAGGTGGCCGCGGGGGTGAATACCTGGATGTCGCCAGTCCACCCGAGCCGTTCGTCGCGCTGTGGGCAGTCGGTCGGGATAGAGAGGAAATTCCCCCGCATCCCCCACACGACGTTTTCGTGGAGCCGGTTGAGGTCGGTGCTCGACGACTCGAACCAACCCGTGCGCACCAGGTCGTTGCCCACGACGACGGCCTCAACCTGCTCGACCTCCAGGCCCTCCAGTCCCTCGACCTCTGCGTACCGGAACCCGTGGAAAGTAAGCGACGGCTCGAGCACCTCGTCGGGGGCGCCTTTCAGGATGTACTTGTCTGTGGCCTTCGCCCCCCGGAGCGGCCGGGTGCCAAGTTCACCGTGCTCGAGCACCTCGGCGTGGCGGACGGTGACTTCCTGGCCCGGTGCCGCGCCGTGCACCGTCAAACGCACCCACCCGACCAGGTTTTGGCCGAAATCAACGAGCGATTTTCCGCTCGGTGAGGTCAGGAGTTCGAGCGCCGGAAGGGTCATGAGCCGCCTGACCGGCGGGCCCTGTGGGGCCACGAGGGTGGCCAAGTCCCGCTGGACCTTCTCTACCGGGGTCCATGGCCCGCTCGCCTCCCGGCCCAGATCCGTCGTCTGGCCGTCGTACAGGTCGTCCTGGAGCACGGCGCTGTCGGCCGCTCTCCACGACTCGTCGGTGACGAAGCGCGCGGCCGACCCGTCGCTGTAGGTCACCTCGAGCTGGGCCAGATAGGCGAGCCGGTCGCCGTAGACAGCTCGTCGTTTCAACCACGTCAGCTGGCCCCGGTACCAACCGTTACCCAGCATCGCCTGCAGCGTGTTTGCCCCCTCAACCAAAAGCGCGGTGACATCAAAGGTCTGATAGCAGAGCCGTTTGTCATAGGTGGTCCAGCCCGGGGCCAGCACCTCGTCGCCCACCGGGGTGCCGTTCAGCGTGGCCTCGTAGATGCCCAGCGCCGTGGTGTAAAGCCGGGCCGAAACGACCGCACCATTTACCTTGAACTCACCTCGCACGAGCGGGGCAGGAGAACCGATCGCACCGGCTTCTTTCGGGGTTATGAACGACCCTGTCCAGTCGCTCACGTCGAGCAGCCCGGCCTCGACGGAAGCGGGCTCGCTCCAGCCCGTCCAGATGTCCCCCGAAGCGACCCGCACCCGGACCGTCGCCCGCTCCCGAGACCGGAGCGGGGCGAAGGGCCAGGGGACCAGCACCTGCTCGCCGCCGGTAATTGCGCCGCTGGTTACCGGGCCATCGGTATTGGGGCCATCGGCATTCGGGCCATCGGCATTCGGGACATCGGCATTCGGGACAGGGTTGGCGCCAGACCGGCCGGACAACTCGACTTCATAAGCGGTGGGGCCAAAAACGTCATCGTCACCGGCGAGCTCCCAGGAGATCCTGGGAGCTCTCGTACCGATCCCGAAACCAGTGGGATGGTGCTCGAAGCGGACGTTTACCGGCAGGACTGTCATGGCGCGCACCCCTTTAAATTCATGAGCTCACCATAAATTGGCGCTTGCCGGCGTCACAACTTGGCGACGACAGCTCTGCGCCCTGCGGGCTTGGCGGTCAGCGCGACAACCTGAGCGTGAGGACCTGGAACGGCCGCAGTTGCACGGCCACCGTGTTGTCGGGGCCCACCTCCAGTTCGGTCAACGGCCGCTCCAGCAGGTCGGTTACCCAAACCTCTCGCACCGGGAAGTTCGCCTGCAGTGTCGATGCCGCCCGGCCGCCGAGCGATTCATAGCAACGCAGGACGACGTCCCCGGAGCGGTCGTCGGCCGCTTTCACGGCCTCGACGACGACGGCCTCGTTGTCGAGCTGTACCAGAGGCGAGAGTTCCTGTCCTGACGAGACCGTACGGAGCGGAAGGTTGAACTGGTAGCCGTGGCGGACGGCGTCAGCCACACTGGCCCCCGGGACAATGCCGTAGTGGAAGCGGTGGGTACCGTTATCGGCGCGATGGTCCGGGAAGCGAGGGCCCCGGATAATCGTCAGCCGGACCATGGTGCCTCGTCCGCCGCCGGGCTTACCGAAAGCGGTCACTTCGTGGCCGTAGATCCCGCGGTTGACCACGGCCACGCCAAAACCGGCTTCCTCGACCTGGATAAACCGGTGGGCGACGTACTCGAAGCGGGCCACGTCCCAGGAAGTGTTCGTATGAGTGGGCCTTTCCACATGGCCGAACTGGATCTCCGACGTGGACCGGCCGGCGTGCACGTCGACAGGCAGGGCCATTTTCAGCAACCGGTCGTGCTCACGCCAATCGAGCTCCATGTCCACCTCGAGGACGCGGCTGCCGGCGGCCAGGGTCAGCGTCTGGACGGCACGCGACGACCCGAAGGCATACTCCACCCGCGCCGTGGCCTCGTCCGGCCCCTTCTTCACAATGGTCAGCGGTGCGGAGGCGCCGATGTCCCGGTGAGTATGACGGTAGAAGCGGTCGATGTCCCACGCCGGCCAGTTGTTGGGGACATCGGGGTGCAGCTGGAGGACGTTGCCCACCAGCCCCGGCGGGATGACCTCGCGCCCGCTGGCCAGGTCGAGCAGTGAGACGATATGCCCATCGGTATCGAGCTGCACCCTCATGACGCCGTTGTCGAGGATGGCGCCCCCGGCGCCGGCTCCCCCGGCGACCGTCACCGGCGTGGAGGGCACGGTCATCTTGCGGGCGCCGAAGGCAGGCACGCCGCCCTGCCCATGAGGGGCGGCGTTGAACGCTACCGGGGCGTCCTCGGCGCCCGATGTACCGGGTGTACCCGGCTTCTCGTCACCGCGTGCGCCCAACGCGCCGATGGCCCGGTTGACGATGCCCTCGGCGCGGGCAGTGATCCGGGCGTAGCTGGCGATGGCATCGTCGTTGACCATCGCGATCGACGAACCGGGCAGGATGTCGTGGAACTGGTTGAGGAGCACGTCCCGCCAGATTTCCTCGAGTTCGTCGTACGGGTACGGCGAGCGCCCGGCCACCATGGCCGCCGTCGACCACAGCTCCGCCTCCCGCAACAGGTTCTCGGAGCGGCGGTTGCCTTGTTTTATCTCGACCTGGCTGGTCAAAGTGCCCCGGTGCAGCTCGAGGTACAGCTCGCCCGACCAAACGGGCGCATCCGGGTATTCGGATTGCGCGGCGCTGAAGAACCTGGACGGCGCCTCGACCACCACCCGGGGGGACCCGTCGAGGTCGGCCTGGCGCCTGGCTAGTTCCATCATCTCCCGGGTCGGCCCCCCGCCGCCGTCGCCATAACCGAACGGGACCAGCGAACGGGTGGCGAAGCCCTGTTCGGCATAATTACGGGCGGCGCGGGCCAGCTCGAGGGGGGACATATCCGCGTTATAAGTGTCGACCGGAGGGAAATGGGTGAAAACGCGGCTACCGTCGATCCCCTCCCACCAGAACGTGTGATGCGGGAACTTGTTGGTGTCGTTCCACGAAATTTTCTGCGTCAGGAACCAGCGCGACCCTGAGAGGAGGATCAGCTGGGGAAGGGCCGGGGAATACCCGAAGCAGTCCGGGAGCCAGACTTCTTCGGTCTCGACCCCTAATTCGGAAAGGAAAAACTTCTTACCGAACACGAGCTGGCGGACCAATGACTCGGCCCCGGTCACGTTGGTGTCGGACTCCACCCACATCCCACCGACGGGCACGATCTGACCGCTCTTTACTTGCTCTTTCATCCGTTCGAAAACAGCCGGGTACTTTTCCTTCATCCACCACCACTGCTGGGCCTGGGAGCAGGCGAAGACGAGGTCGGGGTAGCGCTCGCCCAGCGCCGCCACATTGGAAAAGGTCCGGGCGCATTTGCGAATTGTCTCATTCACCGGCCACAACCAGGCCGAGTCGATGTGGGCGTGGCCCACGGCGGAGATGCGGTGCGCGGTACGAGCGGCCGGAGCGGCCATGACCTCCTTCAGGACCTCCCGGGCGAGCTGGGTATCGCCGTCCTCGTCGAAAGTGTCCACGCACCGTTCGAGCGCCCTGAGGATCTCGTGACGCCGGGGATCGGTGGGTGCCAGCTGCTCCATCACGCCCAGGAGTACCTCGACGTCCAGGGTCAACCCCAGGGCATCCTCGTCGACCACGACGAGGTCGGCGCCCCCAAGGGTGTAGAGCGGTTCCGTCCCCATAGTCGCCCGGTCGCCCAGCAAGGCGCTCTCGGACAGCCCCCGCCGGCTCATGAACGACGGCATGGCTACAGCCTCGACGAAGCAGGACCAGGCCCCCCCGGGGTCGCCGGTGGAGACGGGCACCCAGTTGTTCCGGGGCTGGACGGCCTTGACCGGCGTTCCGTCGGGGGTGAACGCCAGGCCCTCAGCCTGGAAGCCCGGGCCGCGGTCGCTGAAGCCGATGTCGATCGTCGCCTCGACGTTCGTACCGCTCCACTGGGCCGGTACCTGGCCCGAGACCCGGAACCAGGTGGTCGACCACGGGGCGCCCCACCTGTAACCCGGCTGGACCGGCGTGTAGTTCGCCGACAGGGCCTCGTCCACGGGCACGGGGTCGCCGGCTAGAAA
>DATJUH010000071.1:0-48296 GCA_035502515.1 Acidimicrobiales bacterium
GCCATTGAGGTGCGGCAACAAGATGTCGCAGACGATAACGTCGAAGCTCTGTTCCGTGGCCAGGCGTAAACCTTCGCTGCCGGTGCCGGTGGCAACGACATCATGGCTTTCCTCCCGCAGGCCACGACAGAGTGCGTCACGCAGACGGTCTTCGTCCTCGATGAAGAGGATGCGCACCGAGAGAAAGCTATCGGGCCCCTGATGGGCCGGCACCGCGCCCCGCCTTTGCGAGAGTCAGTCCGGGGCGCCGTTCCTCAGCGGTTTCTCAGCGTGAGGCCGCTAACTAACCCACCGGGCAGTTGGCCCGACTGGGCAAATTGGAGCCAACCCTCACTGGGGTGGCCATGACTGGGGTGGCCATGACTGGGGTGGCCATGACCGGGGTGGCCATGACTGGGGTGGCCATGACTGGGGTGGGCCCGACCGGCGTTAGCACTGACACGCCTGGGCCCGGCCTTATACCGCCACCAGGAGGCAACGGCTGGCCATGGCCACCGTGCACGCCAGCGAGCCGGTTAGCAATTTCGTCGCCATCTGATGGTCACGGATGTCCCACAGGGCCACTGCGGTGTCCCACGCCACGTCCCGCGCCTCCGAGATGCTCCAATTGCTGACCAGGTTGGCCACTGCCGCCACATGCTGGTCGGCGTCACGCACGTCGGCCGGCTCGAACGACTCCCGTATCGACTGCTCGGCGGCATCGAGGAGGGCGTCGACGCGCTGGTAATCGGCGTGGTGGGTCCCGTCATCGGGCGCCGTAGCCAGATCCGTGCACGTCGTCACCACTGCGATCGGCAGGTCATGGTTTATATGGGCGTTCATCCCCGCCAGCGCAAACTGGATGGGCTCGATCCCCTGGTCGTCGCGGGTGGCCAACAGGGGTTGCCATGCCACCGGCCAGGCTGATGGCGGGCCGGAGAGGGCGTCGACGGCGGCAAAGTAAATGTTGGCGAAAATGACGTCGAGGCTCGATACAAAAGCGGGGTCGGCGAATGAGCCCTGCTTCACGTCCTGGCTCACTCCTTGCGTGACGTCGAGGTACATGCGGTTGAAACAGGCCAAGCCGTCGGCCGGCGGGAGGGCAGAGTTGATCGACTCCATCCGGGCGATCACCTCGTCGATGGTCGTCGCCGGCGGGCCGGGCGACGGCACTGTCACCTGTGTCACCAGTCCTGGTGCCTCCAGCCCAGGATTTGCCGGGCCTTGTAGCAGTCGAAAAAGCCTTCGTCGCCGATCAACTGACGGCGAAGAGGGACAGCCGGGTAATGCTTCTCAGCCAACTCCTGAGATGGCGCTCCGCCGGCGTTTTCAGGGGCAACGATGTAGAAGGCCTCGTGGCCGGACAGGTCGCCCTCGAGGGCCAGCCAGCAGGCACCGGCGGCCGCGGCCAAGGACGTATAGCCCCACAAGTTCTTCCTGGCCACGCCGTCAGGCGCCCCGCTGTAGGCAGCAAGAGCCCGGTCACGCTCCGGGACCACCATATGGTACCGAAAGCTGGCAATACCCAACGAGCTGTACCGTCGGGCGATGGCGTCGGCCTGTTGTTCACAAATCCATTTCGACAAACTGTAGGGATCTTCGGCGTAAGTCGGGTGCCCCTCATCGAGAGGGAAATAATCGTAGCGGGGAGAACGGCTCCAGGCCCCGCCGATAGCATTGATACTGGAAGCCTGGCAGATATGGTTGATGCCGACCTCCGCCGCCGCTCGGAGAGCGTTATAGCTCCCGACCACATTATTGGCGTGGACAACCGCGTCCTCCAGAGCGCCCGGCCTGGCAATGGCGGCCATGTGCACGAGCCCGTCACATCCGTCGAACGCCTTTACTACGGCGGCGTAATCTGTCATATCGGTCTGCGCCCACACGACGTGGTCGGCGCCGCCAGCGGGCGGCGTCACAGAGTCGATGCCGACAACGGCCGTGCCCTTGCGGCCCAGCAGATCCAGCACCTCGTGGCCGATCCGTCCGGCCGCCCCAGTCACCGCCACCCGTGTCACCATCGTGGATCACGAACTCCTTTTTTGGCTTACCAGTTCCAGGTCGTCCCATCGGCCAATTGGCTACCCATCCTGACAGCTCCGATCTTCACGCCGGTATTGTCCCTTTACAACGGGTACGGTCACAACGGGCCCTGTCACAGCGGGCCCTGTCACAGCGGGTACGGCTCGGCTTGGCCCGTGCGGGGCTTCGCTCAGCCAAGAGAGACTAGCCTGCTGGCGTCGCGAGCCCGAACCGGGAGGAGATCTGTTGCACGAGGAAGGCAAATCGTCAGGGTCCGGAGCCATCTTCACCGAGGAAGCGGCCCCGCTCGGCCCAGGCCTCGCCCGGGCCAACCCGCCCTCGGCCAACCCCATTTGGGGTGACGACTGGGAGGAGGTGAGGCGCCTCTGGCTGCTCGACCCTGAGGTGGCTCATTGCAACCATGGTTCTTTCGGCGCCTTGCCGGCCCGGGTCCTGGCCAGGCAAGACGAGCTCCGGAGGCGGATAGCGGTCAACCCGATGCGCTGGTTCGACGGGGAGATGCCGGGCTTGTTGAGTGAGGCCCGGGCCGAGGTGGCCCGGTTCATCGGGGCCGGCGTCGACGACGTGGCGTTCGTCAACAACGTGAGCGCCGGCGTCTCGGCCGTCGTGCAGTCGTTGCCGCTGACCGCGGGCGATGAGGTGCTCTCGACAGACCACGCCTATGGGGCCGTGTCCTCGGCGCTCGACCGCCTCTGTGCCCGTACGGGCGCCAGGCGAGTGGTCGCGCCCGTCCCCGTCAACAGTAGGGACGACGAGGTGGTCGCCATCTTCGCCGAGCATTGCTCGGAACGTACCGCTCTCGTTGTCGTCGACCAGGTGACATCGCCCACCGCCCGGCGGTTCCCGGTGGCGGCAGTGGCCGCCGTGGCCCACCGCGCCGGTGCGGTCGCCCTGGTCGACGCCGCCCACGCCCCCGGCATGCTCGCCCTCGACGTCCCCTCCATCGGCGCCGATTTCTGGGTGGGCAACCTGCACAAGTGGGCGTGCGCCCCGGTCGGCACCGGAGTCCTCTGGGTAACCCCGGCCTGGCACGAAAGGATGCTCTCGCTCGTGGTCAACTGGGGAGAGGCCGAGGGTTTCCCCAAGTCCTTCGAGCGGGTCGGGACAGACGACCTCACCGGCTGGATAGTCGCGCCCCGCTCTATCGAATTGTTGGCTTCGTTGGGCTGGGACCGGGTGCGTGCCCACAACGAGGCTCTCGTGTGCGCGGGGCAAGCGACAGTGGCCGACATGCTGGGGACGCGGCTCGACGGGCTGAGGCACGACGCCGGTCTCAGCATGGCACTCGTCCCCTTGCCGCCCGGCCTGGCCGATACCCGCGAACAGGCCCAGTCACTCAAGGCAGAAATGGCTGCCCGCGGGGTGGAAATGTCGGTCGGTAGCTGGGAGGGGCGGGGCCGCGTCCGCCTTTCTGCCCACGTCTACAACTGCCCGGCTGACTACGAGCGGATGGCGCTCGGCATCCGCGAAATAATGGCGGGTTGACCGGCCGCGCCCAACGCGCGGCGGCAAAAACTCTCGGGGTAGAGCGGGCACGGAAATGGTTCAGTAGGTCGGCCGGCGGACCGAGGAACTGAGGACCATCAACGTCTTCGTGCCCGTCACCTTCCCACTGGCCCTCATCCGGTCGATAACGCGTTTCAGGTTTTCCACGTCACTGACGCGGATCCATGCCAGCGCGTCCGGGTCTCCCGCCACCGTGAAAATGGCCTGCACTTCGGGGACATCCAGCGCGATGTCCTCGATGTCGTCGACTCTGGTGCTGCCGGCGAAGCGTAACTCCGCGAATGCCTCCACGGACTGGCCGAAGTAGCTGTGGTCTACGAGCACCGTGTAGCCGCGGATGACACCCGACGCTTCCAGACGGTCGATGCGGCGCTTCACCGCCGGCGCCGACAGACCGACTTTCCGGCCGATCTCGCCGAAGGTCTGGCGGGCATTTTGCTGCAATAGCCCGAGTATCCGTTCATCGGTGGGGTCAACGCTGTCGACGGCCCTAATCACTGCAATATTGTAACGCCCTACCCCCTCAAGACGCCAGTTTCTTGCGTGTACTGGACGCCACACATTCGATCCATTGCGAGGCGTCCTCCTGCCTGGTTATCGTTACACCGTGACCGCCAGCACGTCCGTGCGCGACCGAGGCTCCTGCGCGGAGCGCCTGGAAGTCCTGGACCGGGCCCAGCAACGGGTGCTCTGGTTGGCGGTCAGCATGATCCACCACGCCAACACGGTGCGGGCCAAGGGCTCGGAGGTAAAAGTCGGGGGCCACCAGGCATCGTCGGCTTCGATGGCGAGCATCATGACGGCGCTCTACCTGGAGCACCTCAAGGCCGGCGACCAGGTCTCGGTCAAACCGCACGCCTCGCCCGTTTTGCACGCCATCAATTACTTATTGGGCCGGCTGGACCAGCACTACCTGACCGAGTTACGGGCCTACGGCGGCCTCCAGAGCTATCCCAGCCGGACAAAGGATCCCGATCCGGTCGATTTCTCGACCGGGTCAGTCGGGATCGGCGCCACCGCATCAATATGGAGCGCCATTGCTCAGCGTTACCTTTCCACCCACTTCGAGCACCCGGGGACCGGGCGCCACATAGCCCTGGTCGGCGATGCGGAGCTCGACGAGGGGCCGGTTTGGGAAGCCCTGATGGACCCGATCGTGCCGCGGCTCGGCGAGGTTTTATGGATCGTCGACCTCAACCGGCAGTCCCTGGACAGAGTGGTCCCCGGCATAGCCGCCAGCCGCATAAAAGACATGTTCGCCGCCGCCGGCTGGAACACGATCACGCTCAAGTACGGCTCCCGGCTGCGCGAATTGTTCGCCAGGGAAGACGGCGAACTGCTCGAGCGCCGGATCGACGAAATGAGCAATGAGGAGTACCAGCACCTTTTGCGGTTGCCGGCGGCCGAGGTGCGCCCCGCCCTGGCCGGCCCGGGCCAGGCCGGTAACGCCATCACCAGGCTGTTGGCTCACCTCGACGACGAGTCGGTGGCGGCATCGCTCCGCAACCTCGGCGGCCACGACCTCGGCGACCTGCTCGAAGCCTTCGCCGAGGCTGACCGGGTAGCGGACCGACCGTCGGTTATCCTCGCCTACACGATCAAGGCTTGGCGACTGCCAACAGAGGGTCATCCCGGTAACCACTCGGCCCTGCTTTCGGCAGACCAATGGCGGCAGCTCGGTCTCGATCTCGGAGCCGACCCGGACGACCCGTGGGCGCCGTTCGCCGCCGGGAGCCCGGAGCTCGAACTGTGCTCCGAGGCGGCCGGACGTCTCGTCGGGCCCGAGCTCGAACCAAAGCCCCTCGTGAAGCCGCCCGCGGAGCTGGGCACCATCCATCGCGGCTCAGTGTCGACGCAGCAGGCGCTCGGACGTTTCCTGCTCGACCTGTCGCGCATCGCGCCCGAGGTTTCAGCCCGAGTGGTCACGGTCAGCCCCGACGTGGCCTCGTCCACGAACCTGGGCGGTTGGATCAACCGCGTCGGCATGTGGCACGTCGACGAGCATGCAGATTGGTTCGAGCACGACCGGGCGACATTGCTCCATTGGGCCCAGTCGCGAAAAGGCCAGCACATCGAGCTCGGGATCGCCGAGGTCAACCTGGTAGGCCTGCTCTCCGAGCTCGGGCTGACCTGGTCGCGGGACGGCCAGGCGCTGTTACCCATCGGGACGTTGTACGACCCATTTGTCGGCCGAGCCCTCGAGCCGTGGTCCTTCGGCATATACGCGGGAGGGCAGTCGATCTTGGTGGGTACCCCCTCGGGCGTGACATTGGCTCCGGAGGGCGGCGCTCACCAGTCGGTCATCACGCCTTCGATCGGGCTCGAACAGCCGCGCTGCACCGCATGGGAGCCGGCGTTCGCCCAGGACCTGGAGTGGGCCATGCTCGACGCTCTGGCTCACCTCGGGTCGGCCCAAGGCACCTCGGCCTACTTCCGCCTGAGCACCAGGCCGGTTGACCAATCACTAGCCAATTTGCCGGAGGACGAGGGGGGACGGATCCGGCGACGGCGGGCCGTGCTCAGCGGGGGCTACCGGCTCCGGGAGGCCGCACAGAGGCCAATGGTCTGCCTGGTGGGCATGGGCGTCGTGATGGCCGAAGTTGTCGCTGCGGCCTCGGCGCTAGAGGCTGACGGCGTGGCCTGCGACGTTGTCTGCATTACCTCCGCCGACCTCCTGTTCCGGGCCACCCAGGCCCGGCGGGGCCTGTCCAGCTGGCCGGTGGCACCCCTTGAGGCGCTTTTCCCCGAGGAGCGAGCGGCCCCGATGGTGGCCGTCCTCGACGGCCACCCGCATACTCTGTCTTTTCTCGGCACCATCAACTCGACTCCAATTACCTGTCTTGGCGTTAGCGACTTCGGCCAGGCCGGCGACGTCGACGACCTTTATAAACACTTCGGGATCGATACGTCGACCATTATTGGAGCGGCTTGGGACCTGCTCGAGGAATTAGGGGCAAACCCCGTGTCTTCCTTTAGTGGTCCAGAGAGGGAGGTTCGGACAACTGAGTTTTAGGGACCGGGTATAACTTCGGCCAGCCGTCACTTTTGGCGACGGCGATTATTGATGAGAATGTACAATCGCCGTTTGGTCGCGCTTGTGTCGAGCCCTCGCCGGGGTTTCTGGTCCTCCTCTTCAGAAAACCTGATTACGCAGGGAAAAAACTGCGTTCCGTGGCCGGTCCGATGCGTTCCGGGCCGCCCCATTTTGGCGCGCTTGCCGACAAATCGCTGGTGGGTTAGAGTCCCAACCCTCGTGGCGTGGACAGCAACGCGACGCCATCGCGTTGACAGCAGTTAAGGGCCGCGATACCATTCCGCAACCAAGACAACGCCTACTTGGGTTATAGGGAAGGGGTTTAGGATATGAAGGAAAACCCGAGCGAAGAACACGGGAAATTTCCAAATCTCAGTCGCCGGAAGTTCCTGGGGGCAACCGGGGCGAGCGCGCTCGGGCTTTACCTGGCCAAGAGCGACCTCGTACGACCGGGCCTCGCAAGAGCGGACGTCGCCAGGAAGGCGCTCGGCCTGGCCGCCCCGAGCAGCCAGTATATGGTCAGCTATAACGACTCCATCGGGGCCACCTACAAGGCGATGGACTTCTATGAGACCGTCTACTCCCGCGCCCCCGGCGCCGACCAGTTCAACCTGAGCCTGGTCCGCATCACCAAGGACTACAAGATCGTCCCCGGCTCGGCCACGCACTGGGCGCAGACCTCGCCCTCGACGTGGGAGTTCTACATCCAGCCGGGGATCATGTGGAGCGACGGCAACGAGCTGACCGCCAACGACTTCGTCGAGACGTTCCGCTACTCGGCCGACCCCAAGCACGCCTGGGACTTCGCCTGGTACTGGTCGGGCGTCATCAAGAACTACACCGAGGCTGTGGCAGGCAAGGCACCGGTCAACTCGATCGGGGTGGGCGTCGGTCAGACCAAGTACACCTTTGTCGTAACCACCGAAGGCCCGGTCGCCTTCATCCCGATCGCCATGCTGTACTCCATGCCGCTGTCCGCAGCGGGCCTGAGCAAGTACGGCAACGCGCTCTACAACATCAACCCGGCCACGAGCATTACGTGTGGTCCCTACGCCCTGAAGTCGTTCTCCCCGACCTCCGAGGTAGTGCTGGAGCCAAACAAGAAGTACACGGGGCCGTTCAAGCCTCCAATCCAGTACCAGATCCAGAAAATTTATAACGGCGCCGACGAAGTGCCGTTGTTCCAGACCGGTGAAATTGACTGGACCAGTGTGGCTCTCACCCCGACCGAGCTCAAGATCGCTAAGAGCACGCCTGGCCTCTCCTCGTTGACTCCTCAAATCAACCCGCAAGACTTCAGGATTTACTATGTCTTCTTCCAGTGCACCAAGCCGCCCTTCAACAACGTGAAGGTCCGCCAGGCCTTCGCCCACTCGGTCAACCGCACAGAGATAATCGACGCGCTGCTCAAGCCGTTGGCCATCCCGGCCTACGGGTACCTCATGCCGGGCTACCCGTTCGCGGTGAGCGAGCCACTGGAGAAGTACACCAATTACGACCCCGCCATGGCCCAAAAGCTGTTGGCCGAGGCTGGGTACCCCGGCGGCAAAAACTTCCCGACCATCACCTTCAGCTATCCGGCCAACCCGAGCGGCCTCAACCCGCTCCTCGCCGAAACCATCGTGCAGGCGCTCTCCGACGGATGGAACACCACTTTGTTCAACGGGAACGCCACGCTTCTCTTGCAGGAGCTGGACACCACCGACTTCTACAACAAGATGGAAGCCAAGCCCGACACCCAGATCCAGATGGGCTTCATCACCTACGGCATGGACTACTTCGACGCCTCCAACATGCTGAGCGTCTACAAGTCCGAGGCACAGGGTGGTCGTCACGACTGGAACAGCGCTCAGTACGACAACCTCCTGGCTCAAGGTGCCGCCGCCTTCAACACGGCTAAGCGCCAGGAGATCTACACCGAGGCGCAGACGCTCATGACGCGGGAGGCGCCGGCGGTGTTCATCTGGCACGGGCTGTACGCCTTCCTCATGTGGCCGTACCTGACCGGCCCCGCGCTGACCGCGAACTACCTCGGCTACACCGGCCTCGAGTGGCCTCAGTTCGCCACCTTTTCCACGAACGAGGAGCAGATGTACGTCGGCACCACCAGCAAGAAGTACCCACGCGCCGGGGAGGGTGGTGCGCTGTAAGCCGGCTTAGCCGCCAACAGGCTTGGCGATGGTTTGGGCGACCGGGCCCGTCGTGCGATGGGCCCGGTCGCCAAGGCCTAAAGGCGGGGCGGTTCACAATATCTTCTCGATTGGGCCAGTCGAGTTTAGTCGTGAGCCACAAAACGCGTCCGGCTAATTCGAGATTTTCAAGGGAGCACCGTCGGCCATGAGCAATGTCAACCGGGGGTTTCAGCGGGACGCGCGGCCGCAAGGCTGCTCGCTTTGGTGCGGAAGTCTGGCGCCATGATCGCCTACATTGCGCAGCGGATCCTGTCGCTGCTGTTCGTCATGCTCTTGGCGACGATAGCCATCTTCGCCATGATGCACGCCGTGCCGGGCGGCCCGTTCTCCTTCACCCAGGGAGACATGACGCCGGCCGCGATGCACAACATCATGGTCAAGTACGGCCTCGCCGCGCCGGTCTGGAGGCAGTACCTGAACTGGCTCTGGCAGCTAATGCACGGGTACCTCGGCATCCCGTTCGAGGAGCCGACGATGACCGTCAACCACCTCATCGCCTCGGCTTGGCCCATCACGTTGATCGTTGGCGGCCTCACGATAGTTGTCTCGTTCGGGGGCGGGATAATCCTGGGTTGCGTCGCCGCGCTCAAGCACAACAGCTGGATAGACCGGTTAATAACCACCGTTGTATCTACCATCGGAGTGGCACTCCCCAACTACGTCATCGGATTTTTGCTGATAGAGGTCTTCGCCATCAGGCTCCAATGGCTGCCCGTCGGAGGTTGGGGTAGCCCGCAAGACGTGATCCTCCCAGTCATCGCGTTCTCGCTCTTCCCGATGGCGTTGATGGCCCGCTATACCCGGGCCAGCACGCTCGAAGTCATCAACTCCGACTACGTCCGCATGGCCCGGGCCCGGGGGTTGTCGGAGCGGCGGGTGGTGTTCCGGTACATCTTTTACACGTCGCTCATCCCGCTGATCACGATCATGGGCCCGCAAATCCCGAACATCCTGACCGGGTCGATCTTCATCGAGGCCACGTTCGCATTGCCGGGGCTCGGGAGCTACTTCACAACCGCCAGCCTGCACCGCGATTACCCTCTGATCATGGCCCTGGTGCTGATTGTGGCGGTGCTCTGGGGTGCCTGCTACATCTTGAGCGACATCGCCTATGTGCTCATCGACCCCAGGGTCCGCCTGGAAGGCCTGTCGAGGTGACCGTCGTTCAGGTGCCGGTCACACCTTCGGCTCCGGCCGCGGCCGTCACCGACCAGCGAGCCAGTTCGAGTTTCTGGCACGCCGCCTGGTTCCGCTTCCGTCGCAACAAGCTAGCCATGGCATCGGCGGCCATAGTTATAATCATCCTGCTTACGGGGGCTCTGGCCCCATGGCTGGCCCCGTACAGCGAGACCCACGTCGACCTCCTCCACACCCTTGGTGGGGCCAGTTGGCAGCACTGGCTCGGGACCGACCAGCTCGGACGGGACACTCTGACGAGGGTGATCTGGGGGGCGCGGACCTCGATGACCGTAGCGATCGGCGCCACCTTGATCGGCGCCGTCATCGGGATACCGATCGGGATACTGGCCGGATGGTACGGGGGCGGGTTCGACTGGGTCTCGCTTCGGCTGTTCGAGCTCTTCACTATGGTGCCGACGATCCTGGCCGCACTGCTGTTCGTCACCATTTTCGGGGTAAACATCTGGAAGCTGACTCTGTTCATCGGCGTCACGCTCTGGGTCGGTTTTGGCCGACTCATGCGAGCGCAGTTCCTCGCCCTGCGTGACCGCGAGTTCGTGCTGGCGGCCCGGGCCTCCGGCGTGCCCTCCCGCCGCATAGTCATAGTGCACATCCTTCCGAACGCAGTTGGACCGATGCTCGTGTTCTTCGTCCAGCAGATCCCGAGCGTCATCTTCGTCGCCGCCGGCTTCAGCTTTCTCGGCCTCGGGATCCAGGACCCGACGGCCGACTGGGGAAAGATGATGAACGACAGTGCGTCGTACCTCCCCATCGACCCCCTGCTGGTGTTGGTCCCGATCCTGTGCATTGGCATCGCGTGCCTGGCGTTCTGCTTCTTCGGGGACGGGCTCCGAGACGCCCTAGACCCCACTTCGAAGTAGGGCGTCGTGGGCGACGAGTTACCCGAGGGCGCTCAACTACCATCAAACGATACGGCACCCCCGTTGCTCGTGGTCCGCGACCTCCACGTGTCGTTCAAGATGGAGTTCAACACGATCTACGCAGTCCAGGGCCTGAGCCTCGACGTCCGGGCCGGCGAGAGGGTCGGTGTTGTGGGCGAGAGCGGTTCGGGCAAGAGCATCACTGCGCTTTCGGTCATGCAAATGGTGCCGGCACCGGGAAAGGTCACCCAGGGCGAGATCATTTTTGCCGGCCAGGAACTGGTTGGCTTGTCGCGCAAAGGCATGCGCCGGGTGCGCGGCCACCAGATCGGGATGATCCCGCAGAACCCGTTGACCTCGCTCAACCCGGTCCTGACCGTCGAGGACCACTTCGAAGAAGTGCTATCGCTCCACCTGGGGCTGAACAAAGACCAGTGCCGGGCCCGCACCATCGAATTGCTGAACTCGGTCGGGATCCCCGACCCGGCCACGCGCATGCTCGAATACCCGCACCGTCTAAGCGGAGGACAGCGCCAGCGGGTCATAATCGCCCTGGCCATGGCCTGCGAGCCCCAGGTCTTGATCGCCGATGAGCCGACGACGGCGCTCGACGTGACCATCCAGGCCCAGATCCTCGAGCTGATCGACGACCTCGTCGTCCGCTCCAACCTCGGCGCCATCTTGATCACCCACAACCTGGGGATCGTGGCCGGCCACTGTGACCGCGTGGTCGTAATGTACGCCGGCAGGGTGATGGAAGCCGCCACCGTACTGGAGCTCTTCGGCCGCCCCGCCCACCCGTACACACTGGGCCTGCTCCGCTGTGTCCCCAGGCTGACGGCGACGCGGACGAAGACGTTCCACTCCATTCCCGGGCTGCCACCCCGGGTAACCCAACTCGTGGACGGCTGCCCGTTTGCGCCCCGATGCGAGCGGGCGAGCGACCGGTGCCGCACCGAGACGCCGCCAATAGAAGAGATCGGTCCGGGCCACGCCGTCGCCTGCTGGCACCCATATCCTGCCAAAGCGGAAGTCGCCTGATGGCTCCTGACCGACCGGGCCGACAAGCGGTGACCGAAACCAGTCCGGCCACCACTGGCCCGGCCACCGCTGCAGCCGGAACCAGCCCGACCGGTATTGGCCAGCCACTTCTCCAGGTCGACGACCTGGTCGTCCATTACCACGTCCGTGGCCCCGGCACCGTTGTCCGCAGCCACGAAACAGTGCACGCCGTCGACGGGGTCAGCTTTACCCTCGAGCCCGGTGAAACCCTCGGACTGGTGGGCGAGAGTGGCTGCGGCAAATCGACGACCGGCCGTAACGTGCTGCTACTGGAGCGACCGACTTCCGGTCGGGTGCTTTTCCAAGGACGTGACTTGGCGGCCATGGCCCCCCGCCAACTCACGGAACTGCGACGCAATATGCAGATCGTCTTCCAGGACCCGATCGGAGCGCTCAACCCGCGCCACACGGTCGGCCAGCTGATCGGCGAGCCGCTGCGCGTGCACAGCCTGGTCCCGAAAAGGCAACGCCGGCAGCGGGTAGAGCAGCTGCTCGAGGTGGTAGGGCTACCTACTGACGCCGTTTCGCGCTTCCCGCACGAGTTCAGCGGGGGCCAGTGCCAGCGAATAGGGATCGCCCGGTCGTTGGCCGTAGAGCCGAGCCTCCTGGTCCTCGACGAGCCCGTGTCCGCCCTCGACGTTTCCATCCAGGCGCAGATACTCCAGCTGCTGTCGGATCTCCAGTCCCGCCTGGGTTTGGCGTACCTTTTCATCGCTCACGACCTCGCCGTCGTCGGCGAAATGAGCGATCGCGTCGCCGTGATGTACCTGGGAAAGATAGTCGAGCTGGCGCACCGGGATTCCCTTTACGCCCGCCCCCACCACCCGTACACACAGGCGTTGTTCTCGGCCGTCCCGATACCTGACCCCACCCTCAGCCGGCTCCATCACCGGGCCGTTGTCACCGGGGAGGTCCCGAGCTCGCTGGCGCCGCCACCGGGGTGCAGGTTCCACACCCGTTGCCCAATGGCCCAAGAACTTTGCCGCGTAGAAGAGCCGAAACTGGAGCCAGTCGGTGACGGGCATCAGGTGGCCTGTCACTTCGCCAAAGAAGCGGCGGAAACCAGCCCGTTCGGTGCCGTGATCAGCTCGTTCGTGGTCGAGCAGCTCATGCCGCTGCCGCAGTCGGCCTCGCCGGGGAATACCGCCCCATCAACGCCGTCTATCTCGGGACCATCAACACCGTCAATTTCCGGCTCCCGGCCGTAGTGGCGTGACGGCGGACGACGACCCCTACGACCTCGGCCGGTTCGTAGAGGCTCAAGACCGCGGCGCAACTTATCAGCACGCCGTTGACGAACTCCGGCGGGGCCACAAAACCAGCCATTGGATGTGGTTTATCTTCCCCCAGGTGGCCGGGCTGGGCCAAAGCCCGACGTCACGGTTTTACGCCATATCTTCGCTCGAGGAGGCGAAGCAGTACTTGCGCCACCCTGTCCTCGGGCCCCGGCTTCTCGAGTGCTCACGGATCCTGATGGCCACGGAGCAAAAGACAGCGCCGGATATATTCGGTGGCATCGACGCCCAGAAATTGCGTTCGTCCATGACCCTTTTTCTGAGGGCGGCACCGAACGAGCCTGTTTTCCAGCAGGTGCTCGACCGCTATTTCGAAGGCCGCCCCGACACGGCCACCGACGGGATCATCGGTCGGTAAACGCTCATCGGTCGGTAAACGCTCATCGGTCTGTAAAGGCGAGCGCCCGGCCGGGCCCGCCACTCCCTTCTCCAATTTTGATAGGCAGGAACAGGAAAGTGGCACCGCGGGCGGGCAGTTCGGCGAGGTTGCTCAAGCATTCGACGAAGACCATACCGGCGGAGAGGCCGGCGACATGGACCGGGGCACCGTCGTCAGCCGCGCCCATACTGACCGCATCGGTGCCGACGCAGCGGACGCCACGGTCGCGGAGCAGCTCCATCGTGGCCGGTGAGGGCGCCGGCCAGGCAGTTACGCTCGAGAACACAAACGGGTCGACCACGTAGGTACGCCCGGCCGGCCCGGCCACGTAGTGCTCGTCCCAGTCGCTGCGGAACAGGACTACTTCCCCGGCGGCGATGGCGCCGTTGGCCTTCTCCCAGTCCGTGACCAGTTCCGGCTCGATACGGGGACTGGCGCCCGGCCCGGCCTCACCCCGCACGGACCGGACATCTATAACCGCCGCCGGCCCGAAGAACTGCTCGAGCGGCACCCGGTCGGCGGTAATGGTGCCGGCCGGCCCGGCATTGGGCAGTCCCGACCCCGGCGAAGGGATGAAGTGGGACGGGGCGTCGAAGTGAGTGCCGGTGTGCTCGTCCATACCCACTGAGCAGGTGTGGAAGGCGACGCCTGTACGGCACCGGAGCCGGGGGCGGCCGGCGTCGCTGGTGGTCGTCTCGTACCAGTGGTCGATGACGTGACGGTACGGCATGGCTGTGGGCCAGGCGCACGGGAGATCCTCCGACAGGGTAAGGGAAAGGTCGACGACCCGGGCCGACTTCATCGACTGCGCTAACGCCGCCGCCACCCCCGCCAACGCCGCCCCCGCTCCGCCTGCTGCGCCCTCGTTAGTGCTGGTCATGGCGCAGTATAACGCCGCCCTCAACATGGACTGGGCGCCGCCCGGCTCCAGGCCCTGCGGCTGACACCGGGTGGCCGGCAGCCGCGGGCTGGGATCTCCGGTCTTTTCCGGTGCACTTTTCGGCACCATTAGCAGTTTTGCCCGGAAATCAGATAAAAGTCCGCGTCGGCGCCACCACACCGTCGATAAATGCACAAGACACCGGACAAAAAGGCCGCGCTAGTAAGGAGTTTTATCCGCTCGCCTCTCAACCTCCGCCCCCGGGGTTAACCGAGGCGCAACTAGAGCGGCGTCCCGGCATTGCCGCTCAGCTCCCGGTCGTGATGGAACATGGGCCAGGCCCCGGCCACGTCGACGAGACTGCCTTTGGACCCGCTGAGTTCGAAGTGCTCCACAGTGCCGACGTCGTGAGCGTTGTAACCGGCCAGCGTGACCCCGATGGTGCCGTTAGGGTCGTCGGTAACGAGGGCGTAATTTTGCAGCCCGACGAAATGTTCCAGCGTGGTCAAGACTTTCCCGGTGCGCCCGTCCAACACCTGGGCACCGCCGGTGGCGGACACGATCACGTCCTGGTACCCGGCCCCCAGGTTGGCCGTGACGACACCGCCAATTACCTCACCCTCGGCGGCCTGGTGCCAGATGACAGAACCATTGGTTCCGTTGAGGGCATATACCGAGCCTCCCCCGTGCTGGTTGTCGGTGCCCTCGACCACCTCCAGCTTTCCGTTGCCGGACAGGTCGGCCAGCGCCGGGCTCGAACTGGTCAGTCCGTCCAGCCGGGCCGACCACATGAGCTTGCAGTGGGAATTGACGGCCAGGACCAAATCGCGGTCCGGCGCGCCGGGGACATAATCTCCGGTCCCGGCGACAATATCCTCGGTCCCATTGTCGAGGAAAGGGCCGACGGCGGGCGAGGACTCGACCGATTCGTTCGGGTTGTACGTGCATACCAACCCGCCGTTCGGGTTTTTGGCGCCCTGGTTGCCGGTCCGGGAGACGACGCTCACATGGCCACCGAGGGTGTAGTGGACGCTGTAAGCCAGGCCGGCGGTCTGCCCACCCCCGTTCACGATGTTGTCGTGGCCGGTGCCGTACACATCGGCCAAGGCCGGCGTGGCGAAGGAGCTGTCACCCTGGAACCACGGGAAACCCGGGAGCACTTTGCCTGTGGCGGCGTCGATGGCATCCTCCTCTTGGCCGATCGACGGGCCGACCACGTCTGTACCCCCCTGCAGGTCGCCCACGGCCAGCGAGGCCACGATGCCCGACACCTGCGTCCGGCCCGGGTTGTGGATGGTCACAGACCACAATTTGGTCCCGTTCGGCCGGAAGGCTTCATAACCGCCCTCGTGCGGAGCGGCCGCCGTGCCGGCGCCGACGAAGATGGTGTCGTCGGGGGACCCGGCCGTCAAAGCCGCCACCGACGGCGTCGATTCGACCGGGATGCCGCCGGTGGTGGCCGGCCAACCCGGCACCGACGCGCCGGTGGCCAACGAGTAGGCGTCGATGTCGCCGCCCTGGTCGCCGACCACCACGGCCGGCGCGCCCTTCAGGACGGCCAGGTTGGGGGACGAAACGCTGATCGGGTGGCCATCGGCAACCGTCCGCGACCAGGTCATCTTGAAGTCCAGGCCCTGGGCGGCAGCCGGCGCGGCCAGGACGGGCAGCGCAGCCAGCACCACCGCTCCTGCCGTGGCCAGTGGGACCGCTTTCCACAGGATGGCCGAAATGCACGCCGGTGACCGGTCTCTGCCGCCGCTCATCACTGAGACCTCCTGCGCAACCGTATTTTCGGCCAAGCTTAGCGCCAACGGTGGCCCCGCTACTACTCCCGGCGCGTGCGACCCCGCCCGCCGGTGAGACCAATGCGAAAGTCAGCTAGTGGACACGCCGAGCAACGACCCCACCCCGTACGTTACGGCCGCGGCTACGGCGGCAACCGCCAATTGACGCAGTGCGGTCTTCACCACGCTCCGGCCGGCGAACGAACCGATCGCCGCCCCCAGAGCCAGAGCAGCCAGGCCGCCGATAATGATGGACGCGATGACGGCGGTGGTGCCCTCGGTGAAGAACCAGGGGAAAAGAGGCAGCAGGGCGCCAATGGCGAAGGATATGAAAGAAAAAGTGGCGGCCCGGCCGGCCGACCCCGGCGCGTCGGGATCGATACCGAGCTCGAGGCGAGCATGCGTGTCCAGAGCGATCTTGGGGTTTTTGGACAGGATGCGGGCGACCGTCTCGGCCTCCTCCCGCGAGAGGCCCTGAGCCCGGTACATACCCGTCAGCTCCCGCAGTTCGGCCTCGGGCTCCGTGGCCAGTTCCTGGCGTTCGACCTCCACCTCTCGCTCGACCATTTCCTGCTGCGCCCGGACTGACACCAGCTCGCCCGCGGCCATGGAGAACGCCCCGGCGAGCAGCCCGGCCACCCCGGCCAGGCGGACGGTGGCGGCGTCCGTCGACGACGCCCCGGCCACGCCGAGGACCAGTGAGAGGTTGGTCAAGAGGCCGTCACCGGCGCCCAGGACCGCCGCCCGCTGGGTCCCCCCCTTGACATCACGGTGGCGGCTGCCGCTCGGGTTACGCGCCCTCAACACCATACGAGCGCCCGTGGCGCCTCGCGTCACGCCGCCGGTCGCTGCCATTACCGAAGCATAGGCCTGATGGTGGTGAGCGCATAACCTGGACCCGGCCCTGGAAACCCCGGTTGAAGGCTGCGTTTCGCCCCGGTGACGGCGAAGTGAAGCGGCGCCGGCGGTGAAGCACCGTAACGGAGCAGCACACGTTGGCCGCTCCGGGAGGCGGCGCCGTGGGCGGGCCCGGCAGCCCGGTGTAGTGTCTAGCTTTACAGTCGCCGTGATGGAGGGCGCTCCGGCTCGAGGCCTCGGTGGGACAAGGGCCAGGATTACGCGGCCCTGCGCCCACGAACGGCGTCGGTGAGGAGGGACACGAAATGTACTTCGCCGGCCAGTGGGGCTGGGCGTTCGAGGACGACGGGGCCCATAGGTACGGCACCCACGCCCACGAGTACGCCCGCTACGGCCTTGTCGGCGACCAAACCGGGGCGGTACATACAGAACTTGGCCTTTGCCGTCTGGCTGCAGGTGGGTACGTCGACCGTCACGTGCACTCGTTCGAACAGTGCGCTTACGTCCTCGGTGGCGAACCGGTCGTCGAGCTCGGCACTCAGCGGTTACAGCTGGTCCCGGGCGACTACGTCCTTTTCCCCGTCGCCACCGCCCACGCCTGGCAAAACCCGGGCCCGAAGGAAGCGCGCTGGCTGGAAATGAGCACGCCCCAACTGCTGCGGGCGGGCCGCGGGCGCGAGGACACTTATTTCCTTCCCGCCCTCGGCCCGGCCCCGGCAGCACGCCCCAACTTCCACGACCCGACTACCACCAATGTGGGCCACTGGCTGGGGGCTCCGCCCCAGGACCACGCTGTGGCGGTGCCCGGGCCGGTCCGTGGCCGTGCCCCCGCCGGCATGGACACCGCGCTGTTGGCCTACAGCGGCATTTCCATCAAAATGCTCGTCGACCGCAACCTCGGCGCTGAACTGCTAACCCTGTTCATGGTCGACTACGAGCCAGGCGGCGCCGCCCAGGTCCACGACCACCCGTTCGAGGAGGCTTATTTGTTTATGGAAGGCGAGATCGAAGCCGAGGTCGAAGGAGAAAAAACCAAGTTCCGGGCCGGGGACTTCCTGTTTTGTGGGGTCGGCGCACTGCACGGATTTTTCAATACCGCCGCGGGCCGGGCGCGGTGGCTGGAGACGCAGGCGCCGCAACCACCGCGGCGACACTCGTACCGCTGGCCGGCGTACTGGGAACAGCTGGGCGCTCGGCTCAAGCAGGATGGCAAAGGCTAATGGACGGGGCCACTTTGATCGTCGGCGGCACCTCCGGGATCGGCCTGGAACTGGCCCGAGAATGCGTCCGCCTGGGGCGAGAGGTGGTCATATCGGGCCGGAGCGCCCCGCGGGCGGAGCGCATAGCAGCAGAGCTTGGCGGCGGGGCCAAAGGCATCGGCTTCGACCTTTCCGAGACCGAAGAGATCGGTGGTGCCCTGGCCGGCGTGGGCCCGGTCCGGGACCTCGTCGTGACGGCCATCGAGCGCGACAGCAACCACATCGCCGAATACGACAAAAAAGCGGCACAGCGGCTGGTGACGCTGAAGCTGGTCGGTTACCCGGAGGTGGTGCACCACCTGGTCCCCCGGTTTGTGGCCGATGCCTCCATCGTTCTTTTCGGTGGGCTGGCCAAGGAGCGGCCCTATCCGGGTTCGACCACGGTAAGCACGGTAAACGGGGGCGTCTCCGGCCTGGTGCGTACCCTGGCGTGCGAACTCGCCCCTGTCCGGGTCAACGCCCTTCACCCGGGGATCGTGGGCGACAGCCCTTACTGGGAGGGTAAGCCGCTCGACGCCGTCATTGACCGGACACCCATTGGCCGGTTGGTAACGATGGGCGAAGTGGTGGAGGCGACCATGTTCCTGCTCGGCTGCGGGGCCGTCAACGGCGTCGACCTCTTTGTCGATGGCGGCTGGATGGTGCGCTGAGCGAGCGGCTTCAGCGGTTCCCGGACGACCGGGTGTTGAGGTGCGACTGGGCCTCGCGGGTGGTATTCAGCGGCCCACCGACGCTCCAGTAGCGCTGGCCGGCCACCAGCAGTTCCTCAGCCGGGAACTTGGTTATCACCTCACACCCATCCGCGGTGACGACCACTTCTTCTTCGATGCGGGCGGCTGACCAACCATCGGACGCCGGCCAGTAGGTCTCGAGGGCAAAAACCATGCCTTCTTCCAGGACTTCGGGGTGGTCGAGGGACACCAGCCGGCTGAATATCGGCTTCTCCCAAATGGAAAGGCCGACCCCGTGCCCGTACTGAAGGGCGAAGGCGGCCAGCTCGTCAGGAAAGCCGAAATCGGTCGCTTTTGGCCACACTTCTACGATGTCGGCCGTGGTGGCGCCCGGTTTCACGCGGTCGATAGCCTCGTCGATGAACTCCCGGCACCGACGGTAGGCGTCACGTTGAGCGACGCTGGCGCTCCCCACGGCAAAAGTGCGGTAGTAACAGGTGCGATAGCCGTTGAACGAATGAAGGATGTCGAAAAAGGCCGGGTCCCCCGGGCGCAAAATCCGGTCGCTGTAGACATGAGGGTGCGGGGAACACCGCTCCCCCGATATGGCGTTCACCCCCTCCACGTGCTCGCTGCCAAGGTCGTAGAGCGCTTTGGCCACGACACCGACGCACTCGTTCTCCCTTACACCGGGCCGGAGAAATGCGTACAGCTGGTCGTAGGCCGCGTCCACCATCGAAGCGGCGGCCACCATAAGCGAGATCTCGTCTTCGGTCTTCGTCCGGCGCGCCTCGAGGAAAACCTGCTGCCCGTCGGCAACCCGGATCCCTTCGGCAGTGAGCGCTTCCAGCACCGGCATCTCGACCACGTCCAGGCCCACCGGCTCGGCCGCCAACCCGTAACGGTCCAATTCGCGCTTTATCGTGCGGGCGACTTCCTCGGCCCTGGCCGCCTTCGGGTTAAACGCCCCTCGCAAAGTGGAGATCCCCGGCCGGGAGCCGGGGTCGGACCCGCTCCCGTAGTCGAGCCAGGGGTTGTAAAGCACGTGGTGCTTGGCCGCAGATCCGAAGTCCCAGATAACCGGTTCCCCGCCCCGGGGCAAAAGCGAAAAGCGGATCAGCTTGTCCATGGCCCAGGTACCGATATGGGTGGCCGTCATATAGCGGATGTTGTAGAAATCGAAGGCCAGCAGGGCCCCTAATTCGCTCCGCTCCAGCTGGTCCTTCAACCGGGCCAGACGGTGGCGCCGCAGCCGGTCGAAGTCGACCCGTTGTTCCCAATCGACGGCGTTCAGCCCAAAACTCTTCAAGGCCATTTGCTCTCCCTTCCCTATCCCATTTCCTTACCGCCAAGCGGGCGCAGCCACCTCGATCTGGACGGCCGTCCTCGACTCGCACATCGGGGCGATGACCCGGGTGAACAGCTCCTTGTGGGCCGGGTGGTCCAGGTACTCGGGCACCCGTTCAGCCGATCCCAGCAAGGCGGCGACGCCGAAATCGGCGTTGCCCTGGCGCAGGCCCAGGTCGGGCCCGAAGTGATAGTCCAGGATGCAGTCGACCTGGCGGCGAAAAGCGGCCAGCTCGTCGCAAAGGTGGGCCACGGCGTCAGGCGTGACCTCTTCCTTCCATCGGAACAGGGCTAGGTGCAGGACCACGGGTTACCCGAGACCGGCCCGGACTGAGGAGACCACCCGCAGCACCGACGCCACGTCCGCCGGGGTCGAGGGCACCACCACCTGCAGGCCGGGCACAGCCATCAGCCAGCTGTCCACGCTCTCGGCGTGTTGGGCGCCGAAGCGCACGCCGGTCATGGCTGCCCCCATGGCCGCACCGACGATGGCCTGCTCGGAGATGGGGGTGTCGCGGACCCGCTCCGGCCCGAAGACCTCGAGTAGGCCGGCGTGGAGAAGGCCTCGAGCGCCAACTCGTACACGTAGTCGTCCGGTCGCAGTGCGGCCGAGACGTCGGCCGCAATCGCCTCCTGGCCGATCGGCAGGTGGCTCGGCCCTTTGACCAGGTTCTGGAGGAAAAGGTCGGACCTCTTTCTCGAAATAGCGCACCCGCACTTGAGCACGGCACATCTCGGTCCTGCGCTCCAGGGTGGCCGGGCCGGTGGTGGGAGCACCGGCAATGGGCTGTGCGGCGCTGCTAATGGCTGGCCTCCCACGTCTTAAAATATTTGAGGGAGTAGTCGCCAAGAATGAATTCCCCCTGATTTGGCGAGCTCGTTTTCGGCCCCGACGACATCCTAAAACCTGGACCATTCTCTTCACGGGCCTCGACGGCTGTCCCACTTATCTGGGCCGGCTCAGAACTCCCGAGTGTTAAGTAGCGGTGCACGCATTCTTAGTCCGGCGCCCGCCGGCCTGCAACCAGCGCGCCCATTGCCACCAGTGGGCCCGAACCGCCAAAGTCCTGCCCCAAGTCCTGGCGGTAAACTCGGCCGATGGGTGGGTCGTCCATTGCACCGTGACGCCATCGGGGGCAGGAAGCTCGAGCCGGTCCCCGGACAGGCGGTTTCTGGACAGGCGGTTTCTGGACAGGCGGTCAATGGGCTCGAAGAGCCAAGGCGCGAGCGGCCAGATGCCCGGGCCGCAGATGCCCGGGTCAGGGCCCATGAGCTCATAGGTAGCCGCTTGCGCGAAGCCCGGCTTCGGCTTGGCATCGGAGTGCGGGAACTGTCGAGGCAGCTGGAAATCTCGGCCAGCAGCATCTCCCAGATAGAGCTGGCGCGGGTCGTCCCCTCCGTCAGCACCCTTTACGCCTTGACGAACGCGCTGGACATTTCCATGGACAGCCTTTTTGTTCTTGAAGGAGACGGCGCCGAGGTTGGACCGGTGGCGGAAGATGGGGTCGGGGCGAACGCCGGGGCTACACCTGCGCCGGCCTCGACGGCGGGCCGGGCGCCCGGCGCCGGCGCCCACGAGCGCTCGTTCGTGTTGAGACGGGACTACCGCCGGGTCATCGACCTGGAACGAGGGGTCCGCTGGGAACTACTTACGCCCGTCCCGGAACCGGGGACTGAGTTCCTCGAGGTGGTGTACCCGGCGGGCAGTGAGTCGAGCGCCAACGGGCAAGCCATACGTCATAACGGGAGGGACTACTGCCTGGTCCTGGAAGGAAGCCTCCACGTCCAGATCGGTTTCGAGGAATACGTCCTCGACCCCGGTGACTCCCTGGCTTTCGACGCCACCATCCCGCACCGGTTCTGGAACGGCGGGGACGTGGCGGTCAGATCGGTTTGGTTCGTCCTCGACCGGTGGCTGCCACATGCGGCCGGCGAGGGGCCGGAGTGGAACTCGAAAGAGAGTTCGGGAGCACTCCCACCGGATTAGTCCTCTCAGTCAGGAGTTGTCGTTTTGTCGCGCCACCGGGACGTCCGTCGGGCGGCCCGCCCGGGCCTGCAAATACGGCAGCAGGGCCAGGAAATCCAGGTCGGCGAGACCATTCGCGCAGGAGGCCCCGGCGAGTTCCGCCACGAGTTCGGTTACCGGCATGGGGACTGCCTCGGCGGCGGCGACGCGCTCGGTCAGCTTGAGGTCTTTCACCAGCATGGCGGTGGTAAAGGTGGCGTCATAGCTCCGGTCCAAGAGGGCCTGGGTTTTGTAGCTGATGAACGGCGAGCCCACGGCAGAGCCCCCGAGCACGGCGAGCACGACCGGGCGCTCCATGCCCGAGGCTTCGCACAGGGTTACGACTTCCGCCAGCGCTTGGGCCGTGGCGGCCAGCAAGGCATTGACGGCCAACTTCATCACCCGGGCCTGTTCTCCCTCCCCGACGTAGAAAAGCTTCGGCCCCACGTGCTGAAGGAGCGGGCGCGCCTCCTCGACGGCGGCCTCGTCACCCGAGACGATCAAGGTGAGGTTGCCGGAGGCCAGCACGCCCGGGTTGCCGCTCACGGGGCAACGCAGGTAGCGCAGCCCTCGGGCTAGAGCGGCCGCCCCGACAGCCGCAGATGCGTCGGGAGAAATCGTGCTCATTTCGATGCACAGCGCCCCCTCGGGGGCCGTTTCGACCAGGCCGGCAGGCCCGAGGTAGACCTGCTGGACAGCTTCGTCGTTGGCCAGGAAGGTCATGGCCACGTCCGCCGTCTTCCAGACATCGGCCGGCGTGGCCGCGCTGACGGCTCCGGAACTCTCCAGATCAGCCGCCGCGGCAGGGTTGCGGTTCCAGACCGTCACCGTCAAGCCTTCGGCCAGCAGTCGACGCGCCAGTGCGCGGCCCATTTTCCCCAGTCCGACCACCGCCGGTTGCATGCACCGGATGCTATTCAGGCGCGGTGACTTTGCCAACCGGCCGCAATTGTGAAAGCGTCTGTTCGGTCGCCCAGGGCCCGGTCAGAGCCGCTCGAGCTCGCTATTCGCTGCTTCTCGGGTCGTGCTGGGCCAGCTCTCGGAAAGCCTCAGGGACCCTGTCCATGTCCGAGAACACAACGGTGGCGTAGCCGACCGCGGCCCGTCCGAACTTGGCCCGGACGCCGTCCATCGACCGGTCCACGAGCCACCGGGACGCCCCCACCGCGGCTTTCGAGCGGGCCCGGGACGCACCCGAGCGGAGTGGCAGCTCCAGTTGACAGGCGGGCTCGACGAGGTTGGACACAGAGACGGCGAGCAGCGTGATCTCCCGCTCCCCCCGGTGCTGCGCCAGCGCCGTGCCGGCCAGCTCGACGGCCCGCTCGGTCAATGTCAGGGTTTCCGAGATGGCCGGTCGCACCGTGACAGACCTTGTCACCGACCGCAGGCCCGGAAAGCGCACCCGGACCGTAACCGTCCGGGCGGCGCGGCCCGATGCCCGCAGCCGGCCCGCGACCCGGTCGGCCAGGTAGCCGAGGGTCGAGTGCAGCAACCCCGTCGTAGCTTGGCGGCGCCCGAGCGCAGCCTGAGCACCGATGGACGACGCCGCCCGGGGCGCTTCCACCCGCCTGGGGTCGATGTTGCCGGCCAGCGCCCCCAGTTTCCCGCCGGCGCCCTTACCCACCAGGTTGTCCAGCACGCTGCCGTCGACCGCGGCCAGCTGGCCGATCGTATGGATGCCGGCGCCGGCCAACTGGGCCTGGCGCACGCGGCCGACACCCCATAGCAAGCCGACCGGAAGGTGCTCGAGAAACGCACGCTCGGCGCCTGGCGGCACGACGACGATCCCGTCCGGTTTGGCCACCTGCGACGCCACCTTGGCCAGGTGCTTGGTCCGAGCTACCCCGACTGAAAGAGGCAGTCCGACCTCACCCCGCACGCGCCCCCGTATGGCGGCGGCGATCGTGGCCGGCGGACCGAAGAGGTGAACGGCCCCGGCCACGTCGAGGAAAGCCTCGTCGATCGAGATGCGCTCGACTACCGGGGTGAAGGCGCCCAGGATTTCTATCACCTCGTCGCCCAGGCGCTGGTACTCCCGGAAGTGGCCGCCCACGAAGGTCAGACCGGGGCACAGTTGACGCGCCCGCCACCCGGGCATGCCGGCGGACACGCCGAACGACCGCGCCTCGTACGAGGCGGCCAGCACGACGCCGCCACCGACGGCAATAGGACGGTCCCGGAGCGACGGGTCGAGGAGCTGCTCCACCGAGGCGTAGAAGGCGTCGAGGTCGGCGTGCAGGATGGTGGCAGTACTGTCCGAGTTTGAGGCTGGCCCGCTGTTGGCGAGGCGGCCGTGAGCCATACGCCTAGTCTATCGAACATATGTTCCCGCCAGGACCTTACCCCATCGGGAGAATACCGTGTGTCTCGACTGACCATGAGACTTTCCTCGTCGCACCCTGGACAACGGGCGTCTCGCTTCGCCCGGGCGGCTGCCGTCAGCGTGGCCCTTTTATGGCTCCCCTCTGGCGGGCCCGCAGCCACCGGGGCCAGCCTCGGCAAGACGGATATGGCGGCCGAAGCCCGTCTGGCCGCTTCAGCCGGCGACGCGCCGGCGCCCGTCGCCGGCGGGAGCCCAAAGAGCACAGAGTCGTGGGCCGTGGTCGCCTCTTTCGCTTACTCGCCGTACAGCCTGGCCTCGGTGGCGTGCCCATCGCCGTCAGTGTGCGAAGCGGTCGGGGCCAACGCCACCACGACGGTCGGCGACGCCCTCCGTACTACCGATGGCGGAACGAGATGGGCCAACCGGGAGCTGCCCGCCACTGGCGCCCTGGCCGCCGTGGCTTGCCCGACTATCTCCGTATGCGAGGCCGTCGGCGGGACCTACCGCGGCCTGGCCGGTGCCGCCCTGCGCACTACGGACGGCGGCTCCCGGTGGGTGAGCCAAACCCTGCCGCCAGGCACCGGCTTCTTAAGTGGCCTGGCCTGCCCGACCAGGTTGGTCTGCGAGGCCGTGGGCTTGACGTCGTCCGGCGGGGCGGGCATTGCGCTGCGGACTACCGATGGTGGCCTGACCTGGCTCGACCAGAAGACCCCGGCCGGAGTCGGTGGGCTCTCGGCCGTCACCTGCTCGTCGGTACCAGTGTGCGAAGCGGTCGGAGTGGGCACGCGCCGCTTCACGGCAGTTGCGCTCGGCACCGAGGACGGAGGCTCCACCTGGACGGCGCAGCGCCTCCCCCCCGGCACGGGCGGACTGACCGCGGTGGCATGCACGTCGGCATTGGCCTGCCTGGCCGGAGGCTTGAACACGTCGGGTTCCAGAGGTGACATCATCGGTACCGACGACGGTGGGCTCACCTGGGCGGGCGAAAACGCCGGGGCCACCGGCCGGATCGACGCCATCACGTGTGCCCCGCCCATCTGCGAGGCCGTCGGGCGCAGCGCCAACCGTTACCCCGGCGACGCCCTCCGCACCGCCGACGCCGGCCGCACCTGGGCCCTGCAGTCCATGCCACCCGGGATCGGGGCGCTCGACGCCGTCGCCTGCACGTCGGCGCTGGTATGCCACGCCGTGGGCGGGAACCCTTCCGGTTCGGCCGGGGACGCCGTGTACACCAAGGACGGAGGGATCACCTGGCGAAGCGAGGGCCTCCCCGGCATCGACGCCCTGAGCGCGCTGGCCTGCACCTCGACGGCCGACTGCGAATCGGCAGGCGTAAGCGCGTCCGGGTCGACGGGCATCGCCTTTGTCACCGCTGACGGCGGTCACACCTGGGCCGGCGACGGCGTCGCTCCCCGGGTGGGCTACTTCGGCGCCACCGGGCTGGCCTGCTCCTCCGGCTCTCCGTGCGAGGCCGCCGCCGGCTCTCCCTTCGGGTCGAGCGGGTACGCCCTCCGTGTACCGGACCGGGCCGAAGACTGGGTGGAACAGAAGCTCCCATCGCGCACCGGCGCCCTCAATGCGTTGTCCTGTCCTTCTGCCTCCGTGTGCGAAGCCGTCGGGGTCGAGAGCTCCGAACGGGGGGCGGTCGCCGTGCGCACGACAGATCGTGGCACCACCTGGTCGGGCCAAGCGCTCCCAGCCGGCATCGACGCCCTCAACGCCGTGGCCTGTCGCGCCCCGGCAACATGCGAGGCGGTGGGTTTGCGCTCCAGTTCCGGAGGCGCTGTCGTCGGGACCGTAAACGGCGGCGCCCGTTGGGCCGGCCAGGACGTCCCGCCGGGGACCGGACCGCTCAACGCCGTTGCCTGCCCATCAGCTTCGGTTTGCCAGGCCGTCGGTGGTACAACGTCCAGCCGGGCTGGCGCCGTGCTGGTGACCAGCGATGGCGGTGGCAGCTGGCGGAGCGAAAACTTGCCGCCTGGGACCGGGACGCTCGAAGCCGTTTCCTGCCCATCGGTCTCGGTGTGCGAAGTCCTCGGCTATGACAGTTCCGGTCAGGCCGGCATCGCGCTTCGGACGCAGAACGGTGGCCGGACGTGGGCGCGGCAGGTGCTCCCCGCCGGCATCACCACTGCGGAGGCGGTAGTTTGCCCGGTGGCGGCGGTTTGCGAAGCGCTCGGCTCCACACCGACCGACGCGGTGGTGTTGCGATTGGGCTGACACTAGCCGGCGGCCGCGCCGGCTCAGGTCCCGGCCGCGCCCTGACCGACGAGCTCGAATGCCTGCCACATGGCGGCGTACTTGCCATCCCGCTCCAGCAGCTCTTCGTGCGTGCCGGCCTCGGCCACCCGGCCGTGGTCGAGGACGATGATCCGGTCGGCCGAGCGCGCCGTCTGGAGCCGGTGGGCGATAAGGACGGTGGTGCGGTCGCGCGACACCCGGTGCATGGCCGCTGCCACCCGGGCCTCGGTCGCCAGGTCCAGGTTGGACGTGGCCTCGTCCAGAAGGAGGACGGCCGGGTCGACCAGCTCGGCCCGGGCCAGGGCCACCAGCTGGCGCTGCCCGGCCGAAAGGGACCGGCCTCGTTCGGACAGTTCGTGCAGGTAGCCACCCGGCAGGGAGGCAATGAAATCGTGGGCCCCGACGGCGCGGGCGGCCTGTTCGACCTCCCCGTCGGAGGCGTCGGGGCGGCCGTAAGCGATATTGTCCCGCACCGTACCCGAAAAAAGGAACGCCTCCTGGGGCACGTAGCCGAGCTGGTGGCGGTAACCCTGCAGGTCCAGCTGGCGCAGGTCGTAACCATCGACCTTCACGCTGCCCTCAACCGGGTCGTAAAAACGGGCCAGCAGCTTCATTACCGTCGACTTCCCGGCACCCGTCTCCCCCACGAGAGCCACCGTCTGGCCAGGTTCGACCCGAACGTCGATGCCGCGTAATGCTTCCGGCATTTTGGGCGTAGGTCGCGCCTTTTCGGCGAACCTGCTTTGTTGGCCGGTCCGGGCGCCATCGCCACCGGGGCGCACCTCTGACGTCGGGTAGCTGAAACGGACGTCGTCGAGCACGAGCTCACCCACCAACCGGCCCGGTTCGACGGGGTCGGCGGCGGGCGGGGTACGGCTTTCGAGCCGCATGAGCTCTCCGATCCGGCGTACAGACACCCGGGTCTGCTGCCAGGAATCGAACACCTGCGACAGCTGCTGGATCGGTGAAAAGAAGAGATCTATGTAGAGAATGAAGGCAATCAGCGCACCTGAGGTCAGGTCACCCCTGGCCACCAGCCCGGCTCCCACGCCGAGCACAATGGCGTCGGCCACCCCGGAAAGAAATTGCACGAAGGGGAAATACGTGGCCACGAGCCGCTGCGCGGCAACACGCGTTTCCAGGTACTCCCGGCCCAGGCGGTGGAAGCGTTCTTTGGTCAGTTTTTCGTGGACGAAAGCCTGCGACTCCCGTACCCCCGACAAGCTCTCCTGGAAGTCGGCGTTCACGATCCCTATCCGCTCTCGCGACAGGTCGTACAGGCGCACGGCTTTCCGCCGGAAAGCGACGGTGGCGACTGACAGCGGCACCACCACCCCCAGCGTGCACAGGCCCAGTACGGGGTTGAGAATTACCAGCGCGATCCCGACACCGGCGAAGGTGACCATGGCCACCAGGGCTGACAACAATCCGTTCTCGATCAAGGATTCGAACTGGTCCACATCCGTGGTCATCCTGGTCATGATGCGGCCGGCCATTTCACGCTCGTAGTAATCGAGAGAAAGGCGCTGCAATTGCGCCCAAATACGCATACGCAGCGAAAGCATTATCCTCTGCGCCGCCCGGCCGGTAACGAAAGTCTCGCCTATTTCCACGGCCAGGTCGGCCAGCGTGATCAACAGGTAAATACCCGAGACCATCAACAGGAAGGACAGCGAACCCTCGGCCACGCCGCGGTCCAGGCCCTCTTTGACCAGCACGGGGCCGGCCAGCGAGGCCAGCCCGTCCAGGACCACGAGCACGAGGCCGAGGAGCAAAGGCCGGCGGAACTCGTTCAGCAACCGCCTCAGGTTGAAGCGCCGGTCTTGTACGGACTCCTTTTCGACGTCTACGACGGCGAAATCGCGTATGGGGGGTAGCGCCTCCACCCGGGCCAGCAACTCGGGTGTGGGAGCCAGGTTGAGGCGCCAGCCACCGCCCCCGCCGCCAAGGCCGGGCCCGAGGCTGGGCCGGCCGATGGTGGGCCGGCCGATGGTGGACCGGCCGATGGTGGACTGGCCGATGGTGGACCGGCCCGTGCCGGCCCGGCCGCCGGCCGACGTGTCGGCCTCGTTCCCGTTGCCAGACGGTGTAGACCACGCCGAGGCCGTGACCCCGTTCCCTCCGGCGGCCGAAATAGCGGCCAGCGCCTCTATGCGGTCCCCTACTTCTTCGGCCTCGTTTTCTTCCAGCCCTGATAGCAGAGCCCGGTAGCTCGGGCTGCGGTCCATTAACTCCTCGTGGCTGCCCTGGTCCACGACCCGGCCTTCTTCCATCAACACGATCCGGTCGGCCAGGTGGAGGGTCGAGCGCCTGTGAGCGATGAGCACCGTCGTCCGGTCGGCCATTATGCCGCGGAGCGCACCGTGGATGGCCTCCTCGATGTTGGCGTCCACCGAGCTGGTGGCGTCGTCCAGAACGAGGATGCGAGGGTCGTAAAGAAGGGCCCTGGCCAAAGCGATCCTTTGGCGCTGGCCGCCGGAAAGGGTAAGGCCCCGCTCGCCCACCACCGTGGCATAACCGTCGGGCAAGGCTTCGATGAAGTTATGGGCCTGGGCCGCCATGGCCGCGGCCTCTATTTCCTCATCTGTCGCATCGCTACGGCCGTAGGCGATATTCGCCCGCACGGTGTCAGAGAAGAGGAAGCTCTCTTCGAAAACCACACCCACCTGACGGCGCAAGGAAGCCAGCGCCACGCTGCGCACGTCGTACCCATCGACGAGCACGGCGCCTCTGGAGGGGTCGTAAAAACGAGATATGAGCATGGCGGCGGTCGACTTACCGCTCCCGCTCGGCCCGACGATGGCCACTTTTTCCCCCGGGCTGACGTGAAGATCCAAGCCTTGCAGCACCGGTTGGCCGTGGCCGTAGCCAAAACTGACGTCGTCGAAATCGAGCCGGCCCTCCAGCCGCGGCAATTCCATCGCCGCCGGGGGGTCGGAAATGGCCGGCTTCAGGTCGAGCAACTGGAAAATGCGCTCGACCCCGGCGCGGGCTTGCTGGCCGATAGTGAGGACGCCGGCCAGTTGCCGGGCGGGCGCCATCAACTGGGCTATGTAGGTCGAAAAAGCCAGGAAAGTCCCGAGGGTTATCTCACCCCGCAGGGCCAGCCAGCCCCCGAAGGCGAGGATGCTGACCTGGCCGATAGTGGGGATGGCCTCGAGCAGGGGCTGGTAACGCGACTGGAGGCGGACGGCGCGCATCTGCGACCCGTAGAGCGTCTTCGATGCCTTGACGACCCGCTCGAGCTCGGCGTGCTCCTGCCCGAAGGCCTTGACCACTCGAACGCCGTTGACATCTTCGTCGACCACCTGGGCGACGTCGCCCTCTCGTTGCTGGCCGTCCCAGGTGGCCGGGAAAATGCGCCAGCGCATCCGGTACGAAATGATCAGCAGCGTGGGGGCCACGAGCACGCTGACGAGGGCCAGCAGGGGCGACAGGTAGATCATCAGCGCCAGCGACACCAACATCAGCAGGACGTTGCCGCTCATGATCGGGAAGAAGCTGAGGAGCCCCTGGACCAGGTTTGTGTCCGAGTTGGCCCGGGCCACCAGCTGTCCCGTCGGCATGCGGTCCAGGTTGTCGAAGTCCAACGACTGCAGATGGTCGTGCATGTCGTTGCGCAGGTCGTACTGGACGCCGAGTGCGACGCGGCCGCCCCGGTAGCGGCGGATATACGAAAAAGCAAACGCGCCCACGGCCAAGACGAGGAGCAGCAGGAGCCACGGCCACAAGGCCGACCGGGGGACGAGGATCACGTTGTCGACGATCTGGCGTTCAACCAGAGGGGCAACCACCTGGCACACGCTCCCAAGCACAGCCGCTCCGAGCGAAACAACCACGTCGCGGCGGTGGCGCAGCATGTAGCCCCACAGCCGCCGCACCCATCCGGGGCGCGAGGGCTCGCCAGTGCTGCCGTCCGGGCCCGTCCCGCCCTCGGCTTCGCCTGGCACTGGCCGCTTACGAAGGATCAAGCGCGCCTACCGGCCTTCCGCGAATTGTTCTGCGGCAACTTGCTCGATCGCCTCTCCCATCCATACCAGGGCCTGCATGGTCTGGTCCGGGCCGGGGGTCCTGGCGCAGACCTCTTCCAGCCAGGTAGCCATGGCCGCCTCTACCGCAGTCAGCCATCTGGTCCCTTCCGCGGTGAGCTGGAGGGAAGCGGCTCGCTGGTCGCCGGCCACGCCGCCCCGGGCCAGAAAGCCGCGCTTGCACAGCCATTCCACGCTGGCGCTGACGGTCGGCTTGCCGAGGGCCAGCTTCGTGGCGATCCGTGAGGCCCGCTCGTCGCCGGAGGCTATGGCGGCCAGGACCCGGTAATGAGCCAGGTTGACTTCGCCCGAGGCCCGTTCCAGGAGGCGCGACGCTCTGGCCAGGGCGCGGACGGCCTCACACCTGGCCCGGGCCGGATCCGGCGCCGTGACAGGCCGATCTGGCGTGGGCGAAGATGGACCAGCCGGCTCCGGAACACTTTTGGGCGGCGGCACACGGGTCGCATTGGGGGAAGCGCTGGGGCTCACAACCTCCAGTGTAAGCCGGATAGTTCGCCTATCGAACTATTTTCCGACCAAAGGCCCCCAAATGAGAGCGACCCGGGCCAGCCGGACAAAGGGCCCGCTGGCTATAGTCACCCCGATGACCCCCGAAAAGACAAGAGCAAACCAGGCAAAAGAACATCAGGCGGAGGTGGCGCTGGAGGTCCGCACCCAGCTGGGTGAAGGGCCCGTCTGGGACGAGCGCTCACAGAGGCTGTACTTCGTGGACATTGTCAACCAGCGGGTCCACACCTTCTGGCCGGCCACCGGGGAACATCGCCGCTTCGACGTCGACCGGCCTGTCGGCGCCGTCGTCCTCCGGGACGATGGCGGGCTCGTGCTGGCCGCTCACGACACCTTCTTCGTGGCCGAGCACGACGGCGATGCCCTGGAACCGTTCGGCGATTTCCGCGCCGATGGAGAGCTAGTCCGCTTCAACGACGGCAAGGTCGACCCGCGCGGCCGCTTCTTGGCCGGCACCATGGCCCACGCCGAGGACGCCTGGCTCGGTTCGCTCTACATGCTGGAACAGGACGGAAAGGTCACGGTCGTCCTCGAAGAAGTCGGTGTTTCCAACGGCCTGGCCTGGAGCGCGGACGAGACGACGTTTTTCTACATCGACACTAAGCGCAATTCGGTGGATGCGTTTGACCTGGACCCGGAGACGGGGGCGGTAAGCAACCGGCGTGTCGTGGCCGAGTTTTCGGATGGGAGCCCCGACGGCATGGCTATCGACGCCGAGGGCTGCCTGTGGGTGGCCTGCTGGGGCGGCCACCGGGTGGAGCGGATAGACCCGGCAGACGGCAGCCGGCTCGAGGTGGTCCGGGTCCCGGCCACAAATGTGACGAGCGTGGCCTTTGGCGGTCCTCTCCTGGACGACCTGTACATCACCACGGCTCGCCAGGGCCTCAGCGAAGCGCAGCTGGCCCAAGAACCTCATGCGGGCGACCTTTTCGTAACCCGCCCGGGAGTGAGCGGGCCACCCCCTCACCGGTTCAAGACAACCCAGGGTGTATCAGCGTAGGCCCAGGACATGGGACCTCCATGGCCCCAGGTCCACATACAGGCCAGTATTTTGAAGTTCGGTCCCGTCCCTCACAAAACCGGTCCCGTCAAGCAGGTCCGTGAACTGCCAGGGGCGGGCCCCGAGGCCGGCCCAGCAAAGCATTACCCGCCCCTGGGCCGGCGCCCCCGAAAGGTTGACCACGATCAGGAACCGGTCCGCCCCGGGCCCCGCCCACGACCAGGCCAGCAGATTGGCGCAACTCTGGTTGTCCGGCCAACCGGTGACGTCGAGGAGACGCCACTCTCCTGCTCGCATGCCACTCGTCTCGACGGCCGCGATCAGGGTGCGGTACCACGAAGCCAGCTCCTGGTCGACCGGCTCGTTCGGCCGCCGGGCCAGGAATACAGGGGGACGGACCCGCCGCCCCTCGAACTGGCCCTCGTGCCACAGCGTCGCCCCGGGCAATGTGGCCACGGCAATGGCGGCCGCTCGCTCGGCCTCGAGGGTCATGCGCTCGGCTACCCGCGGCTCGTCGTGGTTCTCGAGGAACCTGAGCAGGCGGGACTGGTAGCCGATGTCGGCCCGGAGATGGGAGCGAACGGCACTTGCGTCCGTTTCCAACAGCCGGTCGTAGAGCCTTTTGTCGTAACAGAAATCGAAGCCTTGCTGCTGGAGTTCCCACTCGAGGTCCCAGTAGGCCTCGGCGATGAGCACGGTCTCGGGGTGGCGTTGGCGCAAAAGGCCGATGACCGTTGGCCAAAATTCCTCCGGCGGCGGGGGGCTGACCTGGCTGCCCCAGGTCTTGCTGAAAACGTCGTTGGTCAAAAGCATGGCCATATCGCAACGGATACCGTCGCACTGGTCGGAAATGTCGCCCAGGGTCTGCGCGGTGGCGTTCCGGACGGCCGGCGAAAACGCGTTGAGCTGGACGACGTCGGGCCAGGGCGGGAAATAGGGGTCGCGGCCTCGGGCCAGGATATTGCCCTCTACGTTGATCCAGGCTGCAGGGTCGGCCTCCAGGTCGCTCTCCTCTGCCCGCACGAACCTCTCAGGGTGCTCGGCCGTCCAGGGGTGGTCGGGGGCGACGTGGTTGGGGACGTAGTCGAGCACCAGCCGCACCCCCCTGTCAGCCAGCGCCCTCCTGGCCTTGGCCAGCCCGTCGGGCCCGCCGAAGACCTCGTCGGCCACATAGCTTCGCACGCAGTAGGGCGAACCGATGACGTCGTCAGGCTGCACATCGGGCAGTGCCTGGCGGAACGACGCCTGCAGTTCATCATTGGCGTTGGCCACGGCCAGGCCGGCGGGGCTGCGTTGCCAGACCCCCATGAGCCAAACGGCGTCGGTCCCGGCCGGGGTGACGGAAGCCCAGTCGGCGGGCGGGACGTCGCCCAGCGTCAGGCGCCGGCCGGCCGCCCGGGAACGGTCGTCGAGCCATACCGCGGTATTGATCTCGTAAATAACGGGACGAGCCGGCCACCCAGTCATGGCCAAGGCTACGTCAGAAGAAGGCCCGGCGTTAGCCCTAAAACTTGTTTGGCGCCTCTACGACTGTTTGGCCACAGCCCGATGGCCGACGAGCAGCCCGAGACCGATACCGAGCATCCAGATGTCCTTGCTGACGGCTGTGCCCGCCTGGGTGGGCCAGAAGCTGCCCGGCTCGTGCAGCGCTGGCGTGCGCATGTACATCGTGAGGAGGGCGCCGCTGAAGATGGTGAGGGCCAGCCCGGCCAGCCTGTTGGGCACGGGGAGCAACAGCAACACTCCGGTGACGATCTCGCCCAAAGCCAGCATGCGCATGAACTTGGCCGGCGGCAAGTCGCCAAGGAAGGGGTACGCATTCTTGGCCATGCCGTGCACCCCGGCCGCTTGTTCTTCCGATCCGTGCCATTTCCCGAGCCCGGCGTGCAGGATGTACACGCCCGTGGCCAGACGGCCGGGGACGTCGTGAGCGTGCAGGCGGAGGGACAAATTGGCTCCTTTCACCCAGGTACGGTCAAATTACACGGCTCGCCAAAATTACCTGCCACCCTCGGCCCCGGTTTCGACCGGCCGGGCGGGGTCGGCGCTCCACTGCGACCACGAGCCGGGGTAGAGGCGTCCGTCTTCGAACCCGGCCAGCTCCAGGGCGATCAGGTCATGACACGCAGTCACGCCGGAGCCGCAGTACACCACGGGCGAACTCCCCCGGTCGACGCCAAGGTTCCCATAGATGTCGCGTAGCGCCTCGGGGGTTTTGAACCGCCCCCGCTCGTCGAGGTTGCCGGCAGTAGGGGCGTTGCGGGCCCCAGGTATATGGCCGGCCCGGGCGTCAACGGGCTCGACCTCGCCTCGGTACCGCTCGGGGGCGCGGGCATCCAGCACAATGCTCGCCGACGTCACCTCTTCCGGCGGGACAAACCGGGCGGCCGGCCACTCCCGAAGGTTTAAGGCGCCTGCGGCCGGAGAAACCGGCCCGCGGCCGGACGACGGGCGCTCGACTGGCCCGCGCTCGATTGGCCCGCGCTCGACTGGGCCGCGCTCGAGCGGGCCGCCCTCGACTGGGCCGCCCTCGAGCGGGCCGCCCTCGACTGGGCCGCCCTCGACTGGACCCGGCCAGGCGTCGATACCGCCGTCCAGAAGCGAGGCACGGTGGCCAGACACCCGCAAGAGCCAGACCAGCCGGGCCGCGATCCGGCCCCCGTCGTCGTCGTAGCCGACGACCGCCTGGCCGCCGGTAATGCCGACCGAGGTCATCGCTCTGGCAAAGTTGTCCGGCGCCGGCAGCGGGTGGCGGCCCTCCTCGACCGCCGCCGGGCCGGCCAGGCACCGGTCGAGATCGACGAACACGGCACCGGGCAAGTGCCGCTCCAGGTAGGCGTCATAGCCTGAACGGCCGTCGAGGTACCAGCGCACGTCGGCCACCACCACCTCGTCGTAGTGCTCACGAAGCCACTCCGGCGCCACCACAGGAGGCCATGGGGGTTGGGCCGGCGGATCAGGGCTGGCTGCGACCGACATTGAAACATGTTACGACGGCCGGTGAATTCAACGAACAGGTCGACTTATTGGGGTTAGTGCCGGGAACGGGCGACGTCAGTGCCGCCGACGTTCTCCGACAGCCACTCGTTCAACGGGGCCGCGGCCCGCAGGACCGTCACCACTCGCTCCTTGGCCTTGCTCGTACCCAACCAGGCCGCCGGTGGCCACAGCTGCCAGACGGTGATCCCCTTGCCTCTCAGCAAATCGATGCGGGGGTGGTCTTTGGGGTAGCCCTTGGGCGCCGTCTTGAGCGAATCGTTCACGGCGCAGGCGTAGCCTTGCTCCCTGATGGCGATCACCACCGATGAGAGCGCCGTCCCGCTGTGGTCACCGGCAACGGCGGCACGGAAGCGTTCCAATTGGTCGGGGGCCATCATGTACATTCCTGAACCAACCCCGAGCCCGTCCGCCGACAGGGTGACGTAGCCAGACGCGCCCACCGAGGCGGCGATATTGGTCTTGTACGGCGTTTTATCCTTGCTGAACCGCACATCACGGTAAGGGCGGAACAATTTGCCGGGGCCAAACTCCGCTTCGAGCTCGTCCAGCAACTCGACCATCGGGTACTTGACCTTTTGTTCGTAGACCTTATTGTGCGCCTGCCAATAAGCCTTGGAGTTGTTAACCTCCAGGCCCTCGAAGAATTCGATGGCGTCAGCTGGCCAGCCCCGAAATGCCACAAAAGTGGATCATAGCCAGCGAACCGTGGGTGCGGCCCGGTGGGTGCGGCCCGGTGGGTGCGGCCCGGTGGGTGTGGCCCGGTGGGTGCGGCCCAGTGGCGTGGCCGCCGGACGGCGTTCCCTCCCTTCGCGCTGTCTTCTGCGCGCTCGCCGCCAGCCACTGAACGCCTGCTGATGGACGGGCCGAACGGCTACGCTCGGGCCATGCCCGACCAGACCGAGCTCCTGAGCAAAGTCCCACTGTTTGCGACGGTCCCGAAAAAGGACCTTCGCGTGCTCGCTCGGGCCGCCCACGACATGACATACGAGGCCGGGGCCAAGTTGGCGTCCCAGGACGACCTGGGCGTGACGTTCTTCACCGTCGTCGAGGGAGAAGCCGAAGTGGTGTTGAACGGCCGCGTGATCAAGCGTCTCGGTCCCGGCGACTACTTCGGAGAAATGTCGATTATCGACCGCGCCCCTCGCTCCGCCGACGTTGTGGCGGCCTCGCCACTGCGGTGCCTGGTGTTCACACAATGGGAGTTCCGTCCGTTCCTGAAGGAACATCCCGACGTCGCCTGGGCACTGCTCGAAGTCCTGGTAGCCCGGCTCCGCGAAGCGCAGAAAGACGGTTCCCTCGACGCCGAAAACGAGCTTGCCGGCGGCGCCGGGAGCAACGGGTGACCCGGGAGCGACGATAGAGCCGCTAGCTACGAGTGAGCCCGGAGCCCCGAGCGGGCCCGGAGAAACGAGCGCGATTGTCGTAGCTCCAGACGACCCCCGTTCCGACGACGTCCGGGCTGTCCTGGAAAATCACCTGGCGTTCGCCAGGAACGAAAGCCCTCCGGAGCACGTGCACGCCCTGGACGTCGACGCGCTGCTCGAGCCCGCCGTAACGTTTTTCAGCGCCCGCCGCCACGGGGTGGTTCTGGGCGTTGGAGCGCTCAAGCACTTGAGCTCGTCGCACGCCGAGCTGAAATCCATGCACACCAGCCACGGAGCAAGGCGCCAAGGAGTCGGGTCGGCGCTCGTCGCCCATCTGCTCGCCTTCGCGGCTCGGGCGGGTTACGAGCGGGTGAGCCTCGAGACAGGCACGATGGGTGCTTTTGCGCCTGCACGCGCCCTGTACGCCAAGTTCGGCTTCGTGGAGTGCGACCCTTTCGATGGTTACACGGACAACCCCTACAGCACTTGCATGACTCTCCGCCTGAGGCCGGCAACGGGCTAGAGGCGCGTTGTGCCGGCCGCTCGGCCAGTTCTGGGTGCCATCACCGTCTTTGGGTGCCAGAACCTAGCTGTAACGACGGTCCTGGTACCCAGTCCGGCGGGCCGGCCGGCGGGCGGCCCCGGCACGGGCGTAGAGGGCGGGTTAGGCGGGCCCGGGCGGACAGGGCCGGGCAGGGGCAGGTAGGGGCGGGCAGGGCCGGCACGGGCGGGCAGGGCCTGTGCGGGGGGCGAACGAGGGCTCCTTCGGAGCGGCCCGGCGGCGTTAGGCCTTGGGTTTCTTGGCCCGGCTGGGCGCAACGCGGGGCGGCTCGCCAGGCATTTTCGGGTACACCGGCGGCCAGGGCGCGTCCAGCAGGCCGGCCGCTCGGTCCCGTTCGTGCAGGGCCAGTACGGGTTCGAGAGACTGGGGGTGGTCTTCCATGGCTGCCCATGGGTCACCACCGGCCCGGACGCGCTGAGGGACGGTGGCCATCGTCAGCTCGTCCGGCACGATCCGCGCCAATTCGTCCCAGGCGAACGGCGTCGAGACCTGCGCCCCGGGACGGGCCCGGACGGACCAGGCGCCAAATATTGTCTTGTGGGGCGCGTTCTGGTTGAAATCGACGAAGACCCGGGTACCGCGTTCCTCCTTCCACCACGCGGCGGTGATGAGATCGGGGCGCCGGCGCTCTAGTTCGCGCGCCACGGCGACCGCGGCATCGCGCACCTCGTAAGAGGACCATCTCGGCTGGAGGGTGGCGAAAACGTGGATGCCGCGGTTCCCGGTCGTCTTGGGGAGGGCCAACACGCCTAGCTGCTGGAACAAAGTGCAGGTTTCCTGGGCCGCTTCCTGCACCATGGCAAAGGTGACCCCTGGAGTCGGGTCGAGGTCTATGCGCAGCTGGTCGGCGTGGTCGGGGTCCGCCGCCTGGGACGGCCACACGTGGAAACCGAGGCAGGCCAGGTTGACCGCCCACAGCACGTGAGCCAGGTCCCGGGCCACGAGGGCCTGCGAAGTGGTGCCGTTCGGGGTCGACACCACCACGGTTTCCAACCAGTCCGGCCGCTGCTCGGGCACCCGCTTCTGGAAGAACGACGGGCCCGTGGCGCCGTTCGGGAACCGTTGCAGCAGTACCGGCCGCCCGCCCATGGCCCGCATCAAGGGCTCCTCCACCGCCTGGTAGTACCGGACCAGGTCGAGCTTGGTGTCGCCTCGCTCGGGGAACAACACTTTGCCCGGGTGGCTGATGCGCAGCTCTCGACCGGCCGCCTCGACCGGGACCTCGTCTTCGTGGCTGTTGCTCACGTCGCGACTGTAGGCCGGTCCCGGCCCACCTGTCGCCGCTGGTCACAGGTCTCGTCCTGGAGCACCGGCAACGCCCGTCCCATAGCTCAATGGGCGCCATAAGTATTGTCTTAGGAGAAAAACCGGGCCGAGAGCACCGCCAAACGGAAAGGCGACGGAAATAACCCAAGCACCGCAGCCCCCTAGCGAGCCGGAGCCATCGTCAACGCTGCTCGACCGGGCCTTCAGCCGCGGCATCTCGGTGACGCGCGTCCTTATGGCCATTCCGGTCGCGGTGTTCCTCCTATCGTCGGTGGCATCATTTGCGTACGGTACCGACGTCTTTGTCCTGGCCATTCGGCAGGTGGTCCGCCATCCTCTCCCGGTCAGTGACAAAATCAGTTATTTCCTTGTCATAATCGACCTGTTCCTCATCGGGGCCACATTTTTCATTGCTTCGATCGGGTTCTACGAACTTTTTGTCAGCCCGGGCGGGGCGCGCCGGGCCGGTGCGTCGCTGCCGTCATGGCTCGATATGCGCGACCTCAACGACTTGAAGGCCCGTGTGGTCGCCATGGCGGTGCTCATTTTGACCACAACTTTCGTAGAGGTGGCCGTCGACGCGGCTGCGGTCGGGCCCGAGGTGCTCGAAGTGGGCGGGGGAATAGCCCTCGTGATCGTCGCATTGACGGCTTTTCTCCGTTTCGGGGAGCGACGGAGTTGAGCTTCTGAGCCTTCCTTCACCGTGGCCCGGCGCTGGCGCGACTTTTGCGTGCCCGGGTAACGATAAGAACAACACCTGGCGCGCCGAGGCCGGACGGGTGCGGCCCGTCCACCACAGCCCGGTTCTCCCCCGTGGGCCCAGTTCTTTTCCAGAACGCTCCCGGCCCGCCCGTTGACGACGCCCAGCTTCCAACAGACGATTGCCCGGGCCCCGTTCGACGTTAGCCGGCTACGGGTCACTTGGCGCCGCGTGCCACCTCGATGACGACCGAATCGTCGAGGCGGCCCAGCCCGGCCCGTTGACCGGCCAGGTAGATCTGCTCGGCCGCCTCGGCCAGGGGCGTCGGGGACCCTGCTTGCCGGGCCGCCCCCCGGACCAAAGCCATGTCTTTCACGAAAATATCGAGGGCGCTGCGGGGAGGCTCGAAGTTCTCCTCGAGCATGCGGGCGCCACGGTCCTCGAACATGAACGAATCGGCCGCCCCGTGACGCAGGACCTCCCAACACTGGCGAGGGTCGAGGCCGAGCGCCTCGGCAAAAGCGAGCGCCTCGGCCGCCACCGCGATATGGACCCCGCAGAGCAACTGGTTGACCAGCTTCATCCGTTGACCGTCCCCTGGCTCGGCGCCCACGACCACGGTGGTGCTGGCCAGCGCGCCGAGCAAGGGCGTGACCGTGCCCACGGCGGCCTCAGCTCCCCCGACCATCGCCAGCAGCTCGCCCGACTCGGCGCGGGCGGTGCCGCCGGAGACCGGTGCGTCGACGAGTGTGAGCCCGCGTTGACCGAGCCTTGGCACCCACGCCGAAATAGCGTCCGGGCCGACGGTCGCCATCACGAGGACAAAGGCGCCGGGAGAGAGCGACCTCTCCACGCCGTCGGGAGAAAACAGGACGTCTTCCGCCTGTTCAGGCGTGGCCACCATCAACGCGGCCACGTCGGCGTCCCGGACCGCCTCACCCGCCGTCCCCGCTGCGTGCATGACGCTCGGCGGACCTGTCGACGAGACGACGGCAAAGAGGCGGGTGGCATCCTTGTCGTATGCGATGACGTCAAAACCGGCCGTCGCCGCTCGACGGGCCATAGGAGCACCCATTGCTCCCAGCCCGATCCAGCCCACTTTCAGCGCGCCCACCATTAATTACCCGCTCCCATTAATCGCCGCACCACAACCGAACCGCCTATTCCATAACCGCCGTTCGATAATTAGCGTTTCCGCCCGCCCACCCTCTTGGGCCGGCCGGCCCATCACCCTGCCTCGAGGCGGTCGATGGCCTCGGACAGGCTCTCCTCGTTACCCACGTTTCCGGCAAAAACGACGTACGGCATCCCCACCGCTCCCGCCGCCGCCACAACGGGTTGAAAAACCGAGATAATACCCCGGCTGATCTGCCCGGCCACGACCGCCCGCCGGATGCCGAAACCCTGCACGGCCACGTCGTGCGAGGTTATACCCCCCTTGGCGATAACCCAGGCGGGCTCGTTCCCCCGGAGGGGGCCGAGAGCGTCGGTAATGGCGACAGAAACGAGCCGGCTGACGGCCAGGCCCTGGCTGTCCCCGATGCTGTTTTCCCCGCTACTGGCCACGAGTGAACGGCTGGTTATGAGCAGGACGTCGGCATGCTCGAGCGAGGCCGCCACCCGGCCGGCGACTTCTTCTACGTGTTGAGAGCGCGACGCCGGGTCGACCACTTTATTGACATCCAGCTCGACCTCGATAAGCGGGTGATGAACGGCGGCGTACCTCACTTGCTGGTTCGTCAGCCCGGTGTGGGAACCGACGACCACCAGGCCATGGCCCGGGCGCTTCCCGTCCCGCCAGATCTGGGCGCTGGACAAGGGGGCGATTTCCGCCAGGCCGGCCAGGACGGGCACGAACGACGGTGCGGTGCGGTAAAGCCAGGCTTTCCCGCTCGCTTCCAGCCGGGCCGCGGCCAACGCGACAACCTCGTAGTCGCCATACTCCAGCCCATTGACAACTACGAACTGCCGGCCCTCCAGCCCGGTAAGTAATTCGGACACCCGTTCGGGCCCGCCCGTCCTGATGTCCTCGATACCGATGCTCACGACGTCGGCGGCGCCCACTCGGCCCGAGCTCTTTTCGGCAATGAACTGGCGCAAGTCGGAGGCGGCATAACCGAACGTGGTGTCCCGAGCGAACTCCGTTTCCCCGACCGGCACGAAATTACCGGCCACCTTGGCCCAGTGGGTGTCCCCCGCCGTGACCCGCCCGGCCTCGAAATAGGCAGGCGCCAACAAGACCGCGTCGTAGTCGCGCCCCATAACGTCGCGGTGGGCCTCGTTCAGCGCATTTACCTCGTCGAACAAATGGCCCCGAAGGGTCGAATCGCTCCTGCTGACAATAGAAAGCTGCATGCCGGCCGAACGACAGTACTCGAGCGCCGATCGGGCGATTTCTCTGTTCGACCGGGCGGCCTGAACCGAGTCGAGACTGCGCGAATTGGTGAGCACAAAAGCGCACGATCCCGGAGCCCGGAAGGCTTCTCCCAGCTGGTCGATGTCGAAACTGAGCAGGACCGACACGTCGTGGACGGCCTGGGAACCGGTGGCGTCATCGTCGATGACGAGCAGGCGGCGGTCGGGCCCGGCGGCGGCCCGCACCTGTTCCCGGGCGCCCGCCATGGCCCTTGGAGGCGGCGGCGCCGGCCACTGTGCAGGGCCGGACGCCGGGGCCCCGACCGGTGATGCCGATGACGTCGTAGGGATCTGGCCCACGGCGTTTACCCTAGTGCCGCCGTCAAAATGGCCCTCGTGTGGGGGGCCAGGCCGGCTCACCACCGCGCCACACTCCGGCCACCAGCTGCACCCCGGGGCGGTACGCAAGGTACAGATGTGAGGGCGCATCGAGCACGACGAGGTCAGCCCGAGCGCCGACGGAAAGGTGGCCGACATCGTCCCTCCGCAGCGCCCGGGCGCCCCCGAGGGTGGCGGCCCAAACCGCCTCGTCGACGGTCATCCCCACTTCCCGGGCGGCCAGGGCGATGCACCACGGCATGTTCGTCGTGTAGCTGGTGCCTGGGTTGCAGTCAGAGGCCAGCGCCACCGTCGCGCCCGCGTCCAGCAGCCGCCGTCCGTCGGCGTAGGGCGAGCGGGTGGAGAACTCCGCTCCGGGCAAGAGGGTGACCACCGTCTCGCTGGCACCCAATAGGTCCACGTCGGTGGCACTCAGGTGCGTGCAGTGGTCGGCACTGGCGGCGCCGGTTTCGACGGCCACCCGGGCGCCAGGACCGAAGCCGAGCTGATTGGCATGGACGCGCCCCCCAAGGCCACGCCGGGCTCCGGCCCGCAGTACCTCAGCGGCCTGGTCGGCATCGAAAGCCCCCACTTCGCAAAAGACGTCGACCCACCGAGCGTGGGGGGCGCAGGCATCGAGCATCGTCGAGCAGACAAGCGCCACATAATCGTCCGCCCGGCCGGCGAACTCGGGAGGCACAACGTGCGCACCCAGGAAAGTCGTCTCTTCTGTGTGCTCCTTGGCAGCGCGCAGGCTGCGCTCCTCGTCGCTGACGGTAAGGCCGTAACCCGACTTGCACTCGAGGGTCGTGGTCCCGGAGCTGAGAGCTTCAGCCACAAGGCGGCTGACGGTGGCGCCAAGTTCGCCGTCGCTAGCGGCGCGGGTGGCCGACACAGTGGCGAGGATCCCGCCCGCTTGGTAATGGCCACCCGCTGAGCGAGCGGCAAACTCCCGGCTCCGGTCGCCGGCAAAGACGAGGTGGGTATGGCTGTCGACGAACCCGGGCAGTACGGCCCGGCCGCCCACGTCTACCCGGCTACCGCCGGCGCCCTCGGGTACCCGGCCGGCGTCCCCCACCCAGGCGACCCGGCCGTCCACGGCCACGAGCGCGCTCCCCGTCCGGCACCCGAGGCGGTCTTCACCGAGGGAAGGGTCGTTGGTGACCAGACAGCCGATGTTGTCGAAGACGGCGCAGCCGGGGCCGGCGGGAGAGCTCATGAAAGGGGCAACGCCATTGCGCCGATGGCGGACCGCAACGCGCCGGCCACGTCGTCGACGAGCAGGTGGCGCCCGTCCTCGACCACCGGCCGGCCCTCCACCACGACGCCGGTGACGTCGGACGGCGCGGCCGCGAACACCGCCCCTTCCAGGAGGAATTCTTCGGTCGTCCCGGCCAGGCCCGGCCCGTCGAGCGACAGGGCGACGAAGTCGGCGGGCGCCCCCGGGCGCAATCGCCCTCCGGCCGGGTCCCCCAGTGCGCGGTACCCGGCGGAGGTGGCCGCCTCGAGCAGCTGCGCAGCACTGAAATGGCCTCGTTGGTGGGTGGCGAGGCGTTCGTCGACCTCGAGCGCCCGCATTTCCTCGAAGGGGTTGACCACCGCGTGGCTGTCGCTGCCCAGCGAGAGCGGCGCCCCGAGCGCCAGCAGGCGCCGGGCCGGCCCGATCCCGTCGGCCAGGTCACGTTCGGTCGTCGGGCACATGCAGACCCCGGCGCCCGACTGGCCCAGGGCCTTGACATCCTCGTCGCAGAGGTGGGTGGCGTGAACGGCCACCGAACCCTGCCGCAGAGCACCGGCCTCGCCCAGTAATGCGACCGGTGTGGCCCCATAGGCGGCGAGCACCTCCAGGTTTTCCGCCGGCTGCTCGGAGCAGTGGAAATGCAAGGGGACCGAGCGCTCCTGCGCCCATTCAGCCACCCGGCAGACGGCCGCCGGCGGGACGGCCCGGAGCGAGTGGACCGCCGCCCCCATCAATTCACCGCTGTCCCTGGGGGCGCCGGCCAGGGCGGCGGCGCGCTCGGCCCAGGCCTCGACGTCCTCATCCCCGAACCGGAGCTGGGCCCCTTCGAGGGGGCGCCCGGGCCCGGCTTCGAGGTAGCAGGCATCGATCAAGACGAGCTTCACCCCTGCCGCCCGTCCGGCCTCCCGTAGGGCACGGCCCATGGCATTGGCGTCGTCGTAACGGGCACCGCCGGGGCCGTGGTGCAGGTAGTGGAACTCACCCACCACCGTGAACCCGGCCAGCGCCATTTCGGCGTACACGGCCCGGGCCAGGGCAAAGTACAGCTCCGGCGTCAGGACGGCGGCGGCCGAGTACATGAGGTCCCGCCACGTCCAGAAATCTCCCTGACCCCGCTCGGCCCGGCCCCGAAGCGCCCGGTGAAAGGCGTGCGAGTGGGCGTTGGCCAGCCCCGGGAGGGTGAGGCCGGCCAGGTGCCTGGCGCCCGCCGGAGGGTGACCGGCGACGGTAACGGCCTCGATCCTTGTTCCCTTCACCCGCAACGTGACTCCGGACGTCGCCGTGTCGCCACCGAGCCAGGCATAGTCGCAGTAGTAATCAACCAGGGGGGTCGTGGAGGCGGACGTAGCCATGGTGCCCTCCAGCGGCACGGCGGCCCGGTGGTCGTCCCCCGTCACGCCAGCGGGCCGGTAATTTTCTCGACCGCGTCCACCACCTGACCGGAACGCACCAGCCTGCTGGCTCCCGCCAGTTCGGGCGATACGAAGCGGTCCGGGCCCGGGCCGGGGACCCACTGGCGCAGAAGCGAAACAGCTGCCGCCGTGGCCGGGGCCGGCCTCAAGGGCGCCCGCAGCTCGATGGCCCGCGCCGCGGCCATGAGCTCGATGGCCAGGACGTCGTTTAGGTACCCGACGGCTACCCGCAGCTTCCGGGCTGCGTCCCAACCCATCGAGACGTGGTCCTCCTGCATGGCCGAAGTCGGCAGCGAGTCGACGCTGGCCGGCACGGCCAGCCGCTTGCACCGGGAGACCAGAGCGGCCTGGGAGTAATGAGCCAGCATCAGCCCCGAATCGACGCCCGGGTCGTCGGCCAGGAAGGGCGGCAGCCCGTGGGAACGGGCCGGGTCGAGCAGGCGGTCTGTCCTGCGCTCGGCGATCGAAGCCTGGTCGGCCACCACGATGGCCAGGAAGTCGAGCACGTAGGCCAGGGGGGCGCCGTGGAAATTACCGTTCGAACGCACCTGGCCGTCTTCCAGTACCACCGGGTTGTCGATGGCCGACGCGAGTTCGTGGCCGGCAACGGCGTGCGCGTGGCTCAGCGTGTCGCGCGCCGCCCCCGTCACCTGCGGGGCGCAGCGCAACGAATAGGCGTCCTGGACCCTGGCATGGCCCTCCCGGTGGGAGGCGACGATCTCCGACCCGGCCAGGACCTTCATCATGTTGGCGGCACTGACGGCCTGGCCCGGCTGCGGGCGCAAGGCTTGCAGCTCGGGGGAGAAGGCCTGGTCGGTCCCGAGCAGCGCCTCAACGCTGATGGCGGCGATGACGTCGGCGGCGGTGCACAGGCGGCCGAGGTCATGGCCGGCCAGCACCAGCATCCCGAGCATGCCATCGGTGCCGTTGATAAGGGCGAGGCCTTCCTTCACATCGAGCGACAGTGGCGCCAGGCCGGCAACGGCCAGGGCGTGGGCGCCGGGGAGCCGCCGGCCATCGGGACCGTCCGCTTCGCCCTCGCCCATCAGGACCAGGGCGCAATGGGCGAGAGGGGCCAGGTCCCCACTGCAGCCGAGCGAGCCGGCGTCGGGGACGACCGGTGTCACGCCCGAGTTCAGCAACGCCGCCAGGTACTCGGCGAGCAGCGGCCGGGCCCCGGTGTAGCCGGTGGCCAGGGTCCTCAAGCGGAGCAGCATCAGGGCCCGCACCACCTCGGCCTCCACCGGTTCGCCGATGCCGGCGGCGTGCGAACGGATGAGGCTGGCCTGGAGCTTGGCTCGCAGTTCCGGCCGGATATGCCTGGTGGCCAGGGCGCCGAAACCCGTCGAGATGCCGTACGCCGGCGTGGGGGCGGCCGCCAGCTTCTCCACCACCTGGCGAGAGGCGGCCATAGCCTCGACCGCCTCGGCCGAGAGGTGCACCGGAGCCCTGTCCCGGGCCACGGCGACGACGGCGGCGGCGGTCAGGCCTGTGGGGTAGACGACAACGGCGCCGGACGTATGCGTCACCGCTGGTCCTGAGCCGGGGTGGCCTGACGCAAGGTGGCCGGTTCCGGGGCCGCGCCTCTCGGGACGGTGTGCATCGGTATGGGCACGCCACGTGCTTGGGCCACCTGCGCGGCTCGCTCGTAACCGGCGTCAACATGGCGGGCAATGCCAATGCCCGGGTCGTTGGTGAGGACGCGGGCCAGCTTCTCCGCCGCCAGCGCCGAACCGTCTGCCACGCAGACCTGGCCGGCGTGAATGGAGCGGCCGATCCCGACGCCGCCGCCGTGGTGGATGGAGACCCACGACGCCCCGCTGGCCGTGTTGAGGAGGGCGTTGAGCAGCGGCCAATCGGCGATGGCATCCGACCCGTCGAGCATCCGTTCGGTCTCCCGGTACGGAGAGGCCACCGACCCGCAGTCGAGGTGGTCACGGCCGATCACGATGGGCGCCTTCAACCGGCCGTCGGCGACCATCTCGTTGAAGCGGAGGCCGGCCTGGTCCCGTTCGCCGTAGCCGAGCCAGCAGATACGGGCGGGGAGGCCCTGGTAGGCAACCTTCTCTTCGGCCATGGAAAGCCAGCGCCGGAGGTGGTCGTCCCCGGGGAACAGTTGCTGGACGGCGAGGTCTGTCGCGGCTATGTCGTCCATGTCACCCGAGAGCGCAGCCCAGCGAAAAGGTCCTTTGCCCTCGCAGAAAAGCGGCCGGATGTAGGCGGGGATGAAACCGGGGTAGTCGAAGGCCCGGTCGAAACCGCCGAGGCGGGCCTCAGCCCGCAGGCTGTTGCCGTAGTCGAAAACCTCGGCCCCGCGGTCGAGCAGTTCGACCAGGGCGGCACAGTGGACGGCCATCGATGCCCGCGCTCGTTTCACGTACTCCTCCGGGCTCGCTCGCCTGAGCTCGCCCGCTTCCGCCAGGCTCATCCCGGCCGGCACGTAGCTGAGCGGGTCGTGCGCCGGGGTCTGGTCGGTGGCGATATCGACCGGGACATCCCGGTGTAGGACGGCTGGCAGCAGTTCGGCACCGTTCCCGACCAGCCCGATCGACAGGGGGCGGGCCTCCAGACGGGCGCGTTCCGCCAGGGCCAGGGCTTCGTCGAGGTCATGAGCGACGGTGTCCAGGTAGCCGGTCTGCAGGCGACGCTCTATTCGGCTCGGGTCGACGTCGCAGCAGAGAACGACACCCCCGTTCATGGTGACCGCGAGAGGTTGCGCCCCGCCCATCCCACCGGCTCCGCAGGTCACGGTCAGGGTGCCCACCAGGCTGCCTTGGAAGCGTTTGTCGGCTATCGCGGCGAAGGTCTCGTACGTCCCCTGGAGGATCCCCTGGGTACCTATGTAGATCCAGCTGCCGGCGGTCATCTGACCGTACATCGTGAGGCCGAGCTGTTCGAGACGGCGGAACTCGTCCCAGTTGGCCCACTCGGGGACCAGGTTGGCGTTGGCTATCAATACCCGGGGTGCCCATTCGTGGGTCCGGAAGACGCCCACAGGCCGGCCGGACTGGACCAGCAGGGTCTGGTCGTGTTCGAGCGAGCGCAGCGCAGATTCGATGGCATAAAACGAGGGCCAGTCCCGCGCCGCCCGGCCGGTGCCGCCGTAAACCACGAGGTCGTCGGGGTGCTCCGCCACCTCGGGGTCGAGATTGTTGTGGAGCATTCGTAACGCCGCCTCCTGAGGCCAACCCTTGCACGAGCGCTGGGTGCCCCGCTCCGCCCGGATCCGGGGCGGCGTCATGCGTAGTCTTGGCCGTCGGGCGGCGCCGGGCTGCCGGCGCCAGGTGGGGGGGCGCCGGTTGGGGAAGCGCCGGTTTGCGAGACCGTTGGTTGCGAGGGGCCGGTCCGGAGTGGGCCGGTCGGGGTAGGGCTCGCCTCGGAGGGGCGTGCGTCCGAGGGTCCTGCGTCGGAGGCGTTTGTTTCAGTCACCACCGCTTGTGCGGCCGCAGCCTGCCCTCCGTCCGTCGACACCAACCCCGGCCCGGCCGGGGCGCTCATTGCCGGAACGGTTTGGGCCGGCGCGGTTTGGGCCGGAGCGGTTTGGG
>DATJUH010000072.1:0-12155 GCA_035502515.1 Acidimicrobiales bacterium
ACAAAGTCTCCAACAAAGTGTCACCGTCCAATCTCCCTGGCCTCCTATACGGCCCTGCTCCGAAGAAGCCGGACAACAGCGACGGGCCCGCGTACGCCCCACAGCCGCTCGGGCCCGCGACCGTGGAGGTCACGGTGGGTAACGACGACGTGGTGGAGCGGCTCACCGTCGATCTCGCCATGGTTGTACCGGAACGGGACAGCTCGGGGACAAAATGCGACTTCGGCCCGATGACGATGACCTTGGGGAACCCGGCCGCACCGTCAACGAGCAATGCCCCGGCCAGCTCCGCAGGCGTCTGGGACATCGCCTACGACCAGGCGACTTACGAGCGCTTCGGTGGGCTGGTCGACCTCCCGGGTAATGGTCTCACGGCTACGCAGCTCGCCTCAAACGCCCTCTTCGTGTCAGTCGAGAGCTATGACGGTCCAAACGGCCCATCTCATCGGATGACGGCTCTGCAAGAGGCGGCCACCACGGCACAGACAGACACTCGGGGGATGTACGCCGAGCAGCCCGGAGCACCGCCAGACGGCGACGCACAATCACCCAGGCCCGGCATGCCCTCTGTGGCACCGACCTGTACCGTACACGTCAGGTATCGCGCGATGGCGCCGAAGGATTTTCCTGGGCCGACGAAGCCGACCTTGCGGCTGACCTGGTCGGCGTACGACGCCCAGCTTGATCCGATCAACCCACCTGACAGTGGGCCCATGGAGGTGCGCTATCGGGACCCTTCCGGTAACTGGGCTCTTTTCCCATACGCTCCCGAGCAAGCCATCAGCGTGCCCAGCGACGGCAACGTCGAAATTCAGGTGATTTCCAAGGGGGGAGCCCCCTCCGACGCCGGCGGCGCCATCCCCAACCTGGTATTCCTGCCATGGGAACAGTCACAAGGCGGCTACGTCGGTGCGCCGTTCGTGTCGGCAGACGGGGTGGGTGGGATCGGGTCGGCCTTCTACGCGGTCGTTTGCTGCCTGCCTTGGCACAACAACCTCGCCGATGCATTCGATGAATGGCTGGCGAAGGAGACCCCGCAGGTGGCCGAAGTCAACGATACGGTGTTCAAGGAGGTGTTCGAAAACTACCTGCTGGCCTTCCCAACGATGGATTTCATCGCCAATCCCCAGCAGTTCCAGGAGTGGCGGGGCCGTTCCTTGGCGTTGACTGACCCAGAGATGTTCGACCACGCCTCCTACATGCCCGTGTCCCGGACGCTGACCGCTGGGCAGCGTCATATCCTTGTCAGCTACGTCCGGTACCTCGAAGGCGCATTGGCCGACCTGAAGAACCCGAAAGGCTTCTCCACCGGCGTGCCATTCGCGCCGCCCGCAGCCGTGGGCAGGGTCGGGGCGGCTGTTTTCTCAGGTTCGAATCGTAAGCTCGGCCACCTTGGCCATGGAGGCTGAGGCAGGCCGAAGACAACTTGCCAAAAGGTGGCTATATCTGTGCCAACTACGAGGCCACCGGAGACGCCACCAACGTCACAGACTGAAGTCCTCCGTCGCGTTGCCTCGGCCGTGCTGCGCTAGCTCTGCTTGATTGGCCACCCGGAACAAGGGTCTTTGGTGTCGTCTGGCATCAGCTTTTCCTTCAAGCACCGTGTCCAGTTGACGTCGGGTTCCCCGTTTTGGTCGAACTGGATTTGGAAGAGCCAGCCGAAAACTGTGCCCGGCCACGTTGCATTCGGCGGCGACCGGTCCATCTATCGTCAGTAGCGCAGCACGTCTTGTCAGGTCATGGTGGTGCGGTCCCGCGCCGGACCACGGCTCCACATGTCCGGCCACCAGCTACGAAAAAGAAGGCGTAACCCGTCCACCCAATGGCTGTAAAGGTCGGGTTCGCTCCGCAACACGACGTGGAAGTCGGCGATGGAAAGAGGCCTAATGTCGCCGAGGCTTCGGAGGTTCAACACTTTCCTCACGTTCATGCGGAGGGACACCTTGAGCAAGCCGTCCACGTAGGACACCGCCTCTGGTCCTCGGTTAGCTCGAAGCAACGCCCCCACCTTCCCGTCGAACAAGGTCATTACGTGTACGTGCGGAGCGGAGGATCATTACCCATGGGGACGGGTCTCGAAGATCGGCCATCCAACTTCGGTGCGCCACAAGGACTCGTCTCGTGTTTCGGACGGACCGACCATGTAGTACTCGCGAATCGGCCCATCGACGGCGAGAGCGTGCCGGGTCACGTAGGCGGCCAGCGCGCCGTAGGTTCGGTCGATGTTCTTGTGGGGGCCGGGGTGGACGATCGTTGCCAGCTCTGCAGGTGGGATGACGGCGGTTCTGACGCGTCCGACAGGCCGGGGCGATGAATGGCAGGGAAGGAAGATGGTGGCTTCGCCACGCTCGTTGGTGAATAGGTCCGTGCTGAAGACGCCCCCGGCTGGCGCGACCGGGTGGATGTCCTGGGCGGCCAGAGTGGCGGTCAGTTCCCCGATAGCTCCCTGATACCAGGTCAGCGCGTCGGTACGATCGACGATATCGGTGATAACCGCGGCGGGCGTGGCACTGAGGTGGCGGTGGCCCAGGGGGGCACTGGCCTGGGGGTGATCCAGGAGGTCTCTTAGCGATGAGACTGCTTCTTGCGTCCGAGCCAGGCTTGATTCCAGACGGGCCAGGTGGTTGGCGATCACCTGGTTGCGCGTCTCGACGTCCCCGGCATCTAGCACCGCGTGGATGTCGTCCAATGGCATCTCAAGATCGCGGAAGCGACGGATGATCTGAGCCGTGACGATCTGCTCTGTTGCATAGCGGCGGTACCCGGTGTCGGCGTCGATGTCGACCGGCTCCAACAGCCCGATCTCGTGGTAGTGCCGGAGCATCTTGACGCTCAGGTGCGTCGCCCGAGAGAAATCGCCGATCGGCAGTGTCGAGCTCACGACCCCAGTCTGGGGTCTCCCCCTATGGGAGAGTCAAGCGGCGTATGAGGTCTTGACCTTCCAGCTATGGGAGGAGCGAAGGTGGGAACCAGCTGGCCAAGCGGCTAGCCCAAGGAACAAAGGAGTTACTACCAATGAACAGCAAGGTGATCACCAAACTGCCCGCCATCGTCGCCGAGCACATCGCCGCTGTCAACGCCTTCGACACCGAGCGGATCGTCGCCACGTTCACCCCGGACGCCTATGTAAACGACAACCGCCGTGAGATCTGGGGCGGCGAGGCCATCCGCACGTTCATGGCAAAGGAGTTCGTCGGCGATCACGTCACCATGGAGGTCCGAGAGGTCATCGACCACTACGGCGACATCATCGTCAGGGCGAAGTACGACGGCGATTACGACAAAAGCAACCTGCCAGACGAGCTGATCATGTCCAGCTACTTCGCCCTCAGAGACGGGAAGATCACCAGTTTGGCCGTCATCTTCAACCAGCCCTCACCATACTGAGCCCGATCCTGGCCCAGGATCGGTTCGCGCCCCGGGCGCCGTCACTTCTGCCGGAGCGGGCCCATAACACAATCGCAGAATGGCGGCTAGAAGCGGCGCCCGGCAGCGCCCGATCGACGTTATCCCGTCCGGTTAGAGGCCAATTTGGCGCCGCCTGAACAGAAACATGTACATATTGGTCGGACCAGGGTCGGCGTTCTGGCTCTCTCTCACGCGAAACTGCCAAGCCTGCTGACGTTTTCCGTATCGAATCGGGCGCGGGTCGGGATATCGCGACTTCGGTCACAAGCCGGGTCGAGATGTCCACTTATGTGTGGGGCCAGCGGGATTTGGTTGGTACTTCGTTTCCCGTGTCGAGATCGGCGTGCCGGCTCCGTTCAGATAGTGTCCTGTGCCCCCATCCGGGGCAGCATTAGCAAAGGAGGAGTCCCCGATGCCCACGTTCCTGCTGATGGTGAACCACGACAACGGCGTTGTCGGCACGCCCATGGACGAGTGGAAGCCCGAAGAGATCGCCGCTCACATGAACCACTACGAGGTACTGAACAGGGAACTGGCCGAGAACGGCGAGCTTGTTCAGTTAACGGCCCTCGCCGACCCCCGCCTGGCCCGGATCGTGCGCTCGGACGGAGTCTCGGCGGCTGTCGTCACCGACGGCCCGTTCCCCGAGTCCAAGGAAGTGCTGGCCGGGTTCCAGGTCGTGGACGTCAAGTCCGAGGCCCGCGCCTTGGAGATCGCGGCCCGGGTGTCGGCAGTACCCGGCCCCGGTGGTGTCCCGATCCAGCAGCCCGTCGAGGTGCGCCAGGTAGTGCAAGAGTCTTGAGGCAACATCTGAGGAACCACACGAGGGGTTGAGCCAACCCGCCGCCCCGAAGCTGGTCCAGCGCAGCCCCGGCCCACCTGGCTTTACACGGGACCAAACGGCTTCCCGCGTGTGGTCGCGAGCCGTTCCTCGCGGGATGGCGTTTGGGTGGGGCGAGGCGGGCTTGTCTGCGGTATCCTGCCCGTCGCCCTTGTTGGACCTGCAGCGTTGAGGCGCGCCGCTCTGGCAGTCAGGTAGTGCTGTTCGGGCAGGCTCATTGTCTTGTCCGCGGCGGCACGGTAATTGTCGAGCGCGGCTGGCACGTCCCCAAGCATTTCGTAGAGGTGGGCCCGTACGGCGTAGAGCCGGTGGTTGCCGGCGAGCCGTTCATCGAGCGACGCCAGGAGGGCGAGCCCCGCAGCCGGGCCGTGCACCATGGCTTCGGCGACCGCTCGGTTGAGCGTCACAATGGGGTTTGCCGTCATCTGCTCGAGGACGCCGTAAAGCGCGAGCACCTGAGGCCAATCTGTTTGATCGGCAGTGGCGGCCTCGTCGTGCAGGGCGCTAATGGCGGCCTGCAACTGGTACTCACCAGTCGGGCCTTGGCTCATGGCCTGGACGGCCAGGGCTACGCCCTCTTCGACCAACCGCCGGTCCCACAGCGCCCGGTCCTGTTCGGCAAGGGGGACCAGTTCGCCAAGGGGCGTCGTCCTCGCCGCGCGGCGGGCCTCGGTCAGGAGCATGAGGGCGAGCAGGCCCGTCACCGAGCCGTCGTGTGGCACCCGCTCGCGCACCGCCCGGGCCAGCCTGATGGCCTCGGCTGACAAGTCGACGCGGTAGAGGCCTTCCCCCCGGCTGGTCGTGTAACCCTCGTTGAAGATGAGGTAGAGGACATGTAGCAGCAGGTCCAAGCGTCCCGCCAGCTCTTCTCCGGCCGGCATCTGGAACGGCACGCCCGAGGCCTTGACCTGTTGTTTGGCCCGGCTGATTCGCTGTGCCATCGTCGCCTCGGGGACCATGAAGGCATTCGCGATCTCTGAGGTCGTGAGCCCTCCCACAGCCCGTAGGGTGAGAGCGATCGCCGATGTAGGCGTCAGCACGGGGTGGCAGCACAGGAACAGCAACGTCAGGGTGTCGTCCTCCCCTGACGCGCTACCGCCTGGGGGTGGGCTCGCCGCGGCAAGCTCCTCTCTGCGTCGGCGAGCGTGGTCGCTCCTGGCGCGGTCGACGACCTTTCGCATTGCGGCCTTCGTGAGCCAAGCGCGGGGGTTCGCCGGTACGCCGTAGAGGGCCCAGTGGCGGTAAGCAGAGACGAGCGCTTCTTGGACCGCGTCCTCAGCCGCGTCGAAGCCACCGGAGCGACGCACCACGGTGCCGAGGACCTGGGGTGCCAGCGCCCGGAGCAGCGCTTCGACGCTGGGACGCGCTGTGGGGCCGGCTCGCGGCACGGGCCTAGGGCCTGTCACGGCGCCTCACAGGTCGACCGTCTGGCCGTCCATGAACTGGCGCACCTCTATTGGCTGCTGGGTCGGGGTGCCGCCCGGCCCGGGGACCGCCGACAAGCGGGCGGCAATCTCGATGGCGCGGTCGACGGACTCGACGTCGACGACCGTGTAACCGGCGATCTGCTCCTTGGCCTCGGCATAGGGGCCGTCGGTCACAAGCGGCGCCGCCCGCCCGTCCGAACGCACGATCTTCGACGTCTCGGGCCAGGCCAGGGCTTGGTGGTCGACGAGTTCGCCCGATGCGGTCAGCTCTTGGTTGAGGGCCTCGTAGTAGGCCAGGTGGGCCTTGATGTCGCCCGGGCTCCAGCTCAACATGGGCTCCGCCACCACGCCCCCGTCGTAGTTGACCAGCAGCATGAACTTGGTCATTTGGCTCCCTCCGGCTCGTCCTGGCCATATTGCCACCCGTCCCCTCGTTTGTAGACGGGGCCGTCCCCGGTGCTCGACGTCGCGCCATTGGCCCCGGCACCCGCGACGCGCAGCAATGGGGCAATGGGTAGGTGCGACGTTTTGGCCGCATGGCTCCGGCGGGCGCGCCACAACACCTCGGCTAACGATGCCCGCCCGGGTCTTGGAGCCTCGAGCGCGGCCAGGCCGGTGTTGGTGGGCACGCTGGGTCGCGCCCTCCATGTCGAAGGCGACGCTCTGGCTCCGTTTGTATGACGAGTGCCCGTCCGGGGCGCCCATGAGACCCAGGAGGACGACATGGACCCGTTACAAGCCCTGACACTGACGAAGTTGCAGCTGGCCCGGTCGCAGCCACAAGCACCAAACAACGCGCGACGCCCCCGTCGCCAAAGCCGCCGGCCGTGGCACCAACGGTTCGCCAGCACCAGGCAGGCGCTCACCGGTGCTTGCGGGCTCGTCAGGCCGCAAGGACACACTTCTCTTCGGCGGTCCGAGCCGACGCTTTTGCCGACTACGGGCCGCCGGGTGACCTCGGCGGCTGAGCGTGACTGAAGCTCCGCTTGACCAGCCGCGACTGTGCAGGCGCGTCCACCCCGATGTGGCCGGACGCGAGTTAGCGGGGGCGCGGCTCAGGCCGGGGCCGGCGCCAAGTACTCGAGAGGTGAGCGAGCAGCTATGGCTCATCCCGGCGGCACCAGCATTGCCAACTGACCTGCAATAGGAGGCGACACCTATGGACGCACATGAGATTGCCCGGGCCCTTGACGACCCTATAGCCCAGGAGTTGCTGCGCTCGCCCCTGCTCGCTCACATGGCCTACACGGCGGCCGACGGGTTCCCGCGGGTGCTGCCTATCGGTTACTTGTGGGATGGCGCGAACTTCGTGGTCTGCACCGCGACCAACGCCCCGAAAGTCGCTGCGCTCCGGGCCAACCCGAAGGTGGCTTTGTCGGTGGACTCCAACGGCGAGCCCCCGCGTTTGCTACTTGTCCGGGGTGGGGCAAATATCGACGTGGTCGAGGGCGTGGCGCCCGAGTACCTGGAAGCGGCGAAGAAAGCCTTCTCAGCGGAAAAATGGGCTGCGTTCGCGGCCGAGGTGCGAGGCTTTTACCCCCAGATGGCGCGTATCACGATCAAGCCCCTCTGGGTGAAGGTCCTGGACTTCGAGACACGTCTCCCCGCCTTTGTGGAGGAGCTTGCGCGGCGTAAGCGTTAGTGCCGCGTGACGTGCCCAGAGCTACGCCCGGCCAATGGCATCATCTCCGTCTTGGTGTTCGCCGCCCGTCGTTGCGGCTCCGGAAACGCTCGACGGGGACTGCAGACGCGGCCCTTTGGCGTTTCCTTGTTGACGACGCTGCCCCAAGTCAGAGGGTGGCGCCACGACGATGGCGGCCCGGGCCAGTCGGATATCGACGCTGTCTCATTGGTTCCTTCCCGAACTTGCCCGTCTTCTGAGGCGCGACTTCTAGTCTGCGAACAGCACGGTGCACCGTGGGCGGCACTGGCAGGTGATCACGTGCGGACGCAGCAAGCCAACCAGGCTGACGGATTGGTGACGTTCGCCTCTAACAATGGCAGCGCCTTGGGTGGAACATAAACGTGGAGGAGTTTGCCGGTAGCGAGATGAAAGGCACAGGTCCAACTGGCAACGGGGTGCGCCATGAGAGATGTCATGCGGCCGGGCGGAGGCGCTAAACCGAACACCGACCGTCGGCGGGTTGAACAGGCGGTGGTGGGCTGGGTTGGCCTCAACGTGGTGTGCGTGATCATTTGGGCGATGTCCGGGCGAGGGCCGTTCTGGCCCGGCTGGATCATGCTCTTGTCGGCTGTCGTGGCTGTCCTCCGCTCCTGGCGCCGCAGGACGATGAACGAGGACGACGCTGGCCGGGCGCGGTCCCGGAGGCGGTAGCTGGCGATGCCGGACTTTGTCATCGCGGTCAGCGGACTGAAGATGTCGTACAGGGACGTCGAAGCCTTGCGAGGCATCGACCTAGATGTTCGGGCCGGAGAGGTGTTCGCTTTCCTCGGCCCCAACGGGGCGGGCAAGACCACGACCGTGGAAATCCTGGAGGGTTTCCGGCACCGAACCGGGGGCGAAGTCTCGGTGCTGGGTGAGGACCCAGCTAATGCCGGTGCCAGTTGGCGCGCCCGCATCGGTGTCGTGTTGCAGGAATGCCAGCCGGAACCCGAGCTGACTGTTTGGGAGTGCTTATCGCTGTATGCGACCTACTACCCCCGGGCGCGCCCGGTCCGAGAAACGCTGGAGCTGGTTGGCCTGGCCGACCGGACGGCGGTCAGGTGCGGGCACCTGTCTGGGGGCCAGCGTCGGCGCCTGGACGTGGCCTTGGCCCTGATCGGCGACCCGGAGCTGTTGTTCCTGGACGAGCCGACCACCGGCTTCGACCCATCGGCGCGCCGGTCGGCCTGGGAAGTGATCGCAGGGTTGCGCGGCTTGGGCAAGACCATCTTCCTGACGACCCACTACATGGAAGAAGCGGAGTACCTCGCTGACCGCGTCGCTGTTATAACAAAGGGGTCCATGGTGGCCCGGGGTGCTCCGGAGGCGATCGGCGAGCGCTCTAAAATGGCATCGACCATTCGCTTCCGCTTGCCGGCAACCGTCACTGCCAAAGACTTGCCCGCTCCCGTGATGGCTTCCATCGTCGCCGCCGACAACGGGCGGGTCGAAGCCAAGGCGGCCAACCCTCTGCCTCTATTGGGCTTACTGGCCGCTTGGGCCGGTGACCAAGGGTTCGATATTGCCGACCTAGAGGTGTCCCACCCAACGCTCGAGGACACCTACCTGGAACTCACCGAGGAGGCGTCACGAGTGTGACTACGCCAACCTTGGAGGGATCGCGTCGTTCGCCTCCCGCCGTCGAATACCCCCGCTCCCCTCTCAGCTCGGCCGCTCGCCAGTTCCACTTTGACGTCCGCTGCTTTATCCGGAACAAGGAGAGCGTTGTCTTCACCCTCGCGTTGCCAATCGTGATGCTGGTCATCTTCGCCTCGGTGTTCAGCAACGCCACGGTCAAGGTGCCCGGAGGAGTGGTCAACGAGTCCGTCTACTACGTCCCGGCCATAATTACCTTCGGCCTTATCGCCGCCAACTTCTCTAACCTCATGGTCAGCGTTGTCCGATACCGGGAGGCGGGTATCTACAAGCGCCGGCGGGCCACCCCGGCAGCGGCCAGCACCGTCATCACCGGGCGGGCCGGCGTGGCCGTCCTCACCGGTGTAGTGCTCACCGCTGTATTGCTGGCCATCGGCTGGGCCGGGTTCGGCGCCTCGGTCCCTGGTCGCACCGCCCCAGCTTTCGTCCTGTTCGTCGTTACCGGAGCGGCGGTGCTGTGCACTCTCGGCTTCGCTGTCGCCTCGCTCATCACCGAGGCCGACGCCGCCCAGCCCGCCGCCCAGGCCATCGTGTTGCCGGTCTGCTTTATCTCCGGGATCTTCATCCCTATCAAAGAACTCCCCAACTGGCTCCAGGACGTAGGAAAGGTGTTCCCGGTGCACGCCCTGAACGACGCTTTGTTGACGGCCTACAACCCTCACACGACCGGCCTCGGGTTCAACTGGGCCGACCTGGCCGTGCTCCTCGGCTGGGGTGTGGCCGGGCTGGTGCTGGCGAGCCGTCACTTCAGCTGGCTCCCGCGAGGTGGCTGATGACAATGGGCAAGCCTTCGGGACCAACACCCACTTGAGAAAGGAGTACGAACTGTGCCGTTGCAAACGGAACGAGAAGTCGGCGTCGACGAGGCGTGCCAAACGTTGGCTGACGCCTTGGGCCCCAAATATAGGGTCAGTGTCGCATCGGGCTCGACCCTGAAAGTTGGGCGCGCCGGGGTGATCCCTGCCAAAGTTGAGGTGGGCTCGTCGCATGGCACGACAACCTTCACCGTCCACACGACCGGCCTGATCGTGTCGAGAGTTATTCAGGCGTGCTCGATAAACCCCCGCGTCCGACACGCTCTAAGGGAGAGCTACCCAACGAGCGGTCCACAGAAATAGAGTAAGCACCGACACGCCCAAGGTATAAGCCCTCGTCATGACACCTCCGGGAAGCGGTTGAGTCACTTGCGAACCTGGTTTGGCTGTCCATCGGGCAGTCCTCGATGCAGGCCGGCATGAGCCGGGAACTGACCACCGACCTCGTCAACACGTACCACGACCATTGGCTCACCCATCGCTGCCGTCCCAGTCGCGGTTCTTCCGGAGGACGCTCCCGAGTTTCTGCGGGCTAATACCCATGAGCGGGAAGGTGCAAGTTGCATGGATGTCCTCGGCCGAGAACGTTGACCTCGACGTGATCGGTGTGAAAGACCAACAAACAGATCCGGCAGTCGGGTGTTGGTCAGTGAAGCGCCTTCGTTTCGCCTTGCCGCAGGCACATGTGGTCGCCCCACAGCCATGGGCACCCTCTTGGTACTGCGTCACCTTCGAGAGAGGTGTATGTGTGAGGAGGCCCATTACATTGGAAATATCGCTGGCTTCATGGCCGCCCTTGATGAGTTAGCGCAGATAGTAAATAATCGGCGGCATCGATCTCGGAAATCACAAAGGGGAACTTTCAACTGTCGTTCAATGGGACAGAACGGCGCTTAGGGCTTGTGAGCTTCGACCATGATCGGCCAGCGTTTGTTGAGATAAGTAGGGCACGTTTGGTGGAGGGCTAAATGCTGTCCTCCCGCTCGGCCGAAGCCTTCCCGACCCTGGCCCAACGAAGCGGCCGCAGAAAAGACGCTCCTGCCTGACCACCAGCTCGGCCGCCAGCCCAGCCGTCCCGATAAGCAGGTCGCCCGCCAGGGAGAGGAAGCCAGCTTGCCCGCGCTCGTCGGCTACGTGGGCCCACCCACGGCGGTGCTCGGGCCCGCCGCCGTGGCCGTCGGCCACCTCATCTTGGTCATCGCGTGGCATCTCCTAACAGACGACGCCGACTACAGCGACGTGGGTGGCGATTACTTCAGCCGTGGCGTCGATCCGGACCGCCGCAAGACAGCCCTGGTCGATCACCTGCAGAGCCTCGGCTACGCAGCCAGCCTCAGAAAGATCGCATAACTCACGCGACTCTCCTCATTTCGTTGGTTCCGGGGGTGAATAGGGACCCGGCCAAACAGTTGGCCGTCACACCGGGGTAACCTTCACGAGCAGCGCCCCCGGGCACTTTAGGCTAACCCGGAGAGTCAGCGAGCCCGGGCAGTTCTCGAGCCCCTCGTCGTGTACGACCTCGAGCGACGAGCGCCTCTGTATAGTTTCCACATCTTCAGGGGTCGGGTCTTGCGGGGCACCAAGAGCTCGCCATGCGTTGTGGCTGTTGCTGTGGTGTTCGTCTATCAGGTACTGCGTAACCTGCACGTGGCGGCCGGCACAGGGCAGGTTACGGACCTCTAGTTCCACCTCTTTCATGCCCCGGACGTATTGGTCGTCGCTGTGGTGCCACACGATGGCAGAAATGCCGCCGTCTGGCTGGGCGCTCGACAGGGCGCCGACGGCTCCTACGCCAGGCTCAGTGCCGGTGTGTTCGATCTTGGCGCCCAGGCGCCGTTCGCCGAGCATCGCCAGCATCCTGTAGGCGCTCGCCACCGGCGTAGGTATATCCGAAGCCGTAAAAAAGCTCCTCGTCCCTTCGAAGTAGCGGTCGCCTTCCATGTACCAGGCCCAAGCCGTTGCCAGGGACACCCCTTTGCGGCCACCTGGCTGCTCGGACAGGAGGGCGCCCATGAGCTGCAGTTGGAACACGGGGTAGTACTCGGTATTGCGGAACTGGTAGTTCCGGTTGTCGAACACACCCATGTGAGCGGGGACCCCAGGGTCGCATTCGTCCACGAACACAGGGACCTCGGCCAATAAGGGGTACGACCGTACCAGGTCGAGGTTGGCCCTGATCTCCCGTAGCATCTTCTCAGTGCTAGGCGAACGGTCCTCGTCGCCAGCCGCGCCCTCAGGGCTGATGGGGCCATAGGTCCGCTCGAACCCTGGTGCCCCCTTGGTATGGAAAGACACAAAGTCAGGCAGCCCCGCCCGTTCGCTTCCTAGTGCGCTGGCCCCGCGCA
>DATJUH010000073.1:0-10901 GCA_035502515.1 Acidimicrobiales bacterium
CGCCCCGGCAGTCATAGATCAGCAGCGATCCATTGCCGGTGCCCGCCCGCACACGTTTATGATTCGGCGAGTGGGTGAAGACTCATGCCCAGAGACCGGCGCCCGCCGGACGCCGCCTCTGGCGCGCGATGACGCGTCGAGACGCTGGACCCAGCAGCTGCGACCGGGACATCCCAGGCGCGATGCGACCGTGGCCGAACTGCACGCGGTCTTGCTGCGCATCGGCTATCACGAGCTATCCCGACGCCGCGTTCAACTCGGGTCCGTCAGCGGCCCGGAGTTCGACGATCTCGCGCAGCAGGCGGCTGACGATGCACTGGTGAAGATCTTGGCCAAGCTTGAGCAGTTCGCCGGGCTCAGCCGCTTCACGACGTGGGCGTACAAGTTCGTCATGTTCGAGATCTCCCGCCTGGTGAGCCGACACCCCTGGCAGCGCCAGCCGCCGCATGCCGATGAACGCGTGTGGGAGCGACTCGCAGACTCGCCAACGGCAGATCCCGCACAACGCGCGGAGCGACGCGAGCAGCTGGCCGTGCTCGCCACCGCGGTTGATCGGCTCACCGCCCGCCAGCGCGAGGTATTCGCGGCGGTCGCCCTCAACGACGTCTCGATGGACGTCCTGGCGATCAAGTTCGGCTCCACCCGAAACGCGATTTACAAAAACCTGTTCGACGCGCGCCGTAGTCTGCGGAGGAGCATGGCCGCCGACGGCCACCCCGTGTTCCCAGAGGACAGAAGTCGTGACTGACGACACGCACTTCCAAGGTTTGCTGCGATCCGAAGACGGAGACCTTGGATGCGACGCAGGCATCGAGATCTTCGACGCCTACATTGAGCTTGAGCTCGCGGGCGAGGACCCCGCGGCGACATATCCCGGCACCGCAATCCATCTGCGGGCCTGCCCGGCATGTCGCATCGACCACGATGGGCTGCTTGACGCGGCCCGTCGATTCGGAGACGTCACCCCCAGCTGACCGGCGTCAGGCCAGTCGGTTCAGATCAGGTTGCCGCCGCCGACCCGCCCCATCGACTCTCCTACACTCTCGGGGAACGCCAATCGGACGCCACCGTCTATGTGACGTGGGAGTTGCGCTCCGGCGATGGGCTCACGATCGTCCGGCTTTACATCGACGAACCAGATGCATATCCGGGTTCCGAAGACGACCTCTACATCATTTGGCTCCCGATCATCTCCGCCTTGACCGAGAACCTCAGCAACCCACCTGCAACCGGGCAAGCTGCATAACCTCCCCGCTGAGTCACCTCACCCCATCGGGTCCAAAAACACCGCCGTCGCCGAGAGACCCCCCTATCGCTCACTCTGCGGGACAATCGCTTCGAAAAGGCGCTTCCAGTTGACAAACACGCCAGGTCTTGTTGATATGTATCGCCTTAGCGCGAAACGCGAGCAGCTGACTCAGCTGAGCACGAGTCAGTAACGCCGTCTTTGCTCACAGACTCAGTTGGAGCCAGCGCGCAAATCGTACCGAGGCCACTCAGGGACGATCTGGGTCAAGACGTAGAGGACGTTGTCAATGGCTCCCTGTCTCGGGCACCCCCGCCAACACGGGGCACATGGACGAAGCCGTCTCAAACTCATTTTTTGTGAGACCAAGACGGGACTGAGGCGACTTCCCACTGGTCAAATTAATTTCGCTAGGCTTTTGGCCTACTCCTTGTCCTACAAATCGGCGACACCGGGTGCCACGGTACGGCACTAGCTGGACGGAACACCCCACCTGAAGTGCCTCTTCGTCATCGGCCGACATGTGCTGAAGGTTCCTAGGGGCTTTAGCAGTGAGCCCGATTCGGCCGCTCTCGCACCTCTCCTCACCACCCATCGTAGCAGACGGCGCACTCGGAAGCCCCAACGCCTGAATCAGGCATAGTAGCTGGTCAAATCGCATTGCTGATCGTCGTTATGGCGCGGTGATGACTTGGCTAGAGGAAAATCCTGAACCAACATAACGGAGATTCGGGCCACCTTTGTGGGTCGGCCCGGGCCACCCTGATTACGTGCGCAATGGCACCTGCGACCTTTTTGCCGCCTTGGACGTGGCCAGTGGCAAGGTGATTACCGATATCCGCAGCCAGCACACCGCCGAGGACTTTGTAGCTTCTTTGGCCCTGATCGACCGCAACGCACCGAAAGGTCCACCTAGCCAGATCGGGATGGGCCGCGCCGGCTTCGGCACGAGTGACGCTCTGTCAACCCGGTCGAAGCGCCCCAAGACGTCGACAACAGGTTCTGTGAACAACCGACCGAGCAGCTCGACCTGCTCCGCCTGCCTGGCCCCGCGGGTACGAAAGTCCTGCGCCAGGGCGTCGTACTCGACGTAGTTCCAGCCCACCCCCACTCCGAGGCGGGGCCGGCCGCCGGACAGGAGGTCAACATCGGCCGCCTGCCGGGCCACGAGGGCCGTTTGGCGTTGGCGGAGGACCAGGACCCCGGTGGTGAAACGGATCCGCTCGGTGATGCCAGCCAGGTAGGCAACATCACGAAAGGGTCGTGGAACGGGTCGCGCTCGGTATAGGGACCCGTTAGCTGAGGCACCCGAACGGCGTGAACGGCGCCGAGCACGTGGTCGTAAGCGAGGAGGTGGTCAAAGCCAGGGCTTCGACCGCTTTCCCGATCCGCCCGACAGCGGTCGGGTTTCCACGAAGCTCGTTCTGCGGGTAGACGGCACCGATTTGCATGGCTCCAGCCTGCCACGGCACAGCCCGCTCTCCTACTGGGCCGGCGTGGCTGCTGTCGCAACCCGCTCGCCGCGCGGCTCGGCCGCGGACAAGACTGCGGGGCCAAGGGTACTGGCGTACACTGCTGCCCGGCCCAGATCCACCAGGTTCGAGCTGGCGATCACCACGTCGAAGCCGGCCCGGGTCTAGGCCGACAGTTCTTCGGGATGCCACGCGACGAGCAGGTAGCCCTTGTCCGCGGGGTCGAACACCACGAGGCTTGGCCTGGCTCGGCCGACGTGCGAAAGCCAATAGCGCTCGAAGACCGCCCAGGCTATGGGGACCGCTGGCCGACATATATGACAGCTAAGAGCCGGTACGGCTCGGCCAGTTCTATCCGGCCCCCCGAATGCACCTGTCACAGTCTCCGGGCCCGGCTCCGCTAGTGCGGACAAACATGGCGGCTGGTGTCATAATGCCTTCTGGAGGCACATGGGGCGAGTGCTTGCGACTGGGGTCAACCTTCGCGGCGCAGTGAAGAACTGCCTGTCATTGCAGCGGGCGGTCCCTCACCGGCGGATGGGCATCGTCCCTGGTGGCCAGCTATGAGCGAAATCCTGGGAGCTCGCGAGCGTCAGAGAGAGATCCTGGCCGCGGCGCGCGAAAACGGGCACGTAGAAGTCACATCCGCCGCCGGGCGCCTCGGGGTGGCGGCTGAGACAATCCGGCGGGACATGAAGACCTTGGAGCGCAACGGACTCATCAGGCGCAGCTATGGGAGGGCTTACCCGGTCGTCAGATCCATCTTCGAGACTGACTTGGCCTCCCGGGAGACCAATCATCCCGTGGAGAAGCAGCGCATCGCCGATGAAGCGGTCAGGCACCTCGACGAGTCAGAAACCGTGTTCGTCGACGAGGGCTACTTGCCTCAACTGCTGGCTCACAGCCTCCCTCTCGAGCGAAGCCTCACCGTCGTCACCGCTTCGCTTCCTGTGGCCGCCGTCCTGGCCGCACGGCCTAATTACACCGTGCTCATGTTGGGGGGCCTCGTGCGGGGCCGCACTCTGGCCACTGTGGAGCATTGGGCGACCCGCATGTTGGCTGAGTTCGTGATCGACCTCGCTTTTGTGGGAGCCAATGGGATATCGCTGGCCGAAGGGTTGACAACGCCGGATCCTCGTGTGGCTGAAGTCAAAGCCGCCGTTGTGCGCGCGGCTCGCCGCCGCGTTTTCATCGGGACCTATGAAAAATTCGGGACATCGAGCTTTTGCCGGTTCGCCCGTGTAAACGACCTGGAGCTCATCATCACCGATAGCCGCTTCCCCACGGCCATGGCTAGTCAATACTCGGCCGCCGGTCCTGACATCATTCGTTGTTGACCCACTGAATGCTCCATTTGGCCGCTAACGAGCGCCGCCTCGATTTAACGAGTGCCGCCTCCGGGAGCGCGGCGTGGTCGCCACACCAGGCGGTCTCCGACCGGGCAGGCCGAGGGTGGCCTTCGGGCACTCCGTTGAACAAATGTCCTGCTGAGGACCAACTCGGGGGATGCCCAACCCCACAAAACCGGGCAAAAACTCGGGCACTTATACTATTGCTCTCCACGCAGGACGCTCCTTAAAATCCTTTTCAGGGATGCACCAAAACGGAAGGGAGTTTCGTTTTTCAGCACAAATTGACACCCAAGTTGCGCCGGCAACATCCCGTACAAGAAACCAGCTACCTCGCACCAGATATATCGAGCAATAGCTCAGAAAGTATTTTGTGACGCGGGCGAGGACGTGCGTGTTCGTGTCACTTCGCATAATAGCGAACGATAATAAGGGGTGAAAGATGACAGCAATGAGACGTACGACGCGGCGCGGGCGCCACGCGGCCAGAACTTTGGGCGCCGCCGGGACGACATTGGGGATGCTGGCGACGATCGCCGTGGCTGGGAACGCGTCAGCCGCCACGAGGCAGCCAGCCACCTCGAGTGTCACTATCAAGGTCGCCGTCGTGTCCAACCCGAACATGGAACTTCTCGAAGCCCTGACACCCGTCTTCGAAAAGGAAAATCCTGGCATCAAAGTCGAGTACGACACCCTGCCTGAAGACAGCGAGCGTCAGCTTATAGAGACCGATGTCACCACCCACGCTAACGAGTTCAACGCCGTGATGATCTCCAACTACGAGACGCCCATCTGGGCCAAGAACGGATGGCTCGCGAACCTGTCCGCCTACACCGCGAAAGACCCGAGCTACGACGTAAGTGACCTGGTGGCGCCGCTCCGCCAAGCACTCTCAGTCGATGGGAAACTGTACTCGGTCCCCTTCTACGGCGAGTCTTCGATGATGTACTACAGAACTGACCTGTTCAAGGCGGCCGGTCTTACGATGCCCATGCACCCGACCTGGGCGCAGATAGCGTCGTTCGCCCAGAAGCTGAACAACCCGTCCAAGGGCGTGGCGGGGATATGCCTGCGAGGCGAGCCAGGCTGGGGCGAAAACCTGGCCGCGCTGGACACCGTCATCAACACTTGGGGCGGGGAGTGGTTCAACCTGAAATGGCAGCCTCAGCTGTCGTCCGCCCCGGACGAAGCGGCCACCAACTTCTACGTGAACCTTGTCCGCAAGGACGGAGAGCCAGGCGCGTCCAACGATGGCTTTACCGAGTGCCTGAACGACTACGACGCCGGCAAGGCGGCGATGTGGTACGACGCCACCGTAGCGGCCGGGACTATCGCCCTCAATGCGCCGAGCACCTTCAAGAACACCGGCTACGCATACGCCCCGACCGGCCCCGCCGGCATCGCTTCGGGCTGGCTGTACACCTGGTCGCTGTCCATCCCAAGCGGTACGCCCAACGAGAGCGCCACCTGGAAATACCTTTCCTGGGCCACTGGTCCTCAAATCATCGCCCTCCAGGCGGCTAAGTACGGCTGGGCGGCAGTGAACCCGGGTACCCGGACTTCGCTGTACAAGAACCCGCAGTACCAAAAGGCCGCCGGCGCCTTCGCCGGCATAACGTTGGCGTCGATCGATGCGGCCAACCCTGAGCACCCAACCAAGAACCCGGTCCCCTACGTTGGTATCCAGTTCGTCGACATCCCTGAGTTCATCGACCTCGGGACCATCGTCTCGGACCAAATTTCGGGCGCCATTGCCGGGACAGAGTCGGTGAAAACGGCGCTGGCCAACAGCCAACAGGACGCCGAAGGCATAGTCTCCGCCAACGGCCTGTCGTAGTGGGACAAGGAACTTCGGACTGACCCGGGCACGATGACCACACTGTCGTCGTCCGTCCCCCAGCTGCCCGTTGACCGAGCCGTCCCAGCGGCCAACGGGCAGCCCCGTCCGTCGGCGGTTCGAGCGCAGGCGTGGAAGCGGCGGTTGCCACTCATGCCGGCGTTCGTCTACGTCGTCATCGTGACCCAAGTGCCCTTCCTGGTCACTCTCTGGTACAGCTTCCGGCGCTGGAACCTTTTGGTCCCGGGCTCCAACAAGTTCGCCGGTTTGGCCGAGTACCGGGCCGCCTTTGCGGACCCTGCGTTCCGGCAGGCCGCTGTGCGCACGGTTGAAATGACGGCGTCGGCGGTGATCCTGTCTATGGTCCTGGGGAGCGCGCTGGCCCTCCTTGTCAACCGGAAGTTCTTCGGCCGAGGCATCGTGCGCACCATGTTGATCACCCCATTCCTGATCATGCCGGTGGCCACCGACCTGCTGTTCAAGACCACGATTTACGACCCCATTTTCGGGTTTTTAGACTTCGTCCTGAAGCCGTTCGGAGTGGGCCGCATCAACTGGCTCGGCACTCATGCGGTGGGCTCGATCGTTGTCGTGCTGGTCTGGGAGTGGGCCCCGTTCATGATGCTCATCGTCCTCGCTGGCCTGCAGGGGGAGGACTTGGAAGCTCTGGAGGCGGCCCGGGTCGATGGGGCCAACGCATTGAAATCGTTCGCCTACATCACCTTGCCGAACATCCAGCGCTATATCCAGCTGGGCGTGCTGCTCGGGTCCATATACATCGTCCAGACCTTTGGCGAGGTCTTTGTCCTCACCGCGGGGGGCCCTGGCACGGCCACGACCAACCTTCCCTATTACCTGTACGAGCAGGTGTTCGACAACTTTACTGTGGGGCTGGGCGCGGCAGCCGGGATTATCGTCGTCATCCTCACGCAGGTTGTGGCCATATTCGCCCTCAGGTTGTTGTCCGGCCTGTTGAGGGCTTCGACAGCATAGGTGGCCTGAGATGACAGCCTCCTCCGCCCGACCCCTACTTAGCGTGCGCCCCCGCCGGAGACGGCGGTCAAGCTGGTCCTACCTGTGGACTTTGGCAGCCTGGGTAGTTGCTATCTTTCTGTTTTTCCCTGTGTTCTGGATGGTCCTTACGTCGTTCAAAACGGAGGGGGCCGCGTATACGATCCCGCCGAAGTTTATTTTCCGCCCGACCTTGAGCGAATACGATTCGGTCTTCGCCGGCGTGCAAAGTTTTACGAAACCGCTGGAGCACTCCATTTTTGTGACCTTGCTGTCGACAGCCTTGGTCCTGGTACTTGCCATACCGGCCGCCTACGGCCTTTCGGTCCGGCCGGTGAAACGGGCCAAAGACGTGCTGTTTTTCTTCCTGTCCACCAAGATGCTCCCCTACGTGGCGGCCCTCGTCCCTATCTTTATCGTCGCTAAAGACCTTGGCCTGTTGAACAACGAATGGGCACTGGTCATCTTGTACACGGCCATGAACCTACCGATCGCTGTATGGATGATCAGGTCCTTTTTCATTGAGTTACCTAACGGGCTGCTCGAAGCGGCCAGGATCGACGGTGCCAACACGTGGGTGGAAGTCACCCGGGTGATCCTGCCCATAACCCTCCCGGGGATCGCGGCCACCGCCCTCATCTGCGCCATCTTCGCCTGGAACGAGTTCTTCTTCGCTCAGAGCTTGACGACCACCAATGCCACGATGTCGGTGTTCCTCGTTTCGTCCATACAGACCGAGGGGCTGTACTGGGCCCATCTGGCCGCGGCGGCGACGATTGCCAGCCTGCCCGTCATCTTGGCCGGGTGGGTAGCACAGAAGCAGTTGGTACGGGGCCTGTCGATGGGCGCCCTGAAGTGAGTTGACCGCCGGAGCCAACAAATTTCGGCCGCCCTCGCCATGTAAGGGCCGGCGAGCCGCTGAAGGTCCTTCGAGGCCAGAATGAAAGGAGACCAGATGCAGGCGGTAGTGATAGAGGGCCCCGGGGATATCAGTGCCGGCGAGGTTGCCGACCCCAGCCCTCGCCCGGGAGAGATCGTGGTGGCGGTGCGCGCCTGTGGCATATGCGGCACCGACATCCATATCGCTGACGGCGACCTGTCCAGTGCGCGCTACCCGCTCGTCCCCGGCCATGAGTTCGCCGGCGAGGTGGTGGCCGTGGGTGACCCGGAGGCGCCCGTGAGAGGTCTGGCGCCCGAGCTCGCCGAGTCGAGGGTTCGGCCTGGAGACCTTGTGGCCGTTGACCCGACCCTGTTTTGCGGCCGCTGTCGCCCGTGCCGACTCGGTCATGAAAACTTGTGCGAGCGATGGGGGGCCATTGGGGTCACCATTGCTGGCGGCTGCGCCGAGTTCGTCGCGGTGCCCAGTTGGAACGCGCACATCTTACCGCCGGGGTTCGACATGTCACTCGGCGCCCTTATCGAGCCATTGTCGTGCGCCGTACACGGCTACGACATGCTAAACACAAAAATAGGTGACAAGTTCCTCATTTACGGCGCCGGCACCATGGGCCTCATGTTACTTATGCTCGCCGAGAGGGCTGGTGCGCTGTCGGTCACCGTGGTCGAACCGAATGACGCTCGCCGCCACAGGGCCGCTGAGCTGGGTGCGACGAAGGCGTTGGTCGATGCGGCTCACCTAGATGACACCTACCGATTTGACGTGGTGATGGACGCCACCGGCGTCATCGCGGCGATCGAGGACGGGTTGCATCGTGTGCGCCCGGGCGGTACCTTCCTGCAGTTCGGAGTGGCGTCCTACCGGGCTACGGCCAAGGTCTCGCCCTTCAAGATTTACAACGAAGAGATCAATGTAATCGGTTCAATGGCTGTTTTGAAGAGCTATGACAGGGCTTGCGAGCTCGCTGCCGAAGCCGACTTGGGCCTCCAAGAACTCGTGAGCGGTCAGTTCCCGCTCAAGGATTACCCGGACGTCCTCAAACGGGCGCGCGAAGGCGATGGCTACAAGCTTCAGGTCGTCCCCCGGTGGGCCTAGATTTCGGGCGAGGCAAGGAGCTTTTCGAGCGGCTGGTCAGCCCTGGCGTCTGTGGGGCGGCGACCATTTCAGAGCGGCGACCATTTCAGAGATGAGCGGCGCCGGCCACCGTCCGCCGCAAAAGGCGGTGTCGGAAGCGACTTGCCCGACACGGAGGCGAAGGATGTGAGCTTGGTGGCACATGTGGCTCACGCCGTCATCTCCCCACGTGAGCGTGAACTCGACCAGCTCCATGATACCCCCTCACCCCTTGACATAAGAGAGCTTCTCGACGACCTTGTCGGCACGGACGCGGAATAGGCCCAACCCCCCGCACATGCCCGGCCCCGAAACTGTAACGCCACCGCTGCACCACCGGTTACCGGCTTGAAAAGCGTCCCCCTCCTCGAAGCGCGAACTGGGGTCGTCGAAGATCGCCGCCGACCTCGCCGAAGCCGTCGGGTCCAGCGGGGTTACCGATGAAACCCTAACCGCCCTGACCGCGCCGACGATGGCTCGGCTGTCATGAGTGACAGCCTTGCGCCAACCCCCGCTGAGCCCAGCGCAGTTCGAGCCCATCTTGTCCCGGACGGCCCTAGCTCCCCCAGGGCTGGGCACCACACCGGCCCGGACGAAAAATTGCCGCAGGGGTTGACATGCCCGGGCCTGATGCTAGGTTCCCGTATCTAAGTAAGGGATCTAAGTAAGGGGTTGCTCAGCGGCTCAGATGCCCGGCCCGCCGGGCGGTCGCCGTCAGCGGAGCGAGGAGGCAGGGATGAAGCGCCGGGTCACGCAGGCCATCACATTCGTGGCGTCGATGGCGGTCGTTAGCGGCGTCCTCGGGACGACGACTCCCTCGGTATCGGCGTCGACGGGAGGCGGGCACGACTTATCCCCCGGCACGCGCTTCTACGTCCCCCCGCCCGCTCAGGGCTCGGTCCAGCAGATCCAGCAGCTGATCGAAAGCGGCCAGTTCAAGAACGCGGGCCTCATCGCCGCCATGGAGTCGGTGCCGTCGGCCGTCTGGCTCGACGGTGAGACCCCCGCGCAGGCGGCCGAGCCCGGCAACCTGGGCTGGCAACAGGCTGACTTCGACGTCACGCAGCAGGTCAGGCAGACCCTGTTCGCGGCCCGTCTTCAGAACGCGGTACCGATCTTTGTCGCCTACAACATCCCTGGCCGTGACTGCTCCCAGTACTCGGCCGGCGGGGCGCCGTCTGACGCCGCCTACGACGCCTGGATCGACTCCATAGGCAACGCTCTCGGTGACGCCAAGGCCGTGGTCCTCGAAGAGCCGGACGCTCTGGCCAACCTTCCGGGGTACTGCGGCCCCGCTTACGCCACCGAGTTCCCAGGTATCACCAACACCACACGGGTCGGCGACATCCGCTATGCGGTGGCCACGCTCGAGAGGGACCCCAACATCAGCCTCTACCTCGATGCGGGGAACAGCGATTGGCAGAACGCCGGCGGGATGGCCGAGACGCTGGTGGCCGCGGACGTCCAAGACGCTCAGGGTTTCTTCCTCAACGTCTCCAACTACCAGTACGACACCAACAGCGACTTCTTCGGCACCTGGGTGTCGTCGTGCATCGCCTACGCCACCGTCAACGAGGCCCAGACCCCGGCGGACGCGCTGGCCGCCGTGGCCACCTTCGTGGGAACGTCCACTCCGACCGGTGCCTTCGCCGGGCCGGCCTATCCGGCGACGTCCCCCCCCGGCGGCTGCGCCAACCAGTATTGGAACGGTGGCGCACCGGGGACCGACATCGCCTCGCTGGTCGGCGCCTACAACGGCGTGGCTCTGAGCCCGTTCGGCGTCTGGAGTGAGACCGCCACCACCCCGGACCTCAATACCTCCGGCGTCGACGCCAGCTACGCCGACGCCCTGGGCAGCACGGTGCCGACCACCCACTTCATCGTCGACACCAGCCGCAACGGCCTCGGCCCCAACAGCATGCAGACCTACGCCGCCCCGCCCTACGACCAGCCTGGTAGCGTCATCAGCACCCTC
>DATJUH010000074.1:0-12605 GCA_035502515.1 Acidimicrobiales bacterium
GGGGCGGGCAGCGTGTAGGTCCCGGCGCTCAGGCAGACCCGGATCGGTCCCTGGCCGGCAAAGGGGGCGAGAATGGACTCGAAGGTGGCCCCTCCGTCGAGGTCGCTTGGCGAGACGTTGAGCGTGCAGCACCCCGGCTTCCGAGCGGTCAGCGTGACCAGGTCCGTAAATGCCGGCACGCAGGAAGTGACTGCGGCGGTGTCGACTTCAGGCCAGCTGACCAGAGCGATCGGGCAAGCCCATACGCGCGCGCCGTCGGGGGGCTGTGGAGCTTCGACAACGCGAGTCGGGTAAACCAGTTGGGGGACGCTGGGACGAACGGCAAACCGCCAGAAATCGCCGGGGTGGAACCCCTCTGTGGACGTCAGGGTCACATTGATACCTGTGGACGCGCCAGCCGCCTCGAGGTCGACGGCCGTACCGGCAGGGGCTGCCGCCGAGGCCTGCCACACCCGCAAATACAGCTGCGGGGTGGCGGAGACCGAGAGGTAGTCGTTCGGCGGTTGCCCCGAGACGGCGAGGCTCATCTGGCTCGGGTTGTACGTCGACGTCACAGACGAAACGAAGCCCGACGGGGAAGCTATGTAGCCCGTACCGGTGGACGGAGCCTGCCCGTTAGTGGCCCCGTTGCCCGACTGGCCGTTCGTCTCGGCCAGCGGGAGGCCGGCGGCATCGCGGAGCAGCTCAACGGCTTGGCCGGCCGTGGGATAGTGGTACTGGTCAATCGGGCTTTGGGCCAGGGTAAGGACCATGCCGGCGCCGTTCGGCACAGCCGACTCGAGCTCATACAAGAACGAGGCGTCGTCGAAACCCCAAACCACGGTCGGGTTCCCCGTGCCCGGGTCGACGCTGGTCACCTGGACGCGGACCAACTGGTTTTCCGGGCCCAGAAAACCGCCGCTCGCATTGGGCTGACAAGGGCTGCTGGGCGCCGATGTCTGGTCGAACGACACTTGCAAACGAGCGGTCGACTCGAGCCGCATCGTACTCGTGTCGAAATTGAGGCCGATCGTGTTCCAGGCCGACTGGACCTCTTTCCACGCGTCGGCGCAGTCCGAAGATGAGGTCTGCCAACGTACGAACCGTTGCATGATGCGCGTGCGCTGCATCGTGTCGGGGCCTCCCAGCGCCACATCAGCCAGGGTCGGGTCCTCGAGGGCCGAGACTTCCTGCTCTATGGCCAGGAGGTACACGAGCTCGTTGGTCGCTCCGGGTGGTGAGGCCGGTGGGCTCGCCTCGGCCGGGGCCGGGGCCACCCAGAGCGAGTCAGTGGACTGGTCGAGCCACTCCGGTTGGGGGTTGCCGTCGAGCTCGACGGCGGCGTCAAGGTCGAGGCGCTGCCCTCCCAGGTAAAGAGTGCCGGCGCCGATGCTCATTGTGTAGGTGGTGATCTCGGGAATAACCGGGCCGAGGCCGATAATCGGGCGGATGGTTGTGGCCAGGGTGGGAAGGACGCCGGCAGCACTGGCCGCGACGGGACTGGCCGCGACGGGACTGGCCGCGACGGGACTGGCGGCCGCAGCACTGGCGGTCACGGGACTGGCCGCCACAGGACTGGCCTCGACGGGAATATCGACAATGGGAAGGTCGACGATGGGAACGTCGAGGATGGGTTGGTTCACGGTGACAGTGACGGCGTAGCCTCCGTCGGGGCTGCCTACCGGGCCCACCACGTCCAGGGTCGTCAGACGGTCCCTTTCCGCCTCGATGGTGGTGGCTTCGTTCCAGTCTGCTTCGAGGGTCACCCTTCCTTGCTGAGCGACCAGACCTCGCCACTTGCGGCTCGGTTCGAAGCTCACGCGCGCACGGTCGCTGCCCATTAGAAGGCTCCTCCCTTACCCCGGCCGGGGCTTCGGTCATGTGACATGGACGATCACGGGTGTCAGGCCGAGAGGCATGTACTCGGCATATTTCACGAGGATCCCCTGCTCTTTGATTGGGGCCAAGTTGGACGAGAACGCGCCCATCTCCGACCCGGAGCCGGCCCCCGCGGTTATGGTCCCCCCGTTCGGGTTGGCCGCGATGGAACCATCGGCGCCGTCGAGGAGCTGCCCGTACCCCGGGTTGCCGAAGTCGACGCTGGTGAAAAGGGGCGCACCGGCCTCGATGGCCACCGACTCGTACTGACGGGGGACACGGCTTCCCGTCGAGTAAGCGCTGAACCGGATACAACCGTCCTGCGTGTCGTCGACGACGGTGAAGTCATTGAGTATGCAGTCGCTCGCCTGGAGGCGGTGAACAGCCACGCGCCCCAGCACCGTGACCCGGGTGAGCTCCAACGTGACGTTATTGACGGCAATGGCGGCCACACCGAGGGCTATCGGGAAGGCCTCGTCGATGACGCTCCGGTTGAAGGCTTCGAGGCCGCCGTCGAACAGCGACGGGTTGCCCTGTGCCGCCGCCAAAACGTCCGGGCTGAGCGTCGCCGATGAGAACACGTCGTCGTCGTAAAGGTTCGTCAGCGCGACGAGGCTGTTGAGGGCGCCGATAACCGCCTCGGGGACTGGCTGGGGGGCCGTGTAGTCCTCGAGGGCCGAGGCCAGCGGCGCCAGCAACTTGTCCGCTACTGCATCATCAGCCTGGAGCGAAGCGACGGCGCCGCCGAGCAAACTGGGGTCGTACACGTCGGCCGGCGTGTACTCCGCACCCGAGGTCGTCGGGATGCCCTGAACGATGCTGTCACTGATGGAGAGGGTGTCGACCGATCCGCCGAAGCGGGTCCGGACCGGCCCCAGGACGCAGTGGTCGATTACGAGCTGGGCGATGCCGCCGCTGCCCGCTTTAGCGGTGGGGTCAGCTTCGATCCAGATAGTCGTCGGCGCCAAGGCCCGCCCATCGGCAGAGGTCGCCAGTGGGCCGGCGGCCGGGGGGGACGATGATCCCCCTGGCGGCGACAGAAGGGCTCCCGGGGGCGACAAAGACGCGCCGGGGGGTGACGACGATGAGCGTGGAGGCGACCCCTCTCCGCCGGCCACGTCCGGCGAGCTGGCTGTGCCGGGGTCCATGGTGCACGCGGTGATCCGGACGGTGTCGAAGGCGCCGCGAAGCACCACATCGCAACCGGATACGAACAGGCCGTCCAGCGTCAGCTGCGCTCCCTCGGCCCCGGTGAAAACCCACGGCCCGGCGCCGGGTGGCGGGCGCAGGACGGGCCGCACCGGTGGCGATTGATACGCCGCCATCACGACCAGCCCGCTTATGGGAGCCGTCGAGTCACCGGCCGGCGCCAGTTGGGCGTAAGTGAGCGAATCGCTGATGGCGACGGTACCAAGGGCCCCTGCTGCAGCTATGGCGGTGTCCAGGCCGGCTCCGCCGCTCACTTCTTGCACGGGCGTACCTATGGTTTGAGGGCTGTTGCCGAGGAGCAGGCGGTCGTAAGGGCCGGCCCCGATGAGCCCGGGGAAGCCGTACTGGTAGCTGACGGTCGGCGTAGGCCCAGGGGAAGGAGCGACGAGGGTGAATACCCCAACCTCTGGACATACCTGGTCGAAGTCAGCCCCGCTGATCGAGTACCCGAACGGAGCCGCCACGGGAGGCGGGAACGGGTAGGGCGCCTGCGGGGGCGCCACCGACCCCAGGACATTTGCCAATGCCGCTGCGAGTGAACTTGTGATCGGTCCGGGTACTTGCCACTCGAAAGCAGAGGTCCACGTGTCGGCGAAGTTGTCCGGTTCAGGCCCCGGGGGCGGAAGAAAGAGAGGGACCATCCGGCCGGTGGGGTCAAAAGTGAACTTCGTCTCGTCGCTGCCCTGGACCGCTACCGGCGTACCGGCGACGACTGGGAGGCTCATCAGCCGCCAGAGGAACACCAGGAGGTTCGGGATGGCGAAATGGCCGACGGCGCCCTGGCCCGCCCGGAAGTCCGCCATGTGGAAGCTCTCGTCGAACGGTGCCCCGGCCAAGGCGGCGCCGTGCACCGACCTAAGGTCGGCCAGGCCGCCCGCCGGCGTCCCGGTCAGCGGGCCGGCGAGCCCTTCTTGCTGGAGCAACTGGACCGCCTGCATGGGGCTCTGGCCGGGAAAGCCGCCGGCGCCGACCATCGGGTCGAGGCTGTGACGGCTGCGGGCAAGGCGGCGGAAACCTTCGACGACATGCACGCTCCAGCCCGTCACGTCGATGGCGAGCTCCTCGAGCACGGCCGGGGTGCCCTTGTGACGACGGTAGTGAATGGTCTTGGCCACGTCGAGGCGCTGCCCCCGAGCATCCAGGCCGCTCACGAGGTTCGTGCCGAGCAAGGCGCCGATGTACGGGATGACCCAGTCGTCGCACGTCTCTATCGACTGGTCGGCCCACAGGCGGTCCAGGCTGCGCCGCACCACGGCCACCTGGCCGCCGATCCGGTTTAGGAGCTCCTGTAGCGGCCCCGCCGTCCCGTCCACGCTGGCATCATCGGTGCGGTACACCTCGGGCAACATGGACCACAGGCGCTGCGAGTAGTACGCCGCATAGCCGTCGTAGTCAGTCAACGCTCTGCAACCCCGTGATGTTGGCGTTGGCCGGGAGCAACTCGAAGAACCCGCCCTCACCCGGGTCGGCCCCACCGTCGAGCTCCCGCAGGACGATCAGGTTGAGGCGCGGCGAGAGGACCACCGGCCATGTCACCATGAGCTGATGGACGGCCACCACACCGTCCACCGACAGCGCCTGCTCGACCTGGCTGCGATAGAGCCACTGGCCGATGCCCATTTGGGCCGGGCTGAAGGCGCCGGTCACGGGGTCCGTGACTGCCGATGTGGCTGCGGCGACGACGTCGTCGAGGACCAGGTCGGCGGCGACCACGAGTGTGCACGAGAGGGTCAGAGAAATCGGCAGGGCAGCAACGACCGAAACCGGCCGGTTCGGGTCGTCCGACCCGGCCAGCGCTTGGGAGGCTGTCTGTACTCCCCCGGCGTCATTGTTCACGTAGATTTTGACCAGCTCCCGCTGTTCTGTTGCATCAAACGTCCAGTAGGCCTTCGTCCGGGTGACTCCCGCCGCCCGGCTGGCCACCACCTCGTAATCCACGGCGGAAATGGCCCTTCCGAAGCTGAAGACACTCGCCGGTGCGTTGGCTTTGACATCGTCAGCCGACTGCGGGTCCTCGCCTCCTATCACTGCCACCGGGTTTTGGATCGAAGCCAGGTTCGGCTGCTGTTTGAGAATGGTCGTCAGGCGTCCCGCCGGTGGGCTGGCCGCGCCCGAGCCGTAGCGATAGGTGGCCGTCACGTTCCCACTCCCGGACGTGAGCCGGGCGCCATTGACACCATCGCCGAACCGCACCGTCGCCGTCCCGTCCGCCGCTCGATCGATCACGTACACCTGGGCGCCCGCCGGCTGCTGATAGAAGGTGGGTACCTCAGTCCAGCGCACGCCGCTGACGAAGACCTGGAGCGTGCTCGCCCACCCGGTGCCGCTGGCCAGGTACGTAAGCGGGGACTTCTGAAGGGCGAAACTCTGGTTGGCCACTGCGGCATTGCCGCTGCCGAGCGTTTCGGAGGCCACCGTGACGCCCCGGGACACGTTCACGACATCGAAAAAGAGCCGCAACGGGACCGCCAGTGGCGGAGAGAAAGTCGAGGGCATAGAGGGACCGGGGGTGAGCGTCAGGGGCCCCGCCCCGGCCGGCCCGGCGGCCGAAACGCCGACCGAGGTGGCGGCCCCCGTCGAGTCCACGAGGAACGCCGTGGTCGCGGCGGACGGGAGCGTGAACGACGCCGGCACGTTCACCGTTGCCGGCAGCGCCGGCAGGGCCCCCACAGGGTTGGCGATAACTGTGCCGACATCCCGGAATGCGTACCTGACGGCGACGACAGTGGGGTCGCTGTTGTAGCCCTCCACGGACTGAGCATCAGAAGTGGCAATTTTCAACGCCGTATAAGTGACGACGATGTCCGGGGTGGGCGGGCTCGCCGGTTGCGGGAACGGGATCGTCGCCAAAGCTTCGTGCCCGCTGAGGATGCTGGCCAGCACGGACGGGGCCTGCGATCCCCCGTCGAAGAGCACCAGGTCTCCGGGCTGGATCGAGGGCACCGCGGCAGCGAGGTGGACATATTGGCCATTCCCCCAAACGGCATTGGGCGGCCATATCCCCGAACCGCTGTGGCTCCACAAGGACGCCGCCGCGTTGGGCTTCAACAGGCGGTAGCTGGCGGCCTGTCCGACCACAGGGGACTGCTGAGGCGTGCTCCCCCGGAACCATCCGAGTGACGCTACGGACGACGCCTCGAATATGCCTTCCTGTTCCAGGTCGACAATAAGCAACCTGTCGTTGTCGGTAGTCGTCCCGCCCGGCGACGGCGACGTGCCCCAGACCGCTGAACTCGTGAAGTTCACCCTTGTGTTCACGGCGCCGGTGCCCGGGTCAGTCTCGGGCGCGGTGTTGAGCACGGTGACCAACGACCAGTTGTTGTCGCTACCGCTCCAGGAATTCACGACCAGGACGAGCTGGTCGCCCGGTTTAGTGGCCGTCACCTTTCCCGCCAGCAGCACCGAGGTGGGGTTGGTGGCCGAGTTCACCGGCAGAGCAGGGTTTGGCGGCAACGTGGCCATCACGTCCGATGGCCCGGGGAACGTCCCCGACGTGGTGACCTCGAAGATCTGAGAAGGTACGCCGGGGGTGGCCGTGCTGGACAGCTGCATGCCGGCCGGGATCACGAGTGGTTCGGAGGGTCGAGTCGTAGTCCGGACCGCACCGACCTGGCCGCTGGCGGCGAGCCCGGGGGCGGGTACGTAGCCCAACAGGTCGACGAGACCGGCCACGCTGGAGGCCACTTGGGCCGTGCCCAGGTAGCTTTCGTTGGCGATCCGTTCGTTGTAAAACGTGAGCACGTCGCCGAGGTAGGCCCACCATTCCAGCATCTGCAAACCGAGGTCGCCGGGAGCCGGTCTCCACGACGCCAGCGACTGCTCGTTTGGCAGCGGCCGCAGCAACGCCTGCCGAAAGCCGGTGAAATCATCGACCCGATAGGAGATGGAGGGGAGGCCGGCACGATTGCTGACGACCTGCGGGCCCTGAAAACCTTCACATGGGCACGCAGAAGATGCTGGCGACGGAGAGGCTGGCGACGGAGGCGAACCGGTCATTTGCCCCCCTCAACTATCACGGTCAGTGAACCGGCCTCGGGACGGCTCGGGTCATCGTCGTCGCGCAGGATCTGGTCGGCCGCCACCGTAAGTGTCTCCGGGAGCACGGTCCAGGAGTTCTGGGCGCCGCGTTGGCGGTACTCCACCAGGGAAACGCCGGCCACCCCGGTCACCGACTGAATTGCGGCCAGCAACGCGCTCGATTCGAGCGGGTCACCAAAAGACCAGCGGGAGTGGTCGAAAAATCCCACTCCTCCGCCCGGCAAGGCCCCGGGCCGGAGCACCGCCAGGACCGCCGCCTCGACGTCGCCGGCAAAGTACTGAGGGCCGGCGCAGAGCGTGACCTGAAGGTCGACGGACACATAGCGAGGCGGCAGGACGTAGCTCTCGTAGCCGGCCAAGCGCTGCCGGTTCAAGAGCTGGGTAAGCGAGATGACTTCGGCCAGGGTCGGCTGTTCCGTAGCTACCGGGTTGGCGGTGGTCAAGACCGTCAGCCAACTCCCGGTCCATCTGAAGGAGGTGCCGGCCTGCCGCACCCAGGCCAGGGTCTGCGCTGCGCCTTCGTAGTCGGACGCCCGCACGACTCGAAGCGGATCGGCACTGAACGCCTGAGGGGCACGGTCACGCACCTGTTGCGGTGTTTCGGCGTCGGTGCCACCTGTGGCTGAAAAGGGATTGGTACAAGCTGTAACAGGACCGGAATTGCCGTCCATGACAACCTGGGTGATCGTGTCTGCCGGCACGTTTCCTGCGCTCCCGCCACCAACCCGGTACGTCACCTCGAACATGGTCCCGGGGGCGGGCACGGCACCGAACGTCCCGTTCCCGAAGCGGAGCGTCGCCCCCTCGCCGCCGTCGTAGTCGAACCACGTCGCCGATTGACCGATGAGGACGGGCGAGTACAGCTCTGGCGTCAACGTGAACACGCTGTCGGTCGCCTCGGCGTCGAGAAGCCACCGCACCCAGGCCCATGGGGTGGGGGTCTCACTGCCCGGCGCCTCGATGAGGACGACCTCCGGCACCCCCGATACCGGTGTGTCGGCGTCTTGTTGGCTGCTGGAGATCCAGGCCAGCGGAGCCGAATTGAGGGAGTACAGATAGTCGAGAAGGGGCGCGGCCGGCGTTGAGTTGGCTCCGAGGCGCACTACCGCAGGCGCGGTGCTGCTCGGCACTGGGCTGCTCGGCGCCGGTAGCCCATTGGGGATGAAGAAGCTCTCCGTCGTGCGCACACCTTGCGTCGCCGGGACAAGGTTGCCGGCAAAGACGGTGCGGGTCAGGTCGTGATCGGCCGTGGTTGCTGACGCCATCGTCACGCAAGTCAGGTTGACGCCGAAGACGGGGTCCGAGGTTTCTTCAGGCGTCCCGCTGATGGTGACGACCTCTCGTGTCGGCGGGTCGGCGCTGGCGGCCGCGCTGGTGTCGATCAGGAGCGGCTGGCTGTCCAAGAGGCCGTGGCCCCACCCGACGATGTAGAACTGAGTGGAACCGGCAAGCAGGCACTGATCGCTGGCGTCCCACCAGTAAGGTACGAGGTTGGCGGCCCCGCCTGGTGAACGGCGGTTCCAGCGAGGGTCGACCGCGTAGGCGATGGCCGCCAGGTTCCCCGTTGCATCGGCCAACCCGTTGCCCACCTGGTAGTCGACGACCTGTCCCCCCGCCCCTTGACCCTGGCACCTCACCGGCGTCGTTATGACCGTCGCGCCCGGAGCCACCTCGAGCTGGAGCAACACCGTGGCCACCGTGGCCGGGGCCGGTTCGTAATCCACCAGCCGGGCGTGACGGAGCAGTGAAATCGGCTGTGTGGCCGTGCCGAGCAGAGACTCGCCGGCAATACGGTCCTGGTAGTAACTCAGCTCGTCGGCCATGGCAGCCAGGATTTCCATGACCACCATCCCCGCGTCGGCTTCTCCCCGCTCGAGCCAGGTGGGGTAACGCTGAGTGGAGAACTCCGACAGAGCCTGGCAAAAACTGGTGAAATCCTTGGCCAGGTAATCGATCGGCACGTCGAGTGGCGCCTCGGGAGGGCAGGTGGCGGCCGGCGTCTGACAGTCGAAATCGCTTGGGCAGTTGGCCTTGAACGAGAAAGCTACCGTCTGGAAATAAGGATCGAGCACCGCGCTCGCGATGGTGAGGTGGTAAGTGGAGAAGTCTCCGGGAGCGCGCACTCGCACCGTGAGGATGGGCCGGCCTTCGCTGTCGGAGCCCCACGACGTGGGGCCGTCGATGACCGGTTCCACCTCGATGGAGGTAACCAACTCACCACCGGTGATGGTGACGGGATCCGCTGCGTTCTGGACCGGGCTGGCCGGTGGCGACGCGTACGTAGTACCGAGCGTCCCTTTCACATTGACCGTGCTCAGGAAATGGACCCGGAGCACCGTCTGGTCGGCGCTCGCCACCTCCACGTAGTCGATCCCGTTCCATGACGTCGAAGTAACCACGTAATCGCGCCGGTCCAGCACCGGCGGGGTGGAGCTCATTGCAGTATCACCGTCGTCGAGGCGGGGACCTGGGTGTCCACGACGGTGTAGGCAACGGTGACTTTCAACGTGCCGGGGGCCAGGTCGCTGGAATCTCCGGCGGTCAGCACAGTCACCTCGTTGGGTATGACAATCCCCGATAGCCATTGCCCCAGCGCCTGCAGCACCCGAAGCTGCACTGTGGCCGTGAGGGCATCCGTTATGGGGGCGAACACGAGGGACCGCAACCCGCAGCCGAACTGAGGCAGGTCGACACGCTCACCCGGCGACGTGAGCAGGAGCTGACGGACCATTTGGTCGACGTGGGCCGGGTAAGGGACCTGCGCGGTTTGCTGCGAGGCGGGGTCAACGCTGAAGGGGTAGGCGATGTCTTGGCGGGGAAGAACGCTCACTGCACCTCCAAGGCGCCGTCGTTGACCGAAACGCTCGAGTCGCTTATGGCCACCGTCTCGCTGCCGCGGGACAAGGTGATGCCCGACGAGTCGAGCGTCACAGTGTTCCCGTTGGGGTCGGTTATGGTCAGCGAGCCCTGGTCATCATCGAACTTCAGCTCGGTCGGGGCTTTGGTGACGATCACCTTCACGTCCGCGTCCACGTCCGGAGGGACCTCGCCGTCGCGCCAATAACAGCCGACCCACACCGGGTAGGACACGTCCCCGCCCTCGAACTCGACCCACACCCCGCTGCCTACCTCCGGCAGGAACGCAATACCTACTTGAGGCCCGGCATAAGGGACGCACGGCATGCACCAGCCGCTTTCGGTGTCGCCGAACACGGCCGGCACCTTGGCTTTGATGCGGCAAGTCGTGGCGTCGACATCGGACACGATCCCCCGGTATTTGCCATAAAAGCGGTTCCGGAGCCGGTCGAGGAGATCCTCGAGCACCCGGTCGGGAGCGGACATCACAGCGCCCCGGCAATGGCGCCGGCCAAGGACGTCGAGCTAGCCCCGCTGGGCGCCGGCCCCATGCCGTTGCGCACAAGCGTGAAACGCATCTTGAACGAATCGAGTGAGAACTGGTGGCGGACGTTCCAGACCAACCAGTTACCTGACTGGATGCTGCCCGCTCCTTCGATGATCACCACGTCCCCGACCCGCAGGACGGCGCCGAGGCGGTTGACGTCTGCCTCTCCTGTGCACCGGGCGAAAAACCCCGAGTCCGAAAGGACCGCCGCCGTGCGCTGGTCGAGTTCGGGGACGTCTGCAGAAGTGGTGAGGATAAAAGTCGAGCCCCGGCCGGCGTATGTGGGCAGGTCGCGCGAGGCCAACTGGCTGAGCCCGCTCGACGTGGCGTCGCTATCGACACCGTCGTCCGAGGATTGGGTCAAGTCCACCTGGCTGGAGTCGACCTCGCTGGGGCGCATCACGTCCCAGGCGAAGTCAAGGGAATCGACGGTCCACGTCGTCGGGTCGACCAGTGAGATCGTTGCTACTGGTTGGCCGTCGACCGCCGGCTGGACAAAGTAACCGGTGCGCTGGCCGGGTGTGTCGGTGCAGGCGACACGGCAGATTTTTCCGCCTCGGCGGGCCAGGCCCCTCAGGAACTGGAGGTCCGTCCCCCGCTGGAACAGGCTGTGGGCGTCCGGGTCGTGCACCGGCGAATCATCGTCGGTGTTGGCATCGGCGCCGTCGAAACCGTAATTGGCAAAGATGGCATTGGCTACTTCTCCGTCCGTCTGGCCCACCCATTCCTGGACGGTGTCGTCGAGGTTCATCAGGCACGAGGCGTCCTGGGCGGCAATGTCCAGAGAAGACGAGCCGGACGTACGGTCCAGGTGTAGCTGCCACGACAAGACGTAACCGTCGAACACGCACTGCGCCCCCTGGCCGTCGGGGGTTACGACCACCGTGACCGGCGTGTACGGTTCGAAAGTCCCATCTCCTACGTACTGGAGGTCGCCGCCCGACGTACGCACTACAGGCATGCGCAGCAAAAGAACGTCGGGACCGTCCGAGTTTTCTTCCACCTCGAGGACCTCGACGGACTGATAGAAGCTGGACGCCACGGCCGAACCACCGATGGACAACTGGACGCTGACACTCATGATGAGGGCGGCGGGCTCGGGGGGATCCCGATGAGCGGGCGGGCGGCCAGCGCGCCGGGGACCATGGAATTGTTGGCGTCGCAGAGCTGCCAAAAACCGGTAGGAGCATTGAGGAAACGGGTCGCCACCAGGTCGAGGCGCTCGCTGGCCAGGTGGGGGTAGTAGCCGACGATGGAACTGGCCCGGGGCGCCGGGATGCATACTGCCGCGACGGTCTGGCCCCCGGGCGGGGTGAAGCTGTAGGTGGCGACGCCGTAATAGCGGCTCCCGGCGCTGAACAACGGCTCCTCCTTTAGTGCGGGATCATCCCGATGATCGATTCGGCGGCATTGGCCAGGTTGGCGACGGCCAGGGCCTGACGAAGTGAAAGCGTGTAGTTGTAGGCCACGCTTCCGAGGCTGCTCAAGATGTCGGTGCTGTCCGCGTCCAGTTCCGCCGGAGTAAGGACGCGCAGAGTCAATTGGGCTTCGGCGTGCGTCGGTGACAGCGTCGAGTTGTACAGCTTCTCTGTGATAGTGAGGCCGGTCAGCCGGACAGGGACAATACGCCCGGGGCCCCAGATGAAAAGGACCACCGGCACCGTCGACGCCGGCACCGTAGTGGTCGGGCCCGATGAACCGCCGCTCAACGCCGAAGCCAAAGCTGACGATACGGCGCCGAGGAGACCGGAAGTGCCGCCGCCGGCGGGGTAAAGGAGCATCTCCAGCGCCGCCAACCGGCTGTACACGCCGCTGACCTCGGCGATAGCGGCCGTCGGCGCGCTCCCGTCGGCGATTTCGTCATTGGCGTCGAACGCCACCGTGAATGAAAAAGACTCGCCCGGCATGCCTTGCACCGCCATCGGGTTGTTGGTCTGGGGGGGCGCCGAACCCGAAGCCGCCGGTGGCGCGGCGGCCTGGGGCTGGGTCCACGTATGAGTGAGGGTTTCCGGGTTGTATTGAAATACGATCACGTTCGGCACGGGGACAAGGAACGTGGGGGCGAAGGATACGAGCGCTCCCTTCAGCAATTCGGCGC
>DATJUH010000075.1:0-9626 GCA_035502515.1 Acidimicrobiales bacterium
GCGAGGCTGAAGCTGACGACGAGGCCGGCGATGATGAGGGCGGGGCGGCGCCAATTGGCTCCGGTCGAGCCTCCGGCCATGACGACCGGCAAAACGGGGACGATGCAAGGCGAGATTCCGGTGATGAGGCCGCCCAGGAAGGCGACAGCAAGAAGTTCAGGCACTGGAGGCCTCACCTCTCCTGGACCAGTCGCACACAACTGTCATTATCGGGGATTACGGGCCCGCGGCCGGCCCGGATGGAACACGCTCTCCAGTGTGCGGCTAAAGTACCGGGTTCGTGCGGGAACAACGGCTGGTGTTCGGTGAAGACCCTGACCTCTACGACGTGGCCCGGCCCAGCTACCCAGCGGCATTGGTGGATGAGTTGGTCTCCCTGGTCGGCGCCACGGCTCGGGCCCTCGACGTCGGCTGCGGTACGGGTAAGGCGACGGTCCTGCTGGCGGGGCGCGGCCTGAGCGGGGTCGGTGTGGAGGCCGACCCCGCGATGGCGGCGGTGGCGAAGCGCAACCTCGCCGGCCATGCCGGCTGGCGCATTGACGTGAGCGATTTCGAGAAATGGCAACGGCTCGACGGTGAAGCCCCGTTCGACCTGGTTTGCTCGGCTCAGGCCTGGCACTGGCTGGATCCGGACGTCCGCTACCACAAGGCCCATGAATTGCTGCGCAGTGGTGGCTGGCTGGCGCTGTGGTGGAACCGCCCGGCCGACGACGCCGCCATTGCCGAAGAGATAAACGAGATTTACGCCGAAGTTGCTCCCGAGATAGCGGCCAAGTCCGGCATAGGTTCCAAGGGGGCCCCGCCGCCGGACGAGGACCCGTCTGGCCTTTCTTTCGGAGAGCCCCTGCGCAAGGAGTACCCCTGGACGAAGGATTACACGGCAGATCAGTGGGTGGCGCTCCTGCGCACGCAGTCAGATCATCGCCTCCTCCCGCCCGGCCAGCTGGACGACCTCACGGAACGGATCCGCCGGTTGCTGGCCGCTAAGGACGGCGTCTATCACCACCGTTACGTCTGCCGGTTGTGGGCGGCCCAAAAGGCTGAGCCCTCGTGACTTCACCCACGGCCTGAGCCGGGCGAAGCCGGTCTTGGACGGTCGGTGGCGTCCCTTGACTGTCAATTCACTTGACTATCGAGGCCTACTGGCCTAACCTGCCCACCGTGGCGCCGGAGCATTCGCACGACGAGACTGGTCATGACGAGCCTGGGCGCTCCCTGGGCGAGCCGAACATACCCGCCCTGCTTAGGTCGGCGCGTGGTAGCTACGGCAATGCCGTCGGGGCCAGGCTGGCTGCGGCGGGGTTCGACGACCTGCCGCGGAACGGACCTTTCGTTCTCGGCGGTATGGCCAACCATGGCGCCTCCGCCGCCGATTTGATCGGGGCCCTTGACGTCAGCAAACAGGCGGCCAGCCAGCTGATCGACGTCCTGGTTGTGCGGGGCTACCTGACCCGTGAAGTCAACCCCGAGGACCGCCGGCGGTTGACCATCGAGCTCACCGAACGCGGCAAGGCGGCGGCGGAGGCGGTACGGGCAGGGGTCGACCTCGTCGACGCCGAGCTCTCGGCGGCCATCTCGCCGGACCAGCTCGCCGGCCTGCGGTCCGGCTTGATCGCCCTGGCCGAGATAAAGGAACGGCAGCACCGGCGGTAGCGTGAGCGGTTAACGGCGGGCTCCCGGGAAATTATCAAAGGAGACAAGTGAAATTCGGTCTTCAACTGTCCATGAGGAGCGCCCTCGTGGCACTGTGGGCGGCAGGTGTGGCCCTGGGGCCAGGAGCGGGGCCGGCTTCGGCCGCCGCCACCTCGGGCCCGCTCGGTGCGGCCGGCCCGGGCGTGGTTTCGGGCACAACCGCGCCCTCGGGCTCCGTGGATATCGCCAGCGCACCTACAAATGTCGCCGTCACCCCGGCCGGGCGGGTGGCTTATCGCCAGGTCGGCCGCGGCTCCCCGCTGGTGCTCATCATGGGGTTTGGCGGGACGATGGACGACTGGGCGCCGTCGTTCGTGGACCGGCTGGGCGCCCATTTCCGGGTGGTCGTGCTCGACAACGCCGGAGTGGGCGAGACGGCTGCCCTCGGCCCTCCGCTGACGATTACGGCCATGGCCAACCAGGTGAGCGCCCTCATCACATCGCTCCACCTCGGCCGCACCGCGGTCCTCGGCTGGTCGATGGGAGGGATGACCGCCCAAGCCCTGGCGGTACTGCACCCGTCTCAGGTAAGCCGTCTCGTCCTGGCATCGACGCAGGCCGGTACGGGGAAAGCCCTGCCTATCCCGCCGGCCGCGGCGGCCGCCGCGGCCCGCCCCAACCCGGGCGCCGTACTGAGCGTCCTGTTCCCCGCCGGCCAGGCGGCTGCCGCCCAGGCCTACGGAGAGTCGCTACTCGAATATCCCGGCCTCTATCTAGTAACTCCAGCTGTAAAGGCGGCGCAAACTGCAGCCATCGACAAATGGATGGCCGGCGCCGACGCTGCCGGCCGGGCTGTGGGGGGCCTTCACCTTCCCACCCTGGTGGCCGACGGGACCATGGACGCCCTCGACCCGGTGGCCAATGACCGGCTACTCGCCGGCCTGATCCACGGGGCCCAGCTGGCTTTGTACCCGGGTGCGGGGCACGCCTTTCTCTTTCAGGACGAGAACGAGTTCGTACCCCGGGTCGAGGCCTTCCTCCACGGTTAGCCTTTGCAGCCCAGAGTTGGCGGCCAGCCTCCAGCCCTAGTTCTCTTTCAATTTCTCCCTGAACCAGTCCACGATCAACCGGGCGCGCTCTACCCGGTGGCGGGGCGAGCCGGAACGTGACAACTCGTGGCTCTCGCCGGGGAAACGGACTAGCACAGGGTCACGGCCCAGCAGCCTTAGTGCCACAAAAAGCTCTTCTGCCTGGCTCACCGGGCAGCGCAGGTCGTCCTCGGAATGGAGGATCAATACGGGGGTCGTAATCTGGGAGACGTACGAAATGGGTGACTGGCGGAGGTAGGCGGCCGCGTCATCCAGGTACGTGCGCCCGACGATGGCGCGAAAGCTGCTGGCGATGTCCGAGTTGGTCTCCAGTGTCAAAAGGTTGTTGCAGGCGCGCTCGGAGCACGCCGCCTTGAAGCGCTGCGTATGGCCGATGGCCCAGGAGGTCATGTAGCCGCCGTACGAGCCGCCCAGGATGCCCAAGCGGTCCGGGTCAACCCAGTCAAAACGGCGGCACCCCTCATCGACGCAGGCCATGACATCGTCGAAGTCGACGCCACCCCAGCCTGACCCGGGGTCGACTTCGGCCTCGGGCCAGCGCACGGCCCGCCCCCACGCCTCGTCATAACCGGAGCTACCGCGAGGGTTGCAGTACAAGACGCCGAAGCCGCTCCCGGCTTCGATCTGGAACTCGTCGAAGAACCGGTTCCCGTACGAGGTAAACGGGCCGCCGTGGACATTGAGGAGAGTGGGGCAGCGCCGGCCGGCTCCGGCGCCCAGCGGCGCGATGGCCCAGCACGGGACTGCGGTGCCGTCGGCCGAACGGGCCACGAACGGCTGCGGGGCCGCCAGACGCACTTTGGCCACGAAAGGACCGGTCAGGTCGGTCAAGCGGTCCTCGGCCAGTTCGCTCGGATCATGCTGTCCGGCGACGGTGAGGGCGGCCTCGAGCCCTCCAGATGCCGGTAACGGCAGCCTCCGCACGACGAGCTCGGGCAAGGTCGTCGCCGTGTCCACTGCCATCGCCAACGTCCCGCCGGACCAATGCCACGCGTGCACCCACCGCTCGCCGTCGACCACTGCCACCGGCTTGCTGTCGCCTGAAACCGCCACCATGTAGACGTGCAGGTTGCCCGAGTCTTCGACACTGCACAGGAGGTGGTCGCCGAACCAAACCGGCGCTCGCCCGTACCCGTAGGGGGCGCAGTTGCGGTCCAGGGCGGCGGTCAGGTCGGTCGAGGCGAGCGTGGCCAGGTCGAGGACGCCCACCTGCTCATGGCGCGGTTCGTCGAGAGGCGTGGGGTAGCGCAGGTAAGCGAGCTTGGTGCCGTCGGGCGACCAAACCGGAGACGAGAACATGGCGTCACTGCCCGTCAGCTGTTCGGGCTCGCCCGAGCCATCCGCCGCCACCGACCACAGGTCGACGACGCCGTCGAGGTCCCAGTTCTCATGGCGGGCGGATGCGAACGCGATGCGTGATCCATCCGGCGACCAGGTGATCCCCTCGGCTTGATAGGGGCCCGTCGTCAAGACCCCGGGTGCAGCCGATCCGTCGGCCGGGACGACCATGACCCGGTTCGGGCGGTCAGCCACCCAACCTTGCGAGTCCAGCCGGTAGAACAGGTGGGTTAGCCGCCTCGCCGGCATGTCCTCGACTTTGCGCTTTTCGCCGCTTTGCCCGTAGCGCTCGGGGTCCGGTACGCGGGCGACGAAGGCGAGGTCGGTTGAGCCCGGAGACCAGGCCAGCTCGGTTATGGCCGCGGGCCATCTGGCCACGACCACCCTCTCACCGGCATGCGCCACCGGGAGCACGGAAATCTCGCTGAGCCCCTCGTCTGGGTTCGACGCCAAGGCCAGCCACCGGCCGTCGGGCGACCAATGAGGCAGTTGATCGTCGGGCCCGGCCGAGAAGGGCCGGGGAGGGCGTTCCCCGTCGGTGGCGGCCAACCAAACCCGGGAACGGTAACGGTTGGCGTCGAGGTCCATGTCGGTGACGGTAAAGGCAACCATCGTCCCGTCCGGCGAAACCTGCGGGTCGTGCACGTGGCGCAAGGCGCCGATGTCTTCGGGACGCATGCCACCAGCCGGTGTTCGGTTCACGGTCAATTGGGCCTCCTCTGTCCTCACCGACTCAGGATAATGACCGGTCCGCGTCGAGGGCGCGGCCGTGGTCCGCGTCGAGGGCGGCCGTGGTCCGCGTCGAGGGCGGCCGTGGTCCGCGTCGAGGGCGCGGCCGTAGTGCCCCCGGGCCCAACCGGCCAAGTCGGCCATGACGGCGGCGAAGAAGCCCGAGGCGGGAGGCTGACGATGAGGTGGGACCACAGCCGAAGGATGATGTCCTTCACCATCGGGTCCCGCCGCCGGTTATTCCAGCTTGCGGTCTCTCAAGTACTCGGTCACCAGTAGCGGGGGCGCGCACGCCAACCAGGCATCGACCACGGCGTCGCGCAGTGCCTTTTTCGTCACCGTCTTCAGCTGGATTAGAACCGCCGGGTAACCGTTGAAGTGGGCGATGGTGAAGATAGCCCCGGAGGCACTGGCAAGTACAGCTTCTTTCTCCGCCAGGTCCGCCACCCGCAGAGCGACGATTGGCCCGGCCGGCGGGTCCACGTGACCGAAACGTTTGATGTCCGCCTTGCTGAACGGCCTTTCCCAGGCGAAGGCTTTGCCGTTTACGAACCAGGTGCGGTTCCCGTGCCGCTCGGCTTCGGTGACATCCGGGAGGCCGGTGGCCACTCGGGCGACGTCTTCGAGGTTTGCCATAGCCGGCACGCTAACTGTTGGCCAACCGGGGCCCCCGGCTCCGGAACCGGTCGAGATCTCTGGCCCGCGTGGCGTCCCTACCCCGGCCCCCGGTTCCGGAACCGGTCGAGGTCCCTGGCCCGCGTGGCGTCCCTACCCCGGGCCCCGGCCTCCTGCGCTTACAGGAGCGACTGGCTCATCAGCCCGCGCCGGAAGTACCGGTTGGCCGCCAGGAACAGCACCAGCGGCGCGCCTAACGAGATCAGGTAGACGGCGTTCGGGTTGCCAATGCCCCCGTTCAAAAGCAAAAGCGGAAGGGTCCCGGCCGACTGGTTGGTCGAGTTCAGGACAGCCTCGGCAATCGGCAGTTCCCCCCAAACCCAGACGACCATCAGGACCGACAGCGCAACTATGGTGCTCGTTGAAAGGCGCAATATAAGCCGTCTCAGTACCCCGAGGCTGGACGCTCCGTCGACCCGCATGGCCTCGACCAAAGGCTTCGGCACACTGGCGAAGGCCGGGCGTAAGAAGAACACGGCCAAGGGAAGGTTGGCCGTGATGTAGAGAACGACAATGCCGGTACGGGTGTTCACCAGGCCGAGCCATACGATCTCCTCGAACTGGGGGAGGATGAATATTATCCCGGGCACAGCCAAGGTAAACAACACGAAAACGAAGAGCACTCCGCGCCAACGGGACTGCTTGTACGCCAGGAAGTAAGCGGCGGGTACGGCCAGGACCAGCGTGCCCACCAGTGTGGCCGCGCTCAGGATGAGGGTGTTCCAAACGCCGGTCTTCACCGCCGGCCAGGCTGTGCCGGCGAGCTCGTTCCTCCCTTGCCAAAACGGCGCTTCCCCGGCGAAGGGGAGCAGCACCAGGAGCACCATCACGGTCAGAAGAACCCAACGGGAGCGTTTGGCCCAGCGCATCGAGTGGCGCAAAGTGCCCCTGGCTGGTCCGGGGTCGCCGCTCAGGCTGCGCGGCCACATCCGGGACGACCGCTGTCTGGCGCGGTGCAACAGGCTCGTAGAAGAGGTGGCGGCTGTGGCTCCGGCGCCTCTGAACCACCGGCGCCGCGGCCCATCTCTTCTGAACGCCAGCATCCAGCCGCCCACGGCGACGACAACGAGGACAGCCCCGATCAGCGTCCCCATGGCCGACGCCTCACCGAAGTTGTAATAACCAAAGGCCAGGACGTTGGCATAAAAGCCGACGAGCTCCGTCGCCCCGGGGAAGCTGGGGCCGCCGTTAGTGAGCATGGCCACCGAGTTATACGTCTGGGCTTCAGCAATAAGACGCAGCACGATGACGAAAACGAGCATCGGCCTAACCGCCGGCACGACCACCCGGTACCAGAAGGAAAAACCGCGGGCACCGTCGATCCTGGCGGCTTCGAAAACCTCCTCCGGGCAAGCGCTCAGTGCGCCCAGCAATAAGAGGAAGCACCACGGCGCCCCCTTCCAGATGCCGAACACGACGATTACCCCGAATGCCAGCCGGGGGTGCTCGAACCATTCGAACGACGACCCGCCGCCGAAGACATCCTGGCTCAGTTGGTCGGCCACACCGTGAATATTGAAAAGTCCATAAAAAAGCGTTCCCGCCACGGTCCATGGCACGGCCAGAGGCAGTAAGAACACTGCGGCCAGAAGACCTTGGCCGCGCTTCACCCGCAAGGTCATCCAGGCTGCCGCCAGCCCCAGGGCTACTTCGGCGGGCACCGTCAAAAGGAGGTAGAAAAGGCTGTGCAACGCAGCTACTCGCGCCACCACATCGTTGAACAACGCCATGTAGTTCTTGGCCCCTTCGAACCCATGAGGCTTCAACTGGTACCAGCCCGAGAAGCTCCCGCCGATTTCCTGCCACAGCGGGTAGGCGACGAACGCGGCCAAGAAAACGAACGGGAAACCTGCCGCGACTGCGAACGCGACCCGCCGCCACGGCGCCCGTTCGGTCATGAAGCGGCGGGGATGGGAGGGTTACAGGACCTCAGTCTCAAATCCCGACAACGTGGCCGAGCCGTGGTATAGCCCAGCTTTCGGCGGCCCAGGGGCGCGATCCTCGGCCACTTCCCGCTCCCCATTTTCGGTATCTCCCCCATCCGGAGCCTGCAGGTTACTGGAGGGCGCGCCCGCTGTGCAGGCACAGACTACGTAGATGCCGCCGGTCTGCGGGAGCCCCGCCTTTTCGGTGTAGCCCCGCCTTTTCGGTGCAGCCCCGCCTTTTCGGTGCATTCAACCGATCTTGTTGCGTTCCGGTGCAAATACGGCGTCCGATCGCGACAAGAACGCCGAATTGCACCGAGAAGCTTGTCCAAGGGGCGCCCAGGACAGCCATGCCACGCAAGCTGCGCTCAGTCGGCAACTCAACGTGGCCGGGCTCAACACGGCCGGTCTCAACGTGGCCGGGCCCAACGTGGCCGGGCCCAACGTGGCCGGGCTCAACGTGGCCGGGCTCAACACGGCCGGGCTCAACACGGCCGGGCTCAACGTGGCCGGGCTCAACGCCACGCCCCGCCCAAGACCGCCTCCCGCCTCTGCCAGTCGCTTCTTCTGTCCGTCGCTTGCTTTGTCAGTACGCTGCTTCGCTGAGCTGCCCATACTCGCTCCATCTGCCGCCTCATGTACCCGTTCTACCCGCCGGCAGAGGCCGAGCCCGCGTCGCGTAAGCGGGGTCGACGGTCACGGGCAGTCGTGAACGGACGAGAGCCATACACGTCTAGCCTGAACAGCGGTGCCGAAACTGCCCTCACCGCTGTTGACTACGGCCGGCTTGGCCGGCGGCTTCGCCGTTGCCCGCGCTACCCACAACCGGCCGCTCGGCGGCGTGATCTGGGCGGCCTCCGGTCTACTCTGTGCTCCCAATTGGCGTCGGGCCGGGCTGTGGCCGGGCCTCGCCCTCGGTGCGGCGTACGCCGCCGCCCTGGGAGGGTCCCACCCCCTGGCTAAGCGGGTCGGGCCGTGGCCCTCGGTGGCGATCGTGAGCGCCGGCATGGCCGGCCTCAGCTGGGTCCTGTCCGAGCGTGCCTCGTAGTGGCCCGTTGGGCCCGGTTAGCGGGTAGCGACGTCCGCCCGGCGGGGGAGCTTCCAGCCCGGGCGCACGAAGTGGCAGGTGTAGCCGTCGGGGTAGCGCTCGAGGTAGTCCTGGTGCTCCGGCTCAGCTTCCCAGAACGGCCCGGCCGGCGTTACCTCGGTCACTACCTTCCCGGGCCAAAGCCCTGAGGCGTTGACGTCGGCGATCGTCTCTTCCGCCACGCTCTTCTGCGTGTCCGACGTGTAGAAAATGGCCGAGCGGTAACTGCTCCCGATGTCGTTGCCCTGCCGGTTCTTCGTGGTCGGGTCGTGGATCTGGAAGAAGAACTCCAGGATGTCCCGGTAAGAGGTGCGGCGAGGGTCGAAGACGATCTCGATCGCTTCGGCGTGGCCGTCGTGGTGGCGGTAGGTGGCGTTCGGGACGGCACCGCCCGTGTACCCGACCCTGGTGGAGACGACGCCGGGGAGCTTTCGGATGAGGTCCTGCATCCCCCAGAAGCACCCTCCAGCCAGGATGGCCGTCTCGGTGGTGCCCGTGTGGCCGGCGCTCGTCTGGCCGGCGCTCGTCTGGCCGGCGCCCATAGGGTTGGTGCCTGTCTCGTTGGTACTTGTCATCAGTGTGGACCTTTCGTGTCTACGTTTTCGAAGAGCTTTATGTATTCGCCATAACCCTCCCGCTCGAGGTCGTCGACGGGGATGAACCGGAGGGCGGCGGAGTTGATGCAGTAACGCAAACCACCGGCATCGGCTGGGCCGTCGTCGAACACATGCCCCAGGTGACTGTCCCCATGAACTGAACGCACCTCCGTCCGGACCATACCGTGGCTGGCGTCGACCTTCTCGACCACGTTGTCCGGCTCGACCGGCGTGGTGAAGCTGGGCCAGCCGCTATGGCTGTCGTACTTGTCTGTCGACGCGAACAGGGGCTCGCCCGACACCACGTCCACGTACAGCCCCGGTTTCTTGTTGCTCCAGAACTCGTTGGCGAACGCGGGTTCGGTGCCGCTCTGTTGCGTCACCCGGTACTGCTCGGGTGTCAGACGGGCCAGCTGAGCAGGGTCTTTCTTGTAGTCCGGCAAAGCTACTCCTTCCATATGCTCCCATGTGGGCGCGGCCGGAAGCCTCTTTGACCGGCCTCGCCCCTGCCATGACCCTCATCGCTTCGGTCAGG
>DATJUH010000076.1:0-10004 GCA_035502515.1 Acidimicrobiales bacterium
GTGGGACGGTGTACTGGTCGCTGCCGCCCGCGCTCTCATCCTGAGCCAGCGGCACGCCGGCCAGGTCCACCGACTGCCAGGGGTAGGACTGGGGGGGTACCAGGCTGATGAGCAGGTCGCCGAGGGTCAGGTCGGGGTAGCCAGTCACGCCGGTGTCGTCGCCCACCAGCACATCCGCCAGCGTCGTGTCCTCGTACCCGGCCGTCCCGCTCGGGTTGGCCAGCCCGGACACGACATCACCCAGTGTGGCGCCGGCCTCCAGTGCGTTGGCGGTGGCGGCGGCGCCGAGGGTCTGACCGTTGCAGTCGAAGGTGCCCGAGCAATTGACCACCGTGGCCAGGTCGCCGATTGAGGACAGCGGGATCGAACTGAGTGGTATCGAGCTCAACGGGATCGACGAGAGAGGGATGGAGCTGAGCGGGGAGGAGCTCAAGGGGATGGAGCTCAGGGGGATCGACGATAGGGGGATCGAGCTGAGCGGTATCGAGCTCAACGGGATCGACGAGAGGGGGATCGACGACAGCGGGACCCCGGCCAAGGCCAGCGTCAGCAAAGTCACCGATGACGCCGTCGACGGGTTGCTCGGGTCGATGCCGAGGTTCGGGCAGCTTTCGCCCAGTCCACTGAGCGCCGTGCACCACGTGGTGAGCACATCCGTCTCAGTAGGAGAGGAGCCCGACGATACCGGTGTACCGGGGAGGGGGATCGAGGTCAACGGGATGGAAGAGAGGGGGATGGAGCTGAGCGGAATTGATGAAAGAGGGGAACTCGACAAGCCGAGGTCACCCACGACCATGCCGGTACCGTCGAACCTGCTGCCGGCCACGGTGTTGGCCAGGACCTGACCGAGCGTTATGGACTGCAATGGGAGCCCGCTCAGGCTGGTGCCGGCAATGATGCCCTGCCAGCCGGTACAGGCGTCGCCCACGCACGCCGGCGGATAGGTGATCGTTAGCTCAGAAAGCGGGATGTTGCCGAGGGTGTTCGCCGCCGCTGCGATCGCGGTGCCCGGGCTGCCGGTCCCGAGGGCGATGGAGCTCAAAGGGATGGAGCTGAGAGGGATCGAACTGAGGGGGGCTGAGGACAGAGAAATCGAGCTGAGGGGGGCGGACGAGGGGTCCGTCCCGCCCGGCCCGCCGGCCACCACGGCCGAAGCAGGGACGGCGCCGGCGGGGACGGTCTCGACGGCCGCGACGGTCGGGTTGGCGGCTGAAATCGAAGCCGTCACCGATCCCGACGCAGCGGACGGCGACGATGAGAGCGAGGCCTCCTCCCAGAGGGGCGACCATGGGCAAGGCTGGTGCCCATTTTCCCCCTGTTGGCCGAGCAGGACGTAAAGGGGGTCGCTACCGACGTCCAGCCCGCTGACCGACCCGAGGACGGCCCCGGATGAGCTCGGGCCAGAGGGCGTTGACCCAGAAGGAGCGGACACGGTAACGGTGGCCGTCCCGGCCCCGTCGACGCTGACCGTCACTGTGTAGGTGGCGTTGCTCACCGGATGGGGGACGACGTCGTCCGCACCCACCGGCGTGAGAGTATCGCCCGCCCATATGCCGTAGTCGGACCGGTTGGCGGGGCCCAGGTTGCCCTGGACCGACAACACCTGGGTGAGGTCCTGGCTCACAAAGTCGATATCGAAGGAACTGCCGGCCGGGTTGGCCCCTCCCGTGACTGTGGCGCTGAAGGTGAAAGGGGCGGCACAGGCGTCGACCGATTGCACGGCGGTGAACCCGTTCTGTCCTTGCCGGTCCCCGAGGTGCATGCCCGGCCCCGGTGGTTGTGTAAAGCGGAAATCGGTGGATGCCGTTTGGAAATTGGCCCCGATGGTGGCGGCTACCGAGGTAAGGGCACTTTCGGGCGACGAAGTGCCATCTGTCCAAAAGGTCGAAAGCCCGGTGTCGGCGCCGAAATCGTCCTCGATGGAACACGGTTGGGGAGCGGCGATAACCGACGCCGTGCCCCAAATAATCGTGCCCGGGCCTTGGCCCAGCAGGACGTACAGCGGGCCCGTACCTACCGGGATGGCCGGCGCGGTGCCGAGGATTTCTTGGTCGTAGTAGTTCGACAGCGTCACGGTGGCACTGCCGGAGGCGTCCACCGAGACGGTGATTGCGTATACGAGGTGGTGGCACAGCGTGGCATCAAGCTGGTAGGCGCCTGATGTTCCAGCCGGCGACAGCGAATTACCGGCCCATATGCCTGCATCCGGCCCCTGCGTATTGCCTTCCACGGTTATGTCTTGGCTCAGGTCGGCGCTGGCGAGGGATACGTCAAAATGGTTGAGGCCGGCGTCGGCCTCGAAAACGGTGGAGAAAGTGAAGGGCCCGGAACACGTGCCCGTCGACTGGAGCACGCTGAACCCGCCGCTCTGCGACCTCCAGCCGGTGTTCGTCAGGCTGGCTTGGCCTGGCGCTACCAACGGGGCCCCCAATTGCTGGGCGACGGCGCCGGCAACCGGCCCATCCTGGTCCCACAGCGTTGTATTGAGGCTGCCCGGGTAGTCGGCGGCGAAGTCGTCCTGGAAGCCGCTACAAGCGGTGGTGGCAGCCGCCTGTGGCGTGGCCGCCGCCTGTACCGTGGCCGCGGGGACGACCATGGTCAGCGCCCCGGCCCACAAAACGAAGGCTGTCAGGACGCCGGTGGCTCCCCTCACAAAACGGTGTCCTGGCATAACAAGGACGCAATATTAACTTTTGCGTCAGGGCGCGTTCTATGGCAGACCTCGCCCACCGGCCCTTTTTCGGTGTCCTCAACGCAGAGAGGGCTTGAGGTGACGCGGAGCGAGGTAGAAGGGTGAGCGAGCTTCAGTCGAGCTCGGCCCAGACGACCTTCCCCCAAGGCCGGGGCTCCGAGCCCCAGGCGCTGGCCAGGGATTCGACCATTTGCAGTCCCCTGCCGCTAGTGAGGTAGACCTTCACCGGACCGGGGACCTTCGGCGAAGCGTCGGCCACTTCGATACGGATGTGGCCACCAGCGTGGTAAAGCTGCAGGTAAAGCACGCCACCGGCGTGAACGATGGCATTGGTGGCCAGCTCTGAGACCACCAGCAGGGCTCGCTCTTTACTATCGTCGTCCACGGGGAGAGCCAGCACGGCGGCCCTGGCCTCCCGAGCGGACCGGACCACGGGCGCGAAATAGCGCTCGCTGTTACCAATCCCCTCCGGGGCATCAGTTCCGTCGAGCTGTGACTTGGCCTCATCCGAGACCTCTACCGGTAGCCTTCGTTGCATACCCTGCAAGAAAGATATCCACTCTCGTGCCCTCACAAACCTGGCAGCCGCGGCCGCGTCTGGAGCAGGGTAGGAGCAAATGAGAGCCCGCCCATTCATGCAGGTGGACGTCTTTACTGGCACACCCTATTTCGGCAACCCTGTGGGCGTCGTTTTGGACGCCACTGGCGTGGACGATGACGAAATGCAGCGGGTGGCCGCCTGGGCGAACCTGTCCGAGACGACGTTCGTCTTTCCTCCGACCACCGCCGCCGCCGACTATCGGGTGCGCATCTTCACCACCGCCAACGAGCTGCCGTTTGCCGGCCACCCGACGCTGGGCACGGCTCACGCCTGGCTGGCGCATTCGGGAGACAACAAGGAAGCCCTGACCCAGCAGTGCGCCGCCGGGCTCGTCCGCGTCCGAAAAGGCAAAGGTGGCCTGGCCTTCGCCGCGCCGCCGATGGTGCGTTCCGGGCCGGTCGAGGAGGCACTGGTTGACCGGCTGGCCCGTTCGCTGAACGTCGACCGGGCCGACGTCGTGGATGCTCAGTGGGTCGACAACGGCCCCGGCTGGGTGGCCCTCATGTTGAAAGACGCTTCCAGCGTGCTCGCTCTACGTCCGGGGCCTGTGGAAGGCCCGGTCGGGGTGGTCGGCGCCTACCCGCCAGGTGATGGGCCGGCCTACGAAGTGCGGGCCTTTCTTCCCAACGATGGCGGGACGACGGAGGACCCCGTTACCGGCAGCCTCAATGCTTCGCTGGCAGAATGGCTGACCTCGACGGGCCGGTTCGAGCCGCCGTACGTGGCCAGCCAGGGGGCAGCACGCGGGCGCAAAGGCCTGGCCTATATAGAGCAGGATGAGGACGGGACCATCTGGGTGGGTGGCGGTACCGTCACTTGCATAGAGGGACACGTGCGCATCTGATCGTTGCCAGATCCGCCAGCCCAGATCCGCCAGCCCAGATCCGCCAGCCCAGATCCCGGCGGTTCTCTGTCTCGGCGAGACAAACTTAGGGTCGTGGAAGCCTGGGACGTGCTGGCCGTAGTCGTTGGCATCTTGCTGGCGGTGGCCATTACGGCGAACATCGTGAGGACCCTTGTCATCGCCCGCGCCCGCCGGACAATGCTTTTCGACGCCGTGGACGAGGGCGTCGACTTTGTTTTCAGAATGCTCTCTGCGCCGCTGCGTACCTATGAACGCAAGGACCAGCTGCTGGCCGCCCAGGGGGCGGCGGTCGTTCTCGTCCAGCTGGTCACCTGGCTGCTCGGCTACGAGCTCGCCTACGCCCTGCTGCTCGTGCCTACGGTCCACTGGTTTGTAACGGCGCTCACTGAAGCGGGCAGTTCCATGTTCACGCTCGGCTTTGTCTACACGCACGGGAACGAGCCCGCCGCCGTCGACGTCGTCGCCGGTGCCACCGGCATGATCGTCGTGGCTTTGCAGATCGCCTACTTGCCCACTCTGTACGGCGCCTTTAACCGCCGGGAGACGGAAGTAACGCTGCTCGGTGCCCGGGCCGGCCACCCACCTTGGGGACCGGAACTGTTGTTGCGGACCAGGTACGGGGTGGCCGTGCGGACCGACGACCTGCCCGCCTTTTACAACCTGTGGGAACGGTGGGCCGCAGACGTGGCCGAGAGCCACTCCAACTACCCCGTACTGGTCCGTTTCCGCTCGCCCAACGCCCTGGACTCATGGCTCGTAGGGCTACTCTCCGTCATGGACTCGGCTGCCATGCTCCTCGCCTTGCGCCCTTCACAGGACCGCATCGAGCCGAGACGGGCCATCCGGATGGGCTTTACCGCCTTCCGTGAGATTGGGGGGGCGCTCGGGATGTCAGTCGACCTGGACCCGGACCCCGATTCGGAGATCTCCCTCAGCTTTGAAGAGTTTGCCGCCGCCGTCGACCAACTTCGCACCGTTGGCTTCCCGATCGAACGAGAAGCGGCCGAAGCGTGGCCTCATTTCCGAGGCTGGCGTGTCAATTACGAGGCATTGGCCTACGCTCTCGCCTACCGGACTGACCAGGTGCCGGCGCCGTGGTCCGGGCCCCGCCGCTGGGGGACGGAGACGATCCCGGTGCAACGTCCTACCCTTCGGGCACCGGGTAAGGGGGCCCCGGCCGCCAAGGGGAAAGCTGATGGGCGGGAGCGCCCCGCCTTGAGGCCGGCGAGCCCGGGGGAGTCAAGCTCGGCTCACAACGAGTAGCGCGCTGACCACGTTGGCCAACAGTTAACCAGAACGGACGTGGCCGCACGTCTCTGTGGCACCATGTTGAAATAAGCTTTGAGGAAAGTGAGCACGCCATTGACCACGAGAGCTAGGGCCACCGTCCGGGACTTGCGCCGGGTGAACCGGGCCGCCGTACTGCGCCGGCTTTTTCTGGAGGGGCCCCTCAACCGGGTGGCGCTGGCCCAATTGACCGGCCTCAGCAGTGGCAGCGTGACCAACGTGACCTCGGCCCTGCTCGAAGAGGGCCTTATCGCCGAGGTCGGCCTCGAGGAGTCGGATGGCGGGCGCCCGCGGGTGCTGCTCCAGGTCAACCCCGAGTTCGGTGGGGTGATCGGGGTAGAAGTGGGCGAGACCCGTATCCGGGTCGAAGCTTTTGATATGCGGATGCGGATAGCCGGCATGGCGGAGGTGGCATTGCACCCGCAACACCACGAGGCGGAGGTGGCGATCGACGAGATCATCGTGGCCATCGAGAAATTGCAGGGCCAGTTCGCGGCTGAAAGCCGGCGCCTGATCGGGGTCGGAGTGGCTGTGCCCGGCGTGGTCGCCCACCACGACGGTGACGCGCGCGTGCACGCGCCCAACATCGGTTGGCGAGATGTGCCGATGGAACGGCTCATCCGGGACCGAGCCGGGCTACCGGTCTTCGCCGACAATGGCGCCAAGGCGCTGGGGCAGGCGGAAATGTGGCTGGGGGCGGGCCGGGGCGCCAGCCACGCCGTCGTGGCGCTCTGGGGCACTGGCGTAGGCGCCGCCATATTCACCAACGGGTCCCTGTACCGCGGGTCGGCGTCGAGTGCGGGGGAGTGGGGCCACACCAGTATCAGGGTGGGGGACAAGCGCTGCCGCTGTGGCGGGGCGGGTTGCGTCGAGGCTTATATCGGCGCCGCCGCCCTCCTGGAGGAGTGGCACCGCACCGACCCTTCGGCCACTCCACCCACCGACCCGGACTCCGAAGAGTGGGTGGACCGTTTTCTCGAGTCCGCCCAGGCCAACAAGGCGGCGAAAGCGGCGCTGGAACAGGCCGCCTTTTATGTGGGCACGGCCGCCGCCAACCTCGTCAACCTGTTCAACCCGGAGAAAATCGTTATCGGAGGATGGCTGGGCCTGAAGCTGGGGCCACCTCTGCTCAGCCAGATCCGTAAAGCCGTCCGGGACCAGGCCCTCGAGTACACCGCCAGCCGGGTCAGCATCGAGGTGGGCCAACTGGGGGCGGAAGCGGTGGCGCTCGGGGCGTGCACGCTGGTGGTGGACGAGCTCCTGGCCAACGGCGGCGTCCCGCCCATCGTGGGCCAGGGCAAGGTGCAGGGCTTGCGCTTGCCCTAACGGTCCCTGCCGCCCCTATGCAGGGGCTCGTTCCCGGTCGGAGCTGAGGGCGGCGCCGAAGTGCGTCACCGCCGCCGCCGCCGGCGTGCTGGGGCTCGTTTCCCGGTCGGAGCTGAGGGCGGCGCCGAAGTGCGTCACCGCCGCTGCCGCCGGCGTGCTGGGGCTCGTTCTTGGTGCAAAAAGTCGTTCTCGTCGCGTTTGCTGGCAAAAAGGTAACGGCTATCGCGACAAGAACGTTTTATTGCACCGAGAAGCCACCCATTATTGCCGTCCGACCCTGCCTAAAGTGCCAGCGAGTAGGCTAACAACTACCAACAGTGGCAGTCTTTTCTACTTGCCGGCCAAGAATTAGTCCAAGGGCAGGGCCCCGGTGCGAGCCAGCTGCCCGTACCACAAACCGCTGTCTTTCACGATGCGCTCCTGGGTCTCGTAATCTATGTAGACAATCCCGAAACGTTTCGAGTACCCGAGCGCCCATTCGAAATTATCGAGGAAGGACCAGACAAAGTAGCCCAGTACCGGGACGCCGTCCTGCTTGGCCTGCAGGACCGCCGCGACGTGGGATTTCAGATAATCCTTCCGGTTTTTGTCGTGGACGGCGGCTCCCTCCGGCTTATCGTGGAAAGAGGCGCCGTTCTCGGTGATGTATATCGCCGGCAATTTGTAACGCTCATGGGCCTGGGTTATGACCCGGTGTAGGCCCTCGGGCCGGATGGCCCAGTTCATCGTAGTCCGGGGGGCATCAGGGTCGTCGACGCGGGCGAAGCCCAACCAGTCGTCGGAAGAATGGCGGGCGTAGTACCCCTGGTAATAATTGAGGCCGATGAAATCGGGCGGGACCTGTAAGGAACTCAGGTCGTTTTCGTAACCGCGGGGCAGGTAAGGCTGCAGCCGGTCCATGAGCTCCGGGGGATAATGACCGTAAACGAGCGGGTCGGTGAACAACGGGAAATTGTGCCAGGCGTGCGCCCGTTCCGTGGCGGCGGCGTCCTCCTCGGAACCGCTCGCCGGCCATACTGCTGCGTCATGGTGGGCGATCCCGACCGAAAAATCGGCGTCGATCGCCTTCAACGCTTGAAAGCCGGCCACATGAGCGCGGAGCTGGTTGTGCACTGATTGGCCCGTAGCGAAGATGTTCCGGAGCCCCGGGGCGTGCTGTCCAACCAGATGGCCTTCGGCGGAAACGACGAAGGGCTCGTTGAGGGTCACCCAGTACCTGACCCTGTCACCGAGGAGGCCGGCCACCGTCGTGGCGTAATCGGCGAACCAGCCGGCGATGTCGCGGTTGCCCCACCCACCCAGGCGGAACAACGCCGACGGCAGGTCCCAGTGGAAAAGAGTGACGAACGGTTCGATCCCGGCGGCCAGCAGACCGTCGACGAGGCGGTCGTAGAAACTGGCGCCGGCCGGGTTGGTCTTGCCTGCCCCATCGGGGATTATGCGCGGCCACCGGACGGAGAAGCGGTACGCGTTGATCCCGAGCGCCTTCATCAGGTCGATGTCGTCCTGCCACTTGTGGTAGTGATCGGCGGCCACGTCACCGGTCTGCCCGGCAAAAGTAGTGCCCGGAGTGTGCGAGAACTCGTGCCAGACGCAGCTCCCGGCGCCATCGGCGAGGGGCGAACCCTCGACCTGGTAGGCGGCAGTAGCGGCGCCCCAGAAAAACTTGCCGTTGCCGTTATTTTGGGGCTCCAGCACGAAACCTCCCGGTTCGCGTTTCATCGGTCCCGTGACGCGGTTGCCACTGACCGCATGGCTTTTATGAAGACCCCCTGGCCGGCAGGTCGGCCAGGGGGCGTGCCTTCATCAATCAACACTGCCCGCCGGGCCCTGTGCCCGGCGGGTTTGGTACGGGCCCTATCGAGGCGACAGGTGCAGGGCGACAACCTCGTCGCTCCCGCTCCCGGGTCCATTGTTGGTGCCGGAAGGCTGGCCGGTGTCATAAGCGTTGGACTGCGTCGGCCATCCGACGAAGTACTGCGAGTTGTACTCGAACCAATTCTCGAGGATCGATTTGGCCTTGGCCGCATTGCCGGTCGCCGAGTTGGTGACGCGCCCGTAGCCGGCTCGGAGGGGCGCCTGGTGACGTGACTGGCCGGCGGTCCAAATCCCCCGACGGCTCAGTGGTCGAGCCCCCACGGTGAGAAGCATGCGTTGTCCCTATCTATCCGTCAGGCAAGTTCCCTCGGCTGCCCACCCAGGTGGCGAGCGTAGCCCTGAGCCCCATCACGGTCAAGTCACCTTGAACTAAGTCGTTTAGTAGCACTAAAACAAAGGTCTTGATGGTGGCCGCGGCCAGGGTTTGTTCAGTTCGGGGAGCCGGGCACCCTCGGTAGTCAGGCCCTCAGGCCCTCAGGCGCTCAGGCCCTCAGGCGCTCAGGCCCTCAGGCCCTCAGTCACTCAGCTTTCAGGCACGCCGGCCACTCGGGCCGTACGGGCCCTCAGAGCACATACGCTCTCAGGGCGTCAGGAGCCTGGTGACGCGCCGCCGCCCGATGACGCCGGCGACGGCGGCCAGGACCACCAGGTACGCGGCCTGGGCGACCAGCCCCCAGGACAGTTGTCCCAGTGAGAAGGCCCGGCAAAGGGCCACGCCGGGGTAGAGCGGGAGGCACTCGACGACTAGCTGCAGCCACCGAGGCAGGACGGAAAGAGGGTAGAAGGTGGCGGAGAAAAGGAACAGCGGCAGGCTGACGAGCTGGATCTTGTCGAAGTCCGTCCAGGAGCGCATAAAACAGGTGGCGGCGAAGCCGGCCGCAGCAAAAGTCGTACCGATCAACGTGGCGCAGGGGACTGTCATGAGTGCCCACCACGAACTGGTGTCGCCGAGGGCGGCCATAACGGCCAGGAACACGCCGGCGTACAGCGTGCACCGGACAACGGCAAACCCCACTTCGGCCACGGCAACGTCACCCGGTGACAGCGGGGTGGCGATCACGGCGTCATAGAGCTTGGTCCAGTGCAATTTGGCAAAGATGTTGACGGTGCACTCGTAGAGGGCGCCGTTCATCGCCGTCGTGGCCAGCAGTGCGGGAGCGACGAAGTCGGCGTAGGGGACCTTCGTCCCGTTTGGGCCGGGCACCGTCCCCACCAGGTGCCCGATGCCGATCCCTATCGAAAGCAGATAGAAGACCGGTTCGAGGAGGCCGGTCGCCCACACATACGGTACGGCCCGGACCTGGACGGAGAAGTTCCGGGCGGCCAGGGACTCCGGGCGGCGGGCCTTGGTCGTC
>DATJUH010000077.1:0-2950 GCA_035502515.1 Acidimicrobiales bacterium
GTTCACCACAAGCCATCGGAGAAATAAATGACGTCGGTGATGAACCTGCGGCTATGCCGCCCCGGAGTGGTTCGAATTAGGCCTGCGGCCCGAGGAATGGACTTCCGACTGGATCGGCTTCCTGGGCGGCTGGTACGGCCAGTCGTTACGGATGCGCCGGTCGTGGCATGTGCAAAACCGGGCGGAAATAGTCAGGGCGAGCGTGTACGTGATGAGCGTCGGATGGCACCGGCTGAAATTGAACGGTACCGTGCCCGACAACCGTGACCTCGAGCCGGCTCCGACGGTACTGGCTAAACGCGTTATTTGCTCTAGCTACGACGTTGCCCATCTCTTGACAACCGGTGAGAACGTCCTCGCCCTGGAGCTCGGAGGAGGGTGGTACGGGCAGCCATGCGCCCGGGTCCAGGCCTACGTCGACCTCGCCGATGGCTCCAGCGGGCGCCTCGAGGAGGATCTTCGGCCGGGCGCTCAGTGGCTAGTGGCGCCGGGAGAAATTCTGTCGAGCAGCCCGTATGACGGAGAAGTGGCGGACCTGAGGTTCGAGGAGGCGGGGTGGGACCGGCCCGAGGTCATAGCCAGCCCCGGTAGTAGTGCCGATTTCGATGACCCGGTCATCGCTGCGATATACGGGAAGCCAGGGTCGCGGCAGCGAGCGTGGACCAGGGCCCAGGCCGTGGACGGACCCGTGGGTACGCCCAGGTTCCCCGTCCTGCCCCCCGCAATAGTAACCGAGGAGCACCAGCCGACCTCAATTACCGAGCCGGAACCGGGGGTTTTCATCGCTGACGCGGGGGCCAACGGCGCCGGCTGGGCCCGTCTCGTTGCCTCCGGTACAACCACCGGCCAGCGCATCGAGTTACGTTATGGCGAGACTCTGCTCGATAACGGCTGCGTCAACCAGGAAAACCTCCGGGGCGCCGCCGCGCGGGACGTCTTTATCAGCGACGGCCGTGAGCCTGCCACATTCGAGCCGAAATTCACGGTACACGGGTTCAGGTACGTGGAGGTCCGGGGCCTCACCTCTGAGCCTGAGCGGCGCGGCATTCTCATCCGCCGCGCCCGGACGGCCGGCGCCCAACGGAGTCATTTCAGTGGTGACGAATTACTGGAGCAGATCTGGGCGATGGTGGTACGGACGGAGGCAAGCAACACCCTCGGGATGCTGACGGACTGCCCCCAACGTGACGAGCGTCAAGGGTGGTTGAACGACCTCACCGACCGGTTGGACACCGCCGTCCTGGCCCACGACATAGCCCCGCTTTTGTCAAAGGTACTGGACGACATAGCTGATTCCCAGGCTCCTGATGGGTCAGTGCCCGACACGGTGCCTTTCCGGTGGGGGTCCCGGGTCGCCGACCCCGTTTGCCTGGCCCCCATTATCATTCCCCGGCTCGTGCTCAGGCACTGGGGGGACGAACGGGTAATCGAGAAGGGTTACCCGGTGGCCCGCGGATGGGCGCACTACCTGATGGAGCGGGCGGGCGATGGGGTGTTGCCGCTTACGCACTGGGGCGACTGGGCCGAACCCAACCAGATCGAGGATGCCCCGCACCTCACCGGAGGCGCGCCCGGCTCTCAAAACCCGCCTGCCGGGGCGGTTTCCCGGAGGACCCCCGGCGCGCTGGTGTCCACCGCCTGCCTGTACAAAGGCCTCACCGAGTTGTCGGAACTGGCGCGACTGCTCGGAGACAGTGCCGAGGCCGAGCGCTCGGCGGCCGGCGCCGCTCGGGTCCGAACGGCTTTCATTGCCGCCTTTCGGGACCCGCAAACCGGGACCTATGGGTCAGGCAGCCAGGGCAGCCTGGCCTGCGCGTTGGGCCTTGGCCTGGTACCCCAAGAGGAGTTCGCTCACGTCGTTGGCCTCCTGGCGGACGACGTGCGAGCCCGAGGCCATCTCACGACGGGAAATGTGGCCACGAAGTTCGTCCTCGAGGTACTGAGCGACGAAGGGTTCCACGATGTCGCTTTAATGCTGGCCCTCAGGAAGAGTTACCCGAGTTGGGGGTACATGCTGGCCCGCGGCGCGACCACGCTTTGGGAGCGCTGGGAAGAAGCTACGGGCAGCGGCATGAACTCGCACAACCACGGCATGTTGGGCGCCATCGGCTCATGGCTGATCACCCGCCACGCCGGCCTACGCCTCTCCGATGATGCGGTGGCCAGCGATCGCTGGGAGGTCGTAGTTCCCCCGACGGGCCATTTCACGCGAGCGGCGGCGGATATCGAGAGCACCCGCGGGACGGCGGCCGTGGGTTGGGAATTCTCGGGCCGCGGGCTGCATGTGTCTGTCAGGTTGCCGGAGGGGACCGACGGCACCGTGACTTTCCCTTCCCCTCCGGGAGCGGCATTGCCGCCGGGGTTCGCACAACAGAGCGAAGGCCGGGCGACCGGTAGCGTCCGCGGCAGCTGGGAGTTCTCGTCGCCGGCGAGGCTCACAGTCGATAAACCGTGACAGGTTTTACCGAACTTCGAACCCACCTGAGACGTACTCGAGCTTGCCGTCCTTGACGTAGAGGCGTGGCCACCGGAGCGTGAACCGTGGGCGAAGAGGGGTGGCGGCCTGTCACAAAGCCCGACCGGGTGGGCGAGCAGAGTACAGTGGCGTGGAAATTGGTCCAGGTGATGGCCCGCCCGGAGTTGCGTTTGATATTCGGCGGCCCGATCGGACCGCCAAAGGGCTCCATGGCCGCGTGCGCCCGTCAGGGGGAAACGACCTGCGGGCCGACACCTGTGGCCGGAAGCCGGTCAGGCATCATGCGCCGTCGAAGGCGCGCTCGTCGGAGCGGCAGATCTGGCCCACTGCACGGCCGCGGCGACCGACGGGAAAATGCGGTCCTGGCCAACCTTTTCCAAGAGCCCGGTGGCCCTGGCCATGTCCTCCACCGGGTCGTGCACGTGCGCCAAGGCGAAATCGACGCCCTTTTGACCGAGGCTCTCGGCCAGTTTC
>DATJUH010000078.1:0-3052 GCA_035502515.1 Acidimicrobiales bacterium
GTCCGCCGCAGCCCGCAGCTCGTTGAGTTGCGCGGCAGTCAGTTCCACCTCTGACGCGGCGGTGTTCTCCTCCAGCCGTTCGACCCGCTTGGTACCGGGGATGGGCACGATCCACGGCTGCTGGTCCAGCAACCACGTCAGGGCAAGTTGCGCCGGCGTGGCCCCCGTCTCGGCGGCGAGCCGGTTCAGCACCTCGACCAGCGCCAGGTTGGCGGCCAGTGCTTCGCCCTGGAAGCGGGGGGTCTGGCCCCGGAAGTCGGTGTCGGCGAACGTGGTCGTGGTATCGATGGTGCCGGTCAGGAAGCCCTTGCCGAGCGGGCTGTAGGGCACCAACCCAATCCCGAGTTCGGCCAGGACGGGAATAGTGTCGTCTTCACGGGCCCGCCACCACATTGAGTACTCACTCTGTACGGCGGCCACCGGCTGCACCGCGTGCGCCCGCCGGACCGTGGCCGCAGCCGCCTCAGACAGGCCGAAGTTCAGCACTTTGCCGGCGTCGACCAGTTCTCTCACCGTGCCAGCCACGTCCTCGATCGGCACCTCTGGGTCGACGCGGTGCTGGTAGTACAGGTCGATGTGGTCGGTCCGCAGCCGGCGGAGCGAGTGTCCCACCGCCCGGCGGATGCTGTCGGGGCGGCTGCACAGGCCGCCGGGCTCGACGCCGTTCTCTGCGAAGGCGAAGCCGAACTTGGTAGCGACCTTCACCTGGTCTCGCAGTGGTTCGAGGGCTTCGCCGACGATGTCCTCGTTATGGAACGGCCCGTACACTTCGGCGGTGTCGAAAAAGGTCACGCCAAGTTCGACCGCACGGCGGACCAAGGCGATCGAATCCTCCCGTGCCGGTCCGCCGGTGTTGCCGTAGGCACCGGTCAAGCTCATGCAGCCCAGACCGATTTCGGAGACGTTGAGCCGGGTGCCGAGGGTTCGCTGGTTCATGGGGACATGTCCTTTCATCGGCTCAGTGGTGGGTTCAGGAGGCATCGGTAGTCCCCTGCTCTTCGTTGCCGAGCTTGACAACTATTTCGAGGTCTTCCTGCACTACTTCGGGCTCACTCGCTGTCGGTGACTTGGGCGCCCCAGTTCGCGGTGCCTTCGGTGATTGAAAGGTGGGTCATGAAGTGTTGGTCAGTGGCACCGTGCCAGTGTTCCGAACCACTGGGTGTGTAGATGGCGTCGCCCGCTCGGATCTCGATGGTCTGCCCGCCACGGGATCGCACTAAGCCTCGGCCTTCGGTTATGTACAGAGTTTGGCCCCCTGGGCGCGAGTGCCACGCGGTGCGGGCGCCGGGGCTGAAATGCACGGCGGCGATATTGAGCCTGGACGGTGGCTCACCCTGGGTGAGGGGGTCTATCCAGACATCGCCGGTAAACCATTCGGCGGCCCCCTTGTTGGTCGGTTGCTTGGGTCGTTGTTCCATGATCTTCTCCTGTCAGGGCTGGGCGAGTGCGCCGAAGAAGTACGAGGCGGTCACGCCACCGTCGATGAGATAATCGCTCCCGGTGATGAACGAGCCCGGGGCCCATGAGCAGGGCGGCGACGGTAGCGACTTCGTCTGGGGTGCAGGCGCGTCTGGCGGGCGCCAGCTCGACCATGCGCCGGTAGCCTTCACCTCGGGGGCCGGCGAGCTCGAGTTTGGCGAGGGGCGTGATGATGATGCCGGGGGCTGATGGTGTTGAGGCGCCCGCCGCGCCTGGCCCAGCGCACGGCCTCGGCCATGACCCGCAGCGAATTCCCGCGCTTGGCTAGCTGGTAGGCGTGGAGGGTGTCTTTGACTTGGTCGAGCTGGAGCCACGGCAGCTTCAGTAATTCGTCCGCGGGGGTGGTGGCGAGGGCAAGATCCTGTCCGGCGGCGAGAGCAGGGAGGCGGTGACCTGACTGGGAGGAGATGACGACGCCGGCTCCGCCCCGGGCGATGACGCTGCCGAACTCCTCGAGCACCAGAGCGGTCCCGTAGAGGTCACCGGCCAGGATGGCCTCGATCGGCGCTTGGCTCGGCGAGACGCCGGCGGCGTGGATTACACCGGTCACCTCGCCGAGGGCGGTGGCGGTCTCCACGAGCGCATGCACCGACCCACGGGAGGAGACGTCGACAGTGGCAGTACTGACGTCGAAGCCGGCGTTCGCAAATACTTCGTCCGTCGCGTCTACGTTCTCCTGGCGCAGGTCGGCCAGCAGGACGTGCTTGCCGGCGCTGATACGCCGGGCGATGGCCTGGCCTATTTGGCCGGCTCCTATGACGACGACAACTTCGGTCACGGCGACCTCCCTTCTTCGTTGTCCGGCAGGAGCCGGATGGTGACTGCGTGGGCGGAGGGGCCGGTGACGTGGCTCACGATGGCCGGCCCGTAACGGTCGTACTTGGCGTGGTAGGCGCTGTCGATGGCCGCCTGGGCGTCAGGGGCGGCAGCGGCGAAGCTGACGTCCGCCTCGGTCCCGCCGGCCTGGACCCGTCCTCTTCTGCTGGCCAGGGCGTGGCGGTACCAGGGGCGCCGGGGCCCGCCGGCCGACCGGACGTACAGGTCGCCGTTGGCACGGACGACCCACATCGTCGTGAACGAGCGCAGTGTCCCGTCTTCACGTCGGGATGCAAGCCGCAGCTCTTCGGCGTCTCCGATGAGGGCTAGGTGTTGGGCGGTCCACGTAACCGTTCGGTGTTCGCCTTCTTGGTGTGGATGGTTCACGACCCCACCCGGATGAGCGACTTGATGGCGCGACGCTCGTCCATGGCCCTGTAGGCGTCGGCGATGTGGTCGAGGTCGGTCTCGTAGTCAAAGACCTGGCCGGGGTTGAGCGACCTGGAGAGCAGATCGGTGAGAAGCTCCGGGATGTAGATCCGGGCCGGGGCCGGACCGCCTCGCCAGCCGACGTTGCGGAAGAAGGTGCCAACGAAAGGGACCTCGCCGTGAGGGACGCCCACGATGCCGACCACCGAGCCGGGCCGGACGATCGCCGCGGCGGTGGCGATCGACTGGGCCGTGCCGACGCACTCAAGGGCGGCGTCGGCCCCGATGCCCGCTGTCAGTTCCATCACTGCCTGGTTGGCGGCAGCGC
>DATJUH010000079.1:0-23958 GCA_035502515.1 Acidimicrobiales bacterium
GTGATGGCGGCCAGAGAGCCCACGACGGCGGCGATGCTCCCCACCACCACTTGACCACGAATGCCATCGCCGAGCGGGCCGGTCAGATCTGTCAATTTCAGCGCCCCCGCAGCGAAGATCACAGGCGTCGAAAGCAGGAACGCGAACCGCATGGCGTTCTCGTTGGTGAGGCCGCGGAAAAGCCCACCGACCATGACGACGCCTTCACGGCTGATCCCGGCCAATAGGGCCAGTGCCTGGCTGGCCCCGATCCAGATGGAGTTGACGAGCCCGATGCCGGCCAGCTGGTGCTCGGCGTCCTCGTCGATGGCGACCATGCGCTCGTCGCGGAAACGGGCGACGGCTCCCCTCGCGGCGGCGTCCGAAGAGGGAGTGCCGGGCCTGGGGGATTGTCCCGCACCGGTTGGGGCTGCACCTGTTGCGGCTCCACCTGCCGCCGCCGGGGCGGCGGTGGCGGGAACTACGGCCGGTCCCTGGGTACGCCGGCGGTACCACTCGCCGGCGAAGAGGATGACCCCGTTGCACATGAGGAACACGGCGGCCGCCACAGGCTTGGCGAACAACACCCGGAACTCGTGCTCGAACACGAGCCCGATGATCCCGACGGGGATGGTGGCCACCACGATGAGCCAGGCCAACCGCTCGACGTCGGTTTGCACGCGCCTGCGGGCCAGGCTGCGGAAAAAGCCCGAGATCAGCCGGCCCCATTCCCTCAGGTAGAAGAGCAGGATGGCCACTGCGTTGGCCAGGTGGAGGCCGACGATGAAGGCCAGGTACGGGCTTTCCTTCTCCGACTCCTGACGTACCAATGTGGCCCAGGTGCCCCCGATCCACGACGGGATCAGCACCGTGTGCCCCAGGCTCGACAGCGGGAACAGCTCGAAGAAGCCCTGGATTAGCCCGATGACGACCGCCTGGAAGTAGGTCATGTGGTAGATGGCCTGGGTAGTGGCCAGGTACAAAGGTCAACCTCCTCCAGGGCGGGGTAACAGCTGGCCGGCGGCGTACTCGGGCGGCGCACTCAGGTTAATCTGCCGGGTGGCTTCCGAAACTGATAGATCTGTGAAGTGGCGCATTTCTTGTCGCAGGAGTGGTTCGACGAGTTGCCTGCGGCGGAAAATGAGCGCGGCAAACCCGACTTGATAGTTGAGGTGGCGGTGTCCGGAGCGCCGCAGGGCGATGTACGGTACCAGGTAGTGGTCCGGGGCGAGCATGCGGCAGTCGTGTACCGGGAGGAAGGGTTCCGGCCGGCGCAAGTAGAGATGAAGAGCGACTACGCCACCATGGCCGGCATCGCTTCGGGGCGGCTCTCTCCCCTGGACGCCCTCTCCGCCGGCCAGGCTCGGGTATCGGGCGACATAGCGGCACTTTCGTCCAGGCAGTCGACCCTCCTGGGGCTCGACATGGTCCCGGCAACGACGCGCGCCGGCACGACATTTTGAGTGATGTGCGATGTCTCGCTTTCCGCCGACAAGGCCTGGCTGGTACCGCAACCCCGACGACCCACGCTCGTTGCGCTACTGGGACGGAAAAGCCTGGAGCGGCCGGCCCCGGACGCAACCGGCCTGGTCCAGGCGCGCTGAGCCTTTCGAGCTAGAAGACAACGAACTCGACCGCTCCGTCGAGGGGCCGGCCCATCCCGACGAACTACGCCAGCCGGTAACCAGCGGGGCGTGGGCGCGAGACCTTTTCGGGCCATGGCGGCCACGCCAGCCGGAGGCATGGCGCGGGGGCGGTGGGCATCCTTCCCGGCCGATGGTCTCCAGCGGCCCCCAGCCTCCGGTCAGGCTTGGGCCGGCCCGGCGGCCCCTGGTGCTGTTGGCCGCCCTGGTGATGGTGGCGGCGGCCGTGGTCGTGTCCAGCGTCGCCGTCATGTCGCCATACGAGACCAAAGGCAACCCCGAGCTTCTCCAGCAGGCCGCTCAGGCCAGCTTCACTCTGCAAGCCAGCAGGGAATGCGCGGCCGTGCTGCCCGCCTACCGGGCCATCCTGGCGAACAGCGTCGACGGGCCTAGCATCGCCGCTGCCGCCGACGCGCTGGACCTCCTGAGTGAACGGTTGGCCGCCATCCCTGCGGCCGGCGGCTCCCAGGCCCTGGTGGTTGAGTGGCTGCAGGCCTGGAAAAACTACACCGCCGATCAACGGCACTACGCCGGCATCATCGGGCCGGCCGGTCACCTTCACGGCCACTCGGTCCTCCGGCCCATGGCGGGCACAGCGCAGCTGGCGGCCACCGTCGCCCGTGGTCAGGCCGATCAGCAGGCGGTGGAGGCGGACCGGGAGGGTTCCAACTTGGGTCTGGCCGCCTGCCGGCTCGAGCAGGGCTAGCCGGACCTGTTCCGCCCACTTACTCAGTGCGAACGGCGTCCGTACGGCGACGACAAAGCACCGCCGGGCTCTACCGCCACAGTCTCGGCCGCGGCACTCGCCCGCGGCTACCTGAGGCCCAACCGCTCGCTTCCGCCCAGTCAACCACGAAGAGCGCGAACTCAGGGTCGTCCCGGGGCAGGCGAACTTAGGGGGATGCGAAGAAACTCCCGGAAAGTGTTGATCTGAACGGCTGGAAGGGCGATAGTGGTAGGTCAAGGCCGAACTCATTCGTCTACCCCTGGAGGTGCAACGTAATGCTCTGCGATGTCGTGGACGACCATTTCCTCGCCAGGTACCGCGCCCTGCTCGACGCCGAAGACGAGGCGTTCGACGAGCTGGAGCATGCCTACGAGGACGGCGACAGAGCCCACTTCGACACCGACCTGACCGCATGGCGGTCAGCCATAGAGCGAAAACTTTCGTACCTCCATCGGCTGGGCCTGGTGGGCCCGCCGGCCTTGACGCATTAGGCGGATTGGGCGCCGGTCAGCGCCCGCGTCGGTTCCTTTTTTGATTGCCTGACGGGCGGGGGCCCGCCTCCCTGTTACCCTGCGCCTAGAGGCGCGCCAATGTTCGGTGCCCCTCGATCTCTTTCCGGGTGCACACCGCGCTTCTGGGTGCACCGGGCCCTTCTTGTCGCGGTCCGATGTCTTCGCTGCACTAGATCGCCACGAGTTTCATTTCTTGCACCGGAAAGGGGCTGTTCGTCGCCGTGGGCGACCGCCAAGGCGCAAGCCCGACGGCGCCCGCCGGCCGTCTTGCTCAGCGCCGCGAAATGGCCCGAACGGGCTAGCGGCCTGGCCGCATTGGCTCCGGCTTCACCTGCTCAAGACAGGAGCCCGAGGCTCGAGACGCTGTCCCGTTCTTCGATGAGCTCAGCGGCGCTGCGGTCGATCCGCTGGCGGGAGAAGTCGTTGACCTCGAGGCCCTCGACGACGTGGTACGCCCCCCCGGCGGAGGTAACTGGAAAACTGCAGTAGACACCCTTGGGCGTCTCGTAGGAGCCGTCCGAAAAGACTGCCACCGACGTCCAGTCGCCAGGCTTCGTGCCCAGCACCCAGTCTCTCATCGAGCCTATGGCCGCGTTGGCCGCGGAGGCCGCGCTCGAAGCGCCACGGGCCTCCAGTACCGCCGCCCCGCGCTGCTGGACAGTCGGGATGAGCTCCTTCTCGACCCAGTCCAGACCCCCGACCGCCTCTAATGCCGGCCGGCCCGCCACTTTGGCGTGGAAGATGTCGGGGTACTGCGTGGCCGAGTGGTTGCCCCAGATGGACACATTCGTCACCGATACCACCGGGCGCCCGGTCCGCGCCGCCAGCTGACCCACCGCCCGGTTATGGTCGAGGCGGGTCATGGCCGTGAACCGGTCCGGCGCCAGCGGGGTCGGCCCGGAGCCAGCGTTGTGGGCCGCTATCAGGCAGTTTGTGTTGGCGGGGTTGCCCACAACGAGCACCCGTACGTCCCGGCTGGCACTCGCCGCCAGCGCCCGGCCCTGGACGCTGAAGATGGCGCCGTTGGCTTCGAGCAGGTCGCGGCGTTCCATGCCCTTGGCCCGCGGCCGAGCCCCCACAAGGAGGGCGACCTCGGCGTCGCCGAAGGCCTCATCGGGGTCCGAGCAGGTACTGATGCCGGCCAGGAGCGGGAAGGCGCAGTCGTCGAGCTCCATCACCACGCCCTTCAGGGCATCCATAGCTTGAGGGATTTCCAGCAACTGCAACGTCACCGGCTGGTCCTGGCCCAGCATCAAGCCGTTGGCGATCTGGAACAGAAGACTGTACGCAATTTGCCCGGCCGCGCCGGTGACGGCAACGCGCACCGGTCCTTTGGCGGCGCCTGGGCCGGCCTGGCCGGCCTGCCTGTGTTGACCAGGCTCGTCCTGTTGGCGTGCTTCGTCCACCATCGCCGGCTCAGAGCCTCTCGATGATGGCATTGGCGAACTCCGACGTCTTGACCTCGGTGGCGCCTTCCATCTGGCGGGCGAAGTCGTAAGTGACGATCCGCTCCGCGATCGTCGCCTCCATCGCCCTAACGATGTTGTCGGCCGCCGACTGCCAGCCGAGGTGCTCGAGCATCAAGACTCCCGACAGCAGCACCGAACCGGGGTTGACCTTGTCCTGGCCGGCGTACTTAGGCGCCGTCCCGTGCGTGGCCTCGAAGATCCCGTGGCCGGTGACGTAGTTGATGTTGGCCCCCGGGGCAATCCCGATGCCGCCCACCTGCGCGGCCACGGCGTCCGAGAGGTAGTCGCCGTTCAGGTTGGTGGTGGCGATCACGTCAAACTCATCGGGCCGGGTGAGCACCTGCTGCAGCGTGATGTCCGCGATGTTGTCTTTCACCAGGATCTTGTCCCCGGGCTGGCCTCCGGAGTCGTCCCAGCTGACGGCCACGTCTGCGAACTCCTCCCGGGCCACTTCGTAGCCCCACTTGCGAAAGGCGCCCTCGGTGAACTTCTGGATGTTGCCCTTGTGGACCAGCGTGACCGATTTACGGCCGTGGTCGACGGCGTACTGCAGCGAGGCCCGCACCAGCCGCTTGCTCCGGGTTATCGATATGGGCTTGATGCCAATGCCGGAGTCGGGGGGGATCTGCCAGCCCAGCTCGTCGTGGAACAGCTCGATGAGCCGCTTGGCTTCCGGTGTCCCCTCCTCCACTTCGAGCCCGGCATAGATGTCCTCAGTGTTCTCCCGGAAGATCACCATGTCCACCAGCTCGGGGTGTTTTACGGGCGACGGCACGCCATTGAACCACCGCACAGGGCGCAGGCAAACGTAAAGATCCATGAGCTGGCGCAGGGCCACGTTGAGCGACCGGAAGCCTCCGCCCACCGGAGTAGTCAGAGGGCCCTTGATCCCGATCAGGTACTCCCGGAAGGCGGTCAGGGTGGCGTCGGGCAGCCAATCCCCGGTTTCCTTGAACGCTTTTTCCCCCGCCAGCACCTCCGTCCAGGCGACCTTCTTGCCCTCTTTGCCGACGGCGGCGTCGATGACGGCTTTCGCCGCGGGCCAGATATCGACGCCGGTACCGTCACCCTCGATAAACGGGATAATCGGCTCGTCGGGGACCTGGAGCTTGCCATCCGGGCCCATTGTGATCTTCTCAGCCATGGCGGGCCAGCATAGGCCAGGCACGGCTGCTGGCAGGCCCAGGCGGGGTCCCCGACGTGGAGCCGGCGCGGCTTTATTGTTTGCCCATGGTCGAGGGCGTCTTCCTGGACGACAACCTGAAGGTGCTGCGCCGGCTCCCTTCGGGCTCCATCGACCTTGTCTACATCGACCCGCCCTTTGGCACCCGACAGGTGCGCCGCCTTGACGCCATCAGGACCACCGCTCTCGTCACCGGTCCTCGTGCGGCCGGTCCTCGTGCGGCCGGTCCGCTTCCCGCTCAGGCGGGCGAAAAGGCCCGCAACGGCTTCGCCGGCCGCCGCTACGCCTACGAGGTGGTCTCCTCTCACGGCTACAGCGACGAGATGGCGCTCGATGACTACCTCGGGTTCCTCTACGAGCGCCTGGCCGAGATCCACCGCGCGTTGAGCCCGGCTGGATCGCTTTACCTGCACCTCGACTTTCACGCTGTCCACTACGGCCGGTTGCTCCTCGATGAGCTGTTCGGGCCCGAGCGTTTCCTCAACGAGGTCATCTGGGCTTACGACTACGGAGGACGGGCGCGCGACCGCTGGCCGAGGAAACACGACAACATCCTCTGGTACTCGAAATCCGACAAGTGGACTTTTAATACCGGCGACATCGACCGCATCCCGTATATGGCGCCGAGCCTGGTGGGCCCCGAAAAAGCGGCCCTCGGGAAACTCCCGACCGACACCTGGTGGCTTACGATCGTGCCCACCAGCAGCGCCGAGCGGACCGGCTACCCGACTCAGAAACCGGTCAAGCTGCTGGAAAGGATAATCAGGGCGTCGAGCCACCCGGGCGACCTGGTCGCAGATTTTTTCTGCGGTAGCGGGACAACAGGTGTGGCCGCCCAGCGGCTGGGCCGGCGTTATCTACTGGTCGACGACAACCCTGATGCCATCCGGATCACCAACGAGCGTCTGAAATCGCCGTAGCGAAGCAACCAGTAGCACTTTTGCCCGGAATACGGGCAAAAGTACCTACAGGCGGTCCGCCGGCGTCGATAAATGCAATTAGTGAGGACTTTTATACGCCTATACGCCGGCGCTACAAACCGAGGCTCGAATGGATGTGCCGGGTCGCCTCCGAGCGGTTGAGGGTATAGAAATGCAGCCCGGGCGCGCCTTTGTCGAGCAGCGACGCACACAGTTCTGTGGCCGCTCCGACGCCGGCCCGGGCGACTTCGGCCTGGCCTCCCCGTCGATCGGCTTCTTCCAACCGCTCGACCAGCCAGGACGGTACGGCGCATCCCATCTGAGCCATTCGCGGCACTGACGAAAGGGTCGTGACCGGCATTATGCCCGGGAGAACGGGCTTGCTCAGCCCGAGCGACTCCACGTCGTCGACGAGAGAAAAATAGTCGGACGCTTCGAAGAAGAACTGGGTGACGGCAAAGTCGGCTACCCGCAACTTCTCCACCAGGAAGCGCCTGTCGCTGATCATGCTCGACGAACGAGGATGCCCGACCGGGTGAGCGGCGACACCGATGCAGAAGCCGCCGATGGCCCGGGCCAGCTCTACCAGCTCGAGGGCGTGATCGAGCTCGCCGGCGTCCACTGACGGGTCGGTGGGCGGGTCCCCGGCCAGTGCCATCAGGTTTTCGATCCCGAGCTTGCGGAAATTGACGAGGATGTCGGCCAGCTCGAGCCGGGTGTGGCCGGTGCAGGTCAGGTGGGCCATCGGGTTGAGCGTTGTCAGCCGCAGCATGGACACGACGAGGTCGGTTGTCCGTTGGCGTGACGACGGGCCGCCCCTGTACGTCACCGAGACGAAAGAGGGCCGCAAGGGCTGCAGCTCCAGCAGGGTCTGGACGAGGCGGCCCTGTTCGGCGTCGTTCTTCGGCGGGAAGAACTCGAACGAGTATGTCCGCCCGGCGGCCAGGAGGTCGGAGACCTTAGTCATAGCTTGCGATTAAGGAGTGCCGGCCAGGCCCAGCGATACCTCCGCCGCCGCCACCGTGTTACGCAGCAGCATCGCCACCGTCGTCACGCCCACACCTCCTAACCGCGGCGTGACCCACCCGGCCACCTCGGCGCACCGTTCGTCCACGTCGGACAGCACCTTCTTGCCCTCCCAGGTTAGGCCGCCTCCGATCACACACGACCCGGGCGCGACCACGTCCGGCGTGATCATATTGGGCACCCCGGCGGCGCCGACGACTATGTCGGCCCGGCGGGTGTAGTGCGCCCAGTCCTTCACGCCTGTGTGCACCACGGTCACGGCGGCATTGGCACCCGGCTCCTTCAGGGAGAGGAGGAGGCCGAGCGGCCGGCCGAGCGTCGGCCCTCGGCCCACGACGACTACGGACCGGCCCTCGACCGGGACGCCGTAGTACTCCAGCATGGCCTGGATGCCCAGGGGTGTGCACGGCCGGGGGTGGCCCCGCTCACCGAGGGTCAGGTAGCCCAGGTTTACCGGGTGGAGGCCGTCCACGTCCTTGGCCGGGTCCATCCGGGCCAGCGCTTCGGCGTAGTCGAAGCCGGGTGGGACCGGGTTCTGGATCAGGAAACCATTTACGGCCCGGTCGTCGTTCAGTTGTTCGACCGCCTGCAGGAGGTCTCTTTGCTTGGCCGAGGCCGGGATGCGGACGTCAAAAGAACCGATGCCGAACCGCTCGCTGACCTCGTGCTTGCGCTCTACGTAGTGAACGCTGGCGGGGTCGTCGCCCACGAGTATGGTCCCCAGGCCGACGGTAGAGCCGGCCGCGGCCAGCCTTTCGACGGCCACACCCACCGACACCAGGACGTCGTCAGCCACTGGCGCCCCCGACATGATTATTGCGGACATGAAGCCCTCCTCAATGCCGGAACTGGCGCTCGCCCGTCAGGACCATGGCGATGCCGTGCTCGTTTGCGGCGGCGATCACCTCCGGGTCGTGCACCGAGCCGCCCGGCTGAACGACGCTGCTGACCCCCGAGCCGGCCACCACGTCGAAGCCGTCCCTGAAGGGAAAGTAGGCATCGCTGGCGCCGGCCCCACCCTTGGCTCGTCCGGCGGCGCGCGCCACGGCCAGCTCTCCAGGTGAGACCCGGTTTTGCTGGCCACCGCCAATGCCGACCGCCATGCCGTTGGCGGTGAGCACGATGGCATTGGACTTGACCGCGGCGCACACTCTCCACGCCAGCTGGAGGTCGGTCCAGTTGTCCTCGCCCGGTTGGTTGGCCGTGACGACCCGCCACGCTTGTGGGGGACTGGAAAGCCGGTACGGGCCCTGGACGAGCCAGCCGCCGCTGATCTGACGTACGTGCCAGCGGTCGACGGCGGGAGCAGGGGCCGAAAGCACCCGCATGTTCTTGCGTTTGCCGGCGAAAATGGCCAAGGCGGCGTCACTGTACCGGGGAGCGATTACGACATCAGCCTTGGCGTTGGCCACCATGGCCTTGGCCAGCTCCTCGTCGACCGGGCCGGACAGCGCCACGATGCCCCCAAAAGCAGACATCGGGTCGCATTCGAAGGCTTTTTCATAGGCGTCCAGCAAATTGTCAGCCAGCGCCGCCCCGCACGGGTTGGCGTGCTTTACCACGACGGCCGCCGCCGGGCCCAGGTCCGAAATGTCGTGCACCAACGCCCACGCCGCGTCGGCGTCATAAAGGTTGAGGTAGGAAAGTTCCATCCCGCCGTGTTGGACCACGTCGTCCCACCAGCTGCGCTCGCCCATATTGCGGTAACGGGCACCGCGCTGGTGAGGGTTCTCGCCGTAGCGGAGCGGCTGCGCCAGCTCGAGTGACAGGTGGAGGGTGTCGGGTAGTGGTGGCTCGCTTTCAGCGGGTGCTTTTTGCCCAATTTGGTCGTCGATCCAGCCGACAATGGCGGCGTCGTAAGCAGCCGTATGGGCAAACGCTTTTCTGGCCAAACCGAGGCGGGTAGCGTCGTCCAGCGCTCCGTTTTCCCTCAGTCCTTCGAGCACGGCCAGGTAATCGCCGGGGTCCACCACGACGGCTACACGGGCCCAATTTTTGGCCGCCGCCCGTAACAATGTCACGCCGCCGATATCGATCATCTCGACTGACGGTTCGGACCTGAACGGGTACAGGTTGCACACCACCAGCCCGATCGGGTCGATCCCTTGCTCGTCGAGGTCGGCCGTGTGCTCCGGGTTGCCGAGGTCGGCCAGGATGCCGGCGTGCAAGCGGGGATGGAGCGTCTTGACCCGGCCGCCAAGCATTTCAGGTGACCCCGTCACCGCCTCGACGGTGGTGTGGGGGAGGCCGGCTCGGCTCAGGGCGGCGGCGGTTTTGCCGCTGGCCACCAATTCATAGCCCAGTCCCGATAAACCTTTGGCCAGTTCTTCCAGGCCGGATTTGTCGTAGACGGATAATAAAGCTCTCACGGGGTGCCTCCTCGGGCCGTTTCGCTCTGCTGCCAGCTCGGCCATATATCGTCTTATTGTTGCGGGGTAGAGCCGGCGCTCGACGGCCTTTATCCGCTCGTGGAGCGTCTCTTCGGTGTCGCCCGGCAGTACCGGGACCTGTTCCTGGGCCAGGATAGGACCGTCGTCGACTGTCTCCGTGGCCACATGCACGGTCGTCCCCGTCACCGTCGCGCCGGCGGCCAGCGCGTCACGTACGGCATGCCAACCCTTGAACGCCGGCAGCAACGCCGGGTGCGTGTTGAGCAGGCGGCCGGGAAAGGCGGCGATCATCTCCGGGCTCAAAACGGTGCCGAAGCCGGCCATGGCTACGACATCGACCTGGTGGCCTTCGAGCACGCCAATCAGCCGGCGCGTGTAAGCGGCGCGGTCGAAGGCGGGGCCGAAGCTGTCCCGCTTGACCAGTTCGGAAGGTACGCCGGCAGCCCGAGCAACATCGAGCGCCCGGCACTCGCGGTCGGTGACCACGACAGATATGTCCAGGGCGGCTTCCAGCAGGGCTTCGAGGACCGTCCCTTGGCCGGAAGCCAGAACTCCCAGGCGGACCTGGCCCGCCGGCTCCAGCCGCCCCATGTCTAGAAGATACCGGGTCGGGGCAGAGCCAACGAGGACGACTGAGGGTAGGCTCCTCACCAGCCCGTCCTCCTCGTCCGGTTCGCGTGAACGTCACCCACCTCATCGACACTTATGGTTACTGGGCCGTCTTCTCCCTCGTCGCCCTCGAGAGCCTGGGCGTCCCCCTGCCTGGAGAGACGGCCCTCATCGTTGCCGGCACCTATGCGGGGCACAGCCACCGGCTCAACCCGTGGATTATTTTCGTAGTTGCGTCGCTCGCCGCCATCCTCGGTGACAACATCGGTTTTTGGATCGGGGACAAGGGCGGCTACCGGTTGGCCCGGCGGTACGGCCACCTGGTCCGCCTCGACGAGCACAAGCTGAAGATCGCCCGGTACGTCTTCGACCAGCAAGGGGCCAAGGTGGTGTTCTTCGGCCGGTTCGTCTCGATCCTGCGTACGTACGCCGCCTTCCTGGCCGGGACCAGCCGGATGCGCTGGCACAAGTTCCTTCCCGCCAATGCGGCGGGCGGGATCGTCTGGGCGGCCATCTACACCTTTGCGGCCTACCTGGCCGGGAACGCTCTCCAGCGGGCGTCCGGCACCATCGACCTCATCATCGTGGGCGTGGCCGTCCTCGCCGTTGTGGCCGTGATCCTGGCAGTCCGGCGCCAGACGGCCAAGCTCGGAGTGCTGGCCGAAGCGGCCTACCCCGGCCCGCTCGAATAGTTCGAAACTGGTCCTCGGGAGTAGTTTCTCCACCGTGCCCGACGTCTCCTTGGGGGTGTTCCCCCACCCGCACAGGTTGTTCCCGGCCGACCCCCCGGTGCGCGAGCTGGCCGTCAAGCTCTATGAGCAGGTCGCCGGCCTGCCGCTGATCTCGCCCCACGGGCACGTGGGCGCCGGCATCCTGGCCGAGGACGAACCCTACCCGGACCCCGTCGCCCTTTTGGTCCTCCCCGATCATTATGTGCTCCGCCTGCTGCACGCCCACGGCGTCCCTCTGAACGAGCTTGGCGTGCCGTACCGGCCCAGGCACGACGATCTGGGGCACGACGGGCCAGGCGCTCCGGTCGTGGCGGGGCCCCGGGACGTTTGGCGCCGGTTGTGCCGCCACTGGCCGGCCTTTCGCGGCACCGTCATGCGCCTGTGGCTGGAAGACGAGCTGGCCGACCTTTTCGGGGTCGACCGGCCCCTCGATGAGGCCACCGCCGACGAGACTTACGACCGTGTGGCCGAGCGCCTGGAGCGGCCCGAGTTCCGCCCCCGGGCCCTTTACCGGCGCTTCGGGCTCGAAGTACTGGCCACGACCGACTCTCCTCTGGACGACCTTTCGGCCCACGTCAAGCTGCGCCAGGACCCTTCGTGGGAAGGGAAAGTAGTGCCGACCTTCCGGCCCGATTTCCTGATCGACCCCACCAGGACGAGCAAGTGGGGCGAGCTGCTCGACGGCCTCGAGCGAATTTCGGGCACCGGGACAGGCAATTATCACGGGTACGTCCGGGCGCTCGAATCGCGGCGCGCCGCTTTCAAAGAGCTGGGGGCCACGGCTACCGACCACGGGTGTTTTTCCGCTGACGCGGTGGGCCTGTCGGACTGGGAGGCGGCGCGGGTCTACGACCGTATCCGTCTCGGCGCCGGTGACGGCTCGGACCTGGGCGCTTTCAGCGCCCACATGCTGATGGAGATGGCCAGGATGTCGGCTGACGACGGCCTGGTCATGCAGCTGCACCCCGGCATCTGGCGGGGCCACGACAGCGGCGCCCTCGAGCGTTTCGGCCCCGACCTCGGGGCGGATTTCCCGGTCCGGACCGGGTTCACCGCTGCCCTGCAGCGCCTCCTGGCCCGGTTCGGTTCCACTCCGACGTTCAGAGCGGTCGCTTTCACGGTTGACGAGACGACGTTCTCCCGTGAACTGGCCCCGATGGCCAGCTATTACCCCGGGCTTTGGCTCGGGGTACCCTGGTGGTTCCTGGACGCGCCGGACGCTATGGCCAGGTTCTGGGCAGCCATCACCGAAAGCGCTGGTTTTGGCAAGTCGGCCGGCTTCGTGGACGACACCCGCGCCTACTGCTCCATTCCCGCCCGCCACCGGCTGGCCCGCCGGGCGCACTGCGGCTTTCTGGCCCGCCTGGTGGCCGAGCACCGCCTTGACCCCGACGACGCCGCCGAGTTGGCCGCCGACTTCTCCTACCACCTGCCCAAGGCGGCGTTCCGGTTGGGGTGAGCCTGTGGGGGTGAGCCTGTGGGGGTGACGTGGTAGCGCTCCGCCACCCGGGCACGGTGCCTGTTGGTTTTGCGCGAGAAAGTAACGATAAGAACATTTAGCGCGCCAGCGCCCTGAACTCGCCCATCCGGAGGGCGCGCTGGAGCTGGGCGGGGAGTGCTAAAGGGAACGTAGGTGCTCGACGCAATAATGGGCGCCATTGGTAGCCTTGGCCGCCAACCCCCAGTCAAGTGTACAAGCAGCAGAGGAGCGAGTCGCCCGTGGTACGACGGCAAGAGCCAGGCCCCCGCAGGCCCACCATCGCGGACATCGCTCGTCGAGCCGGTGTCTCCAAGGGCTCGGTGTCTTACGCACTCAACGGCCGGCCCGGAGTGTCGGAGCCGACCCGCCGCCGGATCCTGGCGATAGCGGAGGAAGTCGGTTGGCACCCCAACCGGGCGGCCCGAGCACTGTCGGCGGCCCGGTCGGGCGCCTGCGGCCTGGCCCTGGCCCGTCCGGCCCGGACCCTGGCCTACGAGCCGTTCTTCTCCGAACTTCTCTCCGGCATCGAGGCCGAGTTGTCGGTGAGGCAAGTGGCGCTCATGCTCCAGATCGTCGAGGACCTCGAGGCCGAGACCGTCGCTCTGCGGCGCTGGTGGGCCGAGCGCCGGGTTGATGGGGTCCTCCTGGTCGACCTGCGGGTAGAAGATCCCCGGGTGCCCCTGGTCGAGGAGGTGGGCCTGCCGGCAGTGATCGTGGGCGGGCCTGGCCCGACCGGGTCGCTGCCCTTTTTCCCCGGTGGCGACGCCAACGTCGTCTTCCAGATCGTGCAGCACCTGGTGATGCTCGGCCATCGCCACATCGACCGGGTGGCCGGGTCGCCCGATTTCGCCCACACGCAACTGAGGACCCAAGTCTTCGAAGAGGCCCTGGCCGGGGCCGGGGCCACGGGCAGCGTGGTGACGACCGACTACTCACACTCGGGCGGGGCCGAGGCCACCCGGCAATTGCTGGCCCGCTCCGAGGCCCCTACGGCCATCGTCTATGACAGCGACTTGATGGCGGTGGCCGGCCTCAGCGCAGCCCAGGAAGCAGGTGTGGACGTACCGGGCGAGCTGTCGATCGCTTCCTTCGACGATTCTCTCATCTGCGGGGTGGTGCGGCCTTCCCTGACGGCCTGCGCCAGGGATGTGGTGGGATATGGCGGCCAGGCTGCCCGCGCCCTGCTTTCCCTCGTCGAGGACGATCCGGCGCCGCCCTACGTGGTCGAGCCGCCTCGGCTTGTCCCGAGAGCGAGCACGGCGCCCCCGCCGGCGGGCGCCACTTCTCGTGGCCGCCGGCGGCCGCAGCGTGTCGTGGCGCCGGCGGCCCAACAAAGCGTCTAAGCGTCCAAAAACCAAGCCCATAAGCCGCTTTCTGCCGGTCCCAGGCGTCTTGTCGGCTTCCGACTTTTCTTTGTTCTTTTTTTTTGGCTGGCAAAGGGTTGCTGCCTTGACCGGTTCACCGGGCGTGCTTATCCTGTGTTCTGCCCGGACTTAACCGGGTAAGTATCAGATGGCATAGAGGGGGCAGCATTGGGCCTAAGGGGCGGTGTCATGCAGGCTTTGGTGGAAGTTCCCACCAGGCTCGACTGCCAGCGTCGGGTCGGCAGCACTGGGCATCAAGGATCGGGCGCCAACGCCGCCAGGCCTGTTCGCGCCGCTGCCCCCCGCCGCCCGATCCTGCTCCTCGTCCCGGGCCGGGCTCCGGCCCTCCCATTTCCCTCCGACCATTCAGGCTGGAGCCAAAGGTCCCGCTGGCCCGGGAGGGCTAGGTGCCGGGGGATTTTTGGGCCAGTAAAAAAAGACAAGGAGCAGGTAGAAAAATGGTCATAAACAAACGGAATGTGGTTACCCGCGTGGGTACCGCCCTCACGGCGGCTGCCCTGGCGGTACCGCTATTGACCGCCGTCGCCGCTAGCCCGGCCTCTGCCACCAGAGCCCCGAGCATCACGAGTTTCCCGCGCGACGAGACCCTGTACACAAGTGGGACGGCGTACTCGCCTCCCAGCAACTGGAACCCGCTGGACAGCGGCAGCCGCTATACGGGCACCATGGGGCTCCTGTACGAGACGTTGTTCCTTTATGACCCCATCCACAACAAGTACCTCCCGTGGTTGGCCACCTCCGGGAGCTGGACGGGCACGTCCACGTACACCCTTCAGGTCCGCAACAACGTGAAATGGACCAACGGCTCCTCGCTCACGGGCGCCGACGTCGCTTATTCGATCAATCTGGCCAAGACCAACCCGGCCGTCCCGTACAGCAACCTCGGCCAATACCTCTCCGGCCCGGGTGCCGTCGCCAGCGGCAACACGGTTACGGTGCACTTCACCAGCCCGGCCCCTTACGCCGCCTGGCAGAACTACCTGTGGAACCAACCCGTCCTGCCCCAAGCGGTGTGGTCGAAGTTGTCAGCGACGGACCAGGTCACGGGGGCCAACACCAGCCCCGTCAGCACCGGGCCTATGACACTCGTGCCGGGTGGCTACAACCAGACCGAAGCCTGCTACCAGGACAACCCGAACTGGTGGGGTACGGCGCAGCTGGGGCTGTCGTTCCACTTCAAGTACCTGTGCGACGTGGTGAACGGCTCTAACAACGTCGAGTTGTCGGCGCTGCTCAGCAACAACATCGACTGGAGCAACAACTTCCTCCCCGGCATCAACACCTTGATGACCATCGGGGGGAACAACTTCATCCAGACGTACTACCCGTCGGCCCCTTACATGCTGTCGGCCAATACCGCCTGGCTCGAGCTGAACACCTCGAAAGCCCCGATGAACAACGTGAATTTCCGCCGCGCGGTGGCGGACGCCATCAACCCGCAGAGCATCGTGAACGGCGTTTATACGGGCATCGTCCAGGCCTCCAACCCGGTCGGCTTGCTGCCCAACCTCGACAGCTTCCTCAACCCGAGCGTGGTGAAGCAGTACGGCTTCGGCTACAACATCTCCAAGGCCAAGGCCTTCCTCAAGGCCTCCGGCTACAAAGGCCAAAAGCTCACCCTCGAGGTGCCGGACGGTTGGACCGACTGGATGGCCGCCATCCAGATCATTTCCTCGGAGCTCAACCACATCGGCATCAAGGTCAGCCCCATCTACCCCTCGGCCAACGCCCGCACTTCCGACCAGGCCAAGGGCACCTTCGATATGGAGATAAACAACAACGTCGGAGCGAGCTCTGACCCGTGGAGCTATTTCGACCACGTCTACCAGCTGCCGATTGGTGGCGCCAGCAACGAAGAGGCCGCCGGCCTCAACATAGAGCGCTTCAGCGACCCGTCGGCCTGGAAGCTGGTGGAGCAGGCCAGCACCACACCATCGTCCGACACCGCTACCCTCCACTCGATTTACAGCACCCTCGAGAAGGATTTCCTCCAGCAGCTGCCCGAGATCCCGCTGTGGTACAACGGCGCCTGGTTCCAGGGCAATGACACCTACTGGAAGGACTTCCCGTCGAGCACCAGCGCCACCGACCAGAACGTGCCGGTCATGTGGGGCGGTTACCTCGGGGCTATGACGACTGTTTACGCATTGGCTGCCCTCCGGCCGGCCAAGTAGTAGACCAACCAGTCGGACATCCCCTGATCAGTGGCCCGCCGCTCCGCACGCGGGGCGGTGGGCCGCCGGCCTAGCAGGGACCGGACCCGAGGGAACCAGTGACTCGCTATTTTGCAAGGAAGTTCGCCACCTATGCGCTCGCCTTCTGGTTCGGTGCGACCATCGACTGGCTCATACCGCGGCTCATGCCGGGGGACCCGGTCCAGGCGTACCTGAACAAGTTCGCGGTCGGTTCGGGCGGGACGGTGGCGCCGGGGACCTGGCAGAAGCTCTACGCCGTCTTCTCCAAAGCTTTCGGGCTGAACGTGCCGCTCTGGGACCAGTACTGGCATTTCTGGGACGGCGTGCTGCACGGCAACATGGGCGTCAGTATTTACGACTTCCCCACTCCCGTGATCCACCTCATTAAAGACGCCATCCCTTACACCTTGGCCTTGCTCGTCCCGGCCATCGTCCTCAGCTACATCCTCGGCAACCGGGTCGGCGCCCTGGCCGCCCGGCGCAAGGTCCTCGACAACACCGTCTTACCGGTCGGCTACGTGTTCCAGGCTTCCCCCTACCCGTGGCTGGCGTTGGCCATGGCCTTTTTCCTTGCCGCTGTCCTGCACTGGTTCCCCGTGCAGGGCGGTTACTCGGAGACCCTCGTCCCCGGAGCCAACTGGACCTTCATGTGGAGCGCGGCGCAGCACTGGTTCCTTCCGTTCCTCACCATCTTCCTGGTGAGCTTCGGCGGTTGGGCCATCGGCATGCGCAACCTCGTGATCTACGAGCTCGAGACCGACTACGCCCGCTACCTTCGTTCGCTCGGGGCTTCGGAGCGGCTGGTGCGGAAGTACGCTTACCGGAACGCCGTCCTGCCTCAGCTCTCAGGCCTGGCCCTGGCCCTGGGCGTCGTGATAGGTGGCAACATCGTGACGGAGATCGTGTTCCACTACCCGGGCCTCGGGTACCTGATCTACGAGGCGATCACCGACCAGGACTACTTCTTGCTCCAGGGGATTTTCCTGTTCATCATCCTCGGGGTCTGCATCGCCAATTTCGTTATAGACATCGTGTATGTAATCATTGACCCCAGAGTGCGCATAAGCATGCAAGGGGCGAACGCATGAGCTTGATCCCGGCCGAGAGCAGCGTGCTCGAGCAAACCGAAGCCGGCGCTCCACAGGCGGCGCCCGTCCCCGGCGGGCCGGCCGTCCCGGTCACGCCGAGCCGGGTCACCGGCCGGCGCTGGGAGTTCCTGTACTTCGCCGTGCGCAACAAGAAGTTGATGTTCGGGCTGTCGGTCGAACTGGTCTTCGTGCTGGCTGCCATCTTCGGCCCCTTCCTCGCCCCGTACGGCCCGGGGAAGTTCGTTGCCCCTGCCCACCTGCACCCTTCTCTACAGCACTGGTTCGGCACCACATACTTCGGCGAGGACGTCTTCTCGCAAACCCTCTACGCGCTGCGGGACAGTTACCTGGTGGGCTTCCTGGGTGCCCTGTTCGCCGCCACCGTAGGCCTGGTCGTCGGCTTTACGGCCGGGTGGAGAGGCGGGTTGCTGGACGACATTTTGCAGATGGTGACCAATATCATCGTCATGATCCCGGCCCTGGTACTGCTCATCGTCATCGGCGCCTACCTGAAGACCCACAGCGCCGTTTTCGAGGGCATCTTCATCGGGCTGACAACCTGGCCCTGGGTGGCGAGAGCGGTCCGGGCGCAGACCTTCACTTTGAAAGAACGTGACTTCGTCGACCTGGCCCGGCTGTCGGGCAAACGCGGCTTCAGCATTGTCACCAAAGAGATCGCGCCCAACATGGCGTCGTACCTGTTCCTGGTGTTCATATTGTTGTTCGCCAGCTCGATGCTCATCGCCGTCAGTTACGACTTCCTCGGGCTCGGCCCCACCAACAGCGTCTCGCTCGGCGACATGATGAACAACGCCATGCTGTGGAGCTCGCTCCTGCTGCACACGTGGTGGTGGTTCATCCCACCAGGAGCGGTCATGACCATCATGGTGGCGGCTCTGCTTATCGCCAACGTAGGGCTCGACGAAGTCTTCAACCCGAAGCTGAGGGACATGTGAGCCTCGACGTAAACGACCTCCGGATCGCCTACCGGACGATGCGCGGTGACGTACAGGCGGTCGACGGGGTCACATTTTCCATCGCTGACGGCGAGATAATGGGCCTCGCCGGCGAGTCGGGCTGCGGGAAGTCGACGCTCGGCAACAGCTTGATCTTCATGGAAGGGCGCATGAAGCACGTGGGCGGCCAGGTCCGCCTCGATGGCCAGCCTCTGCCGATCTCGGACAAACGGGCCATGGCGAGGCACCGCCTGCGGGACATCTCCGTCATACCCCAGTACGCCATGAGCGCACTAAACCCGACCCGGAAGATCGGCCGCATGGCGGGGGAGTTGCTCAAGTCGCGCGGCGTCCGTTACGAGACGGTGCTACCCGAGTTCAAGCGCCGGATCGCGCTGGTCGGGCTGCCTGACAACGTCCTCGACCTGTACCCCTTCGAACTGTCCGGAGGTATGCGCCAGCGGGTCACCATGGTGCTCTCCACGCTCCTCGACCCGTCCCTATTGATAGCTGACGAGGTCACCTCCGCCCTCGACGTTTCCACCCAAAGAGCGGTGGGGGAGATGTTGATGGAGTTCAGGCACCGGGGCTTCGTGAAGACCATGATCGTGATCACTCACGATTTGTCCATCCTGGCGCAGATCGCCGACACCATCCTTGTCATGTACGCCGGAAAACTGGCCGAAAAGGCTGATGCGGCGACGATGGTCGACTCACCCCTGCACCCTTACACCCAGATGCTCCTGGCGTCCCTGCCGGAGGTGGGGGGGCGTTACACCGATGCCCCACTGGTCGGGATCCCGGGCCGGCCCCCTTCGCTTCTGAACCCCCCGACCGGTTGCCGCTTCCGAGCCCGCTGCCCGTTCGCCTTCGACAAATGCGCCGAAGAACCCCCGTTCATAGAGCTGAAGAAGGGGCACCAGGTGGCGTGCTGGAAAGCGGCGCAGGAGGCCAGCCTCGCGCCGGGTGCCCCCGGCGGGGCGAGCTCGCAGCCCGTGGCCGAAGTCCAGGAAGTCAACCAGTGAGCATGCTCCAGATCGACAAGGTCTCGAAGATCTACAAGTCCGGTACGTTCGGGGGCGGCCTAAAACTGGCCCTGCAGCAGGTCAGTTTCGGTATCGATCGGGGTGAGGTCGTTTCCCTCATTGGCGAGAGCGGTAGCGGCAAGTCGACCCTGGGCAAGATATTGCTGCGGCTGCTGCCGGCCTCAGCCGGCCGGGTGGTCTTCGAGGGCCAAGATGTCGTGCAGCTGCAGAACAAGCAGTTGCACAACTACTACCGCCAGGTCCAGGGAGTGTTCCAGGACCCGTTCAGCTCGTACAACCCGGTGTACAAAGCGGACCGGGTCTTCGAGATGCTGCGCCAGGAGTACTTCTCGGATCTGTCACGCACGGAATGGGAAAACAAGCTGGCCTCAGCGCTCGAGGCCGTCACCCTGAACCCGGCCGACGTGTTGAACAAGTTCCCCCACCAGCTTTCCGGGGGCCAGCAGCAGCGCCTCCTGGTGGCCCGGGCGTTGCTTCTGGAAGTGAAATTGCTCATCGCCGATGAGATAATCAGCATGCTCGACGCCTCCACCCGGGTCGACGTACTCAACATGCTGGTGGGCCTGAAGAACCGCGGCCTCGGCATCCTGTTCATCACGCACGACCTTTCCCTCGGCAATTACATCAGCGACAAGACGGTTATATTGCGCCGGGGCGTCGTGCTCGAGATGGGCCTCACGCAGAAGGTGTTCGGCAACCCGCAACATCCCTACACTAAAAGCCTTCTCACGGCGGTGCCGCAATTGCACAGGAAATGGGAGCCGGCCAAGCTGGCCACGCTGGTCGGTGCCGCCTCCAGTAATGGGGTCGCCAACGGTTCCGCCAGCGCTGTTGTCGCCGGTGTTCCCGAGATGCGGGCCGCCCGCGAACCGGGGGAAATCGACGCCTGCCCGGGCGGGGACGCGCTCGACAACGCTGAAAGCGAGCGTTTTTCGCGGGGCTGGGCCAAGGCGGCCTTCGGTGGCCAGAGCACTCCTGACGAGCCGCAGCCAGGCCCGCGTCCCAGCCTGATGGACATGCCGGGCTCGGCCTGGGGGCGGCGGGGGCCGAAGCCAAACAAGGCGAGGGCCGAGGCATTGCTCCTGAATGAGGCTCCGCCACCGCTGGTCGAGTGCGAGGACGGCCATTTCGTCGCCCTTGGGGCAACATACTGAAAGAGGCGGGTTCCAAAGAATGTCATCAGTCAAGGTCTTCGGTCAGCCAGAACTGCCGAACCTCCCGTGGGAGGAGCGGCCGGCGGGTTTGTCGGGCCCGCTCTGGCGCTACTCCGGCAACCCGGTAATACCGCGGGATGCGGTGCCGACCTCGAATAGCATCTTCAATAGCGCGGTCGTGCCGTTCGACGGCCAGTTCGCCGGCGTTTTTCGCTGTGACGACTGGACGCGGCGGATGGAATTGCACGTCGGGTTCTCTCTGGACGGCCTCGATTGGCAGATAGTTCCCGAACCGCTCGAGTTCATTTCGGACGACCGGGAAATAGGGCGTTTCGTTTACGGGTACGACCCGAGGGTGGTCCGCATCGACGAGCGCTATTACGTGACGTGGTGTAACTGGTACCACGGCCCCACCATAGGCGTGGCCTGGACCGACGATTTCGAGAACTTCCACCAGACAGAAAACGCCTACCTGCCTTTCAACCGCAACGGCGTGATGTTCCCTCGCAAAATCAATGGCCGTTTCGCCATGTTGTCCCGTCCTTCCGACAACGGCCACACGGCGTTCGGCGATATTTTCTACAGCGAGAGCCCGGACCTCTGCTTTTGGGGGAAACACCGCCACGTCATGAGCCCGGTCAGCAACAGCTGGCAGGCGACCAAAGTCGGCGGCGGGCCGGTCCCGATCGAAACTTCGGAGGGATGGCTGCTCCTGTACCACGGCGTGCTCACCTCCTGCAATGGCTACGTCTACAGTGCCGGCGTTGCTCTCCTCGACCTGGACCAACCGTGGAAAGTAATCGCCCGGTCGGCGCCGTACGTACTATCCCCCCAGACGATTTATGAGTGCGTGGGCGATGTTCCCAACGTGGTGTTCCCCTGCGCCATGCTGTGCGACGAACCAACCGGCCGCCTGGCCGTATATTACGGCGCCGCCGACACCGTTACCGCACTGGCCTTCGGCTACGTGTCGGAACTGGTTGAGTTTGCCAGGGAGCAGTCTCTGTAACGACGTGGCGGAAAGGGCCGCTTCCGCCCTGGCGGCCGGTTTGAGGTCGACCTCATCGTTTCGTTGATCTTCGGGGCGCACTTTCTGAGCCTGGGGCCGGAGGAACGGCCGGTCAACCAGGGGCGGTCAGGAGCCTGCCCGCATAAGGTGAGCTGTACGGGTCGGGCCGGACGCCGGCGGGACAGTCCGTGAAAACGGCCCCGTAGACGTTCCAGTCCCGGGTGGCGGCATTTTTCCCCATTGGTAAGTAAGCCCGGTATTCCTCCTGGCTGGCGAACCAGTAAAAAGGAGGGTTGAGGTTGCTGAAACCACCGGGGAAAAAGGTGGTGAATTCGTCGTGGGCTTTGTTGGTGTGCACCTGGCCCTCGACCAGGTTGTCGGCGGTGCCGATGGAAGCGAGGATGGTCCAGCCGGTGGGCTGCCAACCCCGGCCCCGGTCCTCCACCTGGAGCTGCAGTCCGCTATTGACGTTCTGGGCGTCACTGCGGTGGCGGAACACGAACACACTCCAAGCTATGTACACACCCTCGGGCGCCGGGGCGAATGGTTTATGGAACTTGAACGTGACCATCAGGCCACCCGATTTCGGCACCAATCCGACAGACTCGAGGGAGGGTACAGATACGACGTGCGGGTTGCCCTGCACGGTCGAAACCTGCTGCGGGTTCGTGCAGTAATAGGCGGCGGCACGTGATCGTGCCGCCGCGAGGTTTGTCCCAGCCGGGGCTGAAACTGTGTTGCCGGGATTGACCGCGACCAGTAATACGGGTGCCAGGAACAAATACGGGCGGCGGGCCGAATATCGTCGGACCGTCGTGTTCACGATATCGAAGTCTACAAGCCGGGACGGTCCAGCGAAGGCCGCTCGGGGTTATTTTCCAGGCTGGAAACACCACCATTGGATGGTGCGTTGGAGCCGGGCCGGGCGGTCGAGCGGCCACCCCTCCGAGACGGCCCAGGCCCTGACTTCGGTGCTGACCTCCCTCATTTTTTCCGCCGAGTAAGGCCACGTCCAGGCGTGCACCTGGCGCTCCCATTCGTCGAGATCCTGGGCCAGGGCCCGCTCCGAAGTCATTACGACGGGTGGCAAAGGCCGCGCTTGGGCATTGTCGCCCAGGTAATTTGCCATCTCGTCGGCGCTGGACGTCCCGGGCCGGACATGGTTGACGCCCAACCGGTGCATTATTGGCTCGGTCGGCTCGCTCCAGGGCGTCGGCACCCCGCCGCCGAAATCGGCAAACAGGGCTCCGTCCATCCTCAGCACTCTCAGGATTTCGTCGACCGCCGCCTGCCAGTTGGCCATCAGGTGGAAGACATGGCTGGCCAGGACGGCGCCCACCGACTGGTCGGCGAGCGGTAACCGGGTGGCGTCCGCCAGGAGCAGCGGGAACGGCAGATTGCCGCCGGCATTGGCCACGAGGCGCTCGAGCATGGCCGGAGCGACGTCGGCGCCGACAAGGCGGACGCCTCTTTGGTGCAGAGGGAGGGCAATACGGCCGGTCCCGACGCCGATCTCCAGGCACGTACCCCGGCCCTCCAGTTCGGTGGCCAGGGAGCCGGCCAGAGCGTCTCTGACGTCGTCAGGCAATCCCCTGGTGGCGTCGTAGAAACCGGCGGCCCGGTCGAACGAAGTTGTGCTCACCAACCGAGACCCTAGCCACTATCGCCGGCTGGCCGTCTGAGACAATGAGGACGTGCGCCCCACACCGAGCAGTACCTCATCTGGCAACGCCCAACCCTGCAAAGCCGTACCCAGCGTTGCCGTCGCGGGCAGCGAGAGCGCACTCCGTTTGTCCGTACGGGGTGAGGCTCGCCAGACCGTGGCTCCCGACCAGGCCGATGTGCCCGGCCGGCTGATAGCCGCAGAGCCAACGAAACCGCAGGCCATGACGACCGCCGGGGCGCGGCTCGGCACCCTCACAGATAGCCTCGGCGCCCTCGGGGGCAGACCGCTTACGCCTGAAACAGCCAGGGCCCCGCTGACCTGGTCGGCGTATTCCCTGACCACCCGCGTTGAGCGGGAACACAACCCGGAGACGGGCCGCTTCGAACCGACGGGCATGATCGTCGCCTCGGTGAACGTGTCCGTAGCGGTCCGTGATTTCGCTTTGCTGGGCCCGGTCGGCATCGTGTTCGCCAGGCAAGAAGGTTTTTACGTCGACGGCGTCAACTGGCTTGTCGACGACGACAACCCCGCGTGGTCGGTCGTGCGGGGCGCGGCGGTGCAGGCCGCCGTGCGGAAAGCGCGTGACTATGCTGCGGCGCTGGGCAGTTCATTGACCGGCCTCGACCACTTGGCAGATACCGGCCTGCTGGGGGGGAGCGGTCCGCCGGTGCCTGTGGCCCGAGCGGCGTCGAGGATGCTGGCCAGTGCCGCCCCGCCCGATGACGACCTCGATGCTCCCTCCCTCGACCCGGTCCCCCAGGAGCTCACGGCCGTCGTCGAGGCTCGTTTC
>DATJUH010000080.1:0-16515 GCA_035502515.1 Acidimicrobiales bacterium
TGGCTGGCTGCCCATGGAGGTTCGAACCAGAGCGGCGGCGGCAGCGGCTCCTCGGGGGGCGGTAGCCGGGCAAAGTCTTCATCTCAACGTCGCCAGCCGTCTAGCGCCGCCGGCCGCTCGCGCAAGAAGGACCAGGCCGCCATAAGTGCCTCGGGCCGTCCGCTGCCGGAGAACAGCGGCCGCTACACCCGGCCCCAGTCCAAGCCGGCCCAGTCCAAGCCGGCGCAGTCCAAGGCGGCGCAGTCCAAGGCGAAGGCAAGCCAACGTAAGCCGTCCTGACCGTCTCAGTTATCGCCCCTGAGGATTGCCCCGCCGCGTGCACCGCGGCCCCCGGACCGGGCGCCAGGGCGGCAAGCGGCAGGAACCCAAAGCGGGCGTGGTAAACACAAGGGATGCTCCGAGAGGCGCTGGCCGGCCGGCGCATCGCAATAACCGGTGCCACAGGGTTCCTCGGGACGGCGCTGGCCGAACGCGTGCTGCGGTGCTTTCCCGAAACAGAGGTAGTTGTCATCGTGCGCCCGGGCCGGCGCGGGGCCAGGGAACGAGTGGAGCGGGACCTTCTCCGCAACAACTGTTTCGACCGCCTGCGTGGCCAGCTCGGCGACGGCTTCGCCCGGGAGGCAGCCCGGCGGGTATTGCCTCTGGCCGGTGATGTCACCGTGGACGGCCTCGGCCTGGACGATGCCGGCCTCGAGTTGCTGTCCAGCTGCTCGACGGTAGTCCACTCCGCGGCCACGGTGAGTTTCGATGCCCCGCTGGACGCCGCCGTCGAGGTCAACCTGCTCGGGCCGTCCCGCGTGGCGGCCGTCCTGCAGCAGGGGGCGAAAAGGGGCCAAGGCACCAGCGCACTCCCCCACCTCCTCGCTGTCTCTACCGCCTACGTGGCCGGCATGAGGCGGGGCCCAGCCCCGGAAGCGCTCCTGTCCGAAACGCCTTTCGCCGCCAGAGTGCCATGGCGAGCTGAAGTCGAAGCAGCCCGGCGGGCCCGTTCGGACGCTGAAGCGGCCAGCCGCGACCCCAAGCGGCTCGCCCGGCTGCGGGCGGCGGCTCGTTCCGAGCTGGGAGCGGCCGGCGTCCCGGTCCTGGCCGAGAGGACGGAGAAGCTGCGCGCCGACTGGACCGAAGACCATATGGTCGAACTCGGGAAGGCTCGCGCCCAGGCCCTGGGCTGGCCGGACGTCTACGCCTACACGAAGGCTCTGGGTGAGTGGGCCCTGATGGAGGGCCGCGGCGACCTGCCGGTGACGGTCGTCCGGCCGTCCATCATCGAGGCCGCACTTTCCCAGCCGTACCCCGGGTGGATCCGCGGCTTCCGGATGGCCGACCCGATCATCATCAGCTATGCACGGGGCCTGTTGAGAGAGTTCCCGGGGATCCCGGAAGGGATCATCGACGTCATACCGGTCGACCTCGTGGTGGCGGCCATCCTGGTAGTGGCGGCCCGCGGGCCGCTGGCCGAGCCCGACGTGGTGCAGGCCGCGTCCGGGGCCCGCAACCCCCTGTACTACCGGAAGCTCGTCACTCTTTGCCACGACTGGTTCTCGGAGCACCCCCTGGCCGACGACAAAGGCCAGCCCATCGTGGTGCCGGAATGGTCCTTCCCCGGTCGCCGCCGAGTCCAGAACCAGCTCCGTCAAGCCACGCGGGTACTGCAGGGGACCGAACGGGCGCTGCAGGCGCTGCCGCTCCGGGGTAGCCAGGCCGATCTGGCGGCCCGCATCGAGGAACGCCGTGAGGAGGCAGAACGGGCGCTCAGCTACGTCGAGTTGTACGGCGCCTACACCGAGACGGAAGCGATCTTCAGCATCGACCGCCTGCTCGAGCTCAACGAGCTCCTGTCGCCCGACGAACGCGACGAGTTCTGCCTCGACCCGGCCGTCTTCGACTGGACGCACTTTTGCCAGGACATCTACGTCCCGGCGGTCGTCGCCCACGCCCGCGTGCGGTTGGCCGGCCAGTCCCGCCAACGGCCGGGCCAAGGCTCCCTGTCACGGGACGAACGGGCTCGCCGGGCCGTGCTCTCCCCCGATCGGCAGCTGGCTGTCTTTGACCTCGAAAACACCCTGGTGGCCACCAACGTCGTCGACTCCTACGCCTGGTTCGCGACGAGGCATATGGATGTTGGAGAGCGGGCCCGGTTCACCGCCCGGACCCTGCTCGAAGCCCCCCGGATGCTGGCGCTGGACATGATCGACAGGGGCGATTTCTTGCGCTGGTTCTACCGCCGTTACGAGGACGCCAGCCTGGACGAGCTGACCGAAGAGTCCCCGGAACTAACCAGTGACCTGCTGGTGGCCAAATCGTTCCCGGCCGGCATCCGCCGGGTGCGTGAGCACCGGGCACTCGGCCACCGGACTCTACTCATCACGGGCGCGCTGGACTTCGTCATCGAACCCTTCCGGCCCCTTTTCGATGACGTCATCTGTGCCCACATGAGCCACGAGAACGGGGAACTTTCCGGGGAGCTCGACGAAGCGCCTCCTACGGGTGAGGCGCGGGCCTTGATCATGGCCAGCTACGCCCGGGAGTATGGCCTCGACCTGGGCGAATGTGTCGCCTACGCCGACTCCACGAGCGACCTGCCTATGCTCGAGGCGGCCGGGTACCCGGTGGCCGTCAACCCCGAGACCAAACTGGCGGCGCTGGCCCGCAAACGGGGCTGGCTCGTGGAGCATTGGCCCCGCGCCGCGGGCTACAAACGGCCGTGGTTGCCCTTCGGGCCCATTGTGAGCCAAAAGGCGAGGCCAGCTGGTCTAAGGGAGATATGAAAGCCCTCCAGGTCGAGCGCACCCTGGCCAGGTTCGCAATGGCGCGGGTGGCATCAGGCTGGAGGCCCGGCGCGGGCGGACGTTTTGGCCCGCTCCGTCCGGTCGATGTGGGCCCCCCCGAACTTCCCGGCCCGGGTTGGCACCGGTTGGCCCCCCGTCTCAGCGGAATATGCGGGAGCGACCTGGCTACCGTGGACGGGCGGTCGTCCCGGTGGTTCGAGCCCATCGTGAGTTTTCCCTTCATCCCCGGCCATGAGGTGGTGGCCGACACCCTTGACGGCCGTCGGGTCGTTGTCGAGCCGGTCCTGGCGTGTGAGGCCCGGGGTATCCGGCCCCTTTGCCCCGCTTGCGCAGACGGTCGCCGGCGTCACTGCCTGAACTTGACCGGGGGCCACATCAGCCCCGGTTTGCAGACCGGTTATTGCCGGGAAACGGGCGGCGGCTGGTCGCTGGCCCTGGTGGCCCACGAGAGCCAGCTCCACCCGGTGCCCGAACAGCTCCCCGACGAGGCGGCCGTGCTGGTCGAGCCGGCGGCCTGCGCCGTACATGCCGCCCTCTCGTCCTCGGGCGGGCCCGGCGCCCAGGCCGGGCAGGAAATCACCGCCGTTGTCATTGGCGCCGGCACACTCGGGCTGTGCGTGATCGCCGCCCTGTCCCGGTTCCGCGAGGACGTCTCCCGGGTCATTGCCATCGCCAAGCACCAGCATCAACGCGTCCTGGCGGCCCGGCTTGGGGCCACCTCCGTGGCCGAGCCGGGCGAGCTGCGCCGGGCCGTCCGGCGAGCGACGGGGTCCTGGATCCGTGACGGGGGCCAACTCTCCGGCGGCGCCCCGCTGGTCATCGACTGCGTCGGCAGCGCCGGATCCCTGGCGGATGCCCTGGCCGTGACGGCGCCGGGTGGCTCGTTGGTGCTGGCCGGGATGCCGGCGCCGGCGCACGTAGATTTAACGCCCCTTTGGCAACGGGAAATTTGCCTCAAGGGCGCCTACACCTACGGGCCCGAGCCGGCCATGGGTGGGCGGCACAGCTTCGACCTCGCCTTCGAGTTGGCCGAAGCGGCCCGTCTCGACAGACTACTGTCGGCCACTTACCCGCTCGAGCGTCCCGTCGAAGCGATCGAGCACGCAGCCGCCGCCGGCCGCCGTGGCGCGATTAAAATCGCCTTCGATATACGGGGCGAAAAGAAAATACCGTTCAATTAGAAGGGGGACTCAGTCCATTCATGACCCGTCCCGGGTTCGTCCTCGAAGTCGACCGCTCCACTCCCCCCGTGCTCATGTGGCACGGGGAGGGCTTCCACCTGGAGCGCCTGCCGGCTGAGCGAAGCCGGGTTGTGTACGCCCCCGAGCCCATAGCTCCGCTCAAGGATCCCGACGCGGCGATACGCCGGGCCTTGCTGGAGCCGCTCGGCGACAGCCCGCCATTGCCACAACTGCTCTCCGCCGGCATGCGGCTCACCATCGCTTTCGACGACCTTTCCTTGCCGTTACCGCCGATGCGCCGGCCCGACAGCCGTCAGCGCGTAATCGAAGCCGTCCTGGACATGGCGGCCGAAGCCGGTGTCGACGATGTGGTCCTCATAGCAGCACTCGGTTTGCACCGGCGGATGACGGGCCCAGAACTGCGGCATTGCCTGGGTGACCGGATCTTCGACGCTTTCGCTCCCAGCGGCGCGCTGCTCCAACACGATGCCGAGGACCCGTCCGGGTTGGTCATGTTGGGCCAGACCGACAGGGGCGAGGACGTCGAAGTCAACCGCCGGGTGGCCGAATCGGACCTGCTCGTTTACGTCAACATAAACCTCGTCGCCATGGACGGCGGTCACAAGTCGACGTCAACGGGCCTCATGAGCTACCGCAGCGTCCGCCACCATCACAACGTGCGCACCCTCCAGCACAGTCGCTCGCTGATGGACCCGCCCCATTCCGAACTGCATTCTTCTGCCTGGCGCATCGGCCGGCTGATGGGCCAGCAGATAAGGGTCTTTCAGATCGAGACCACTCTCAACAACGACGCCTTCCCGTCGCAAATGGCGTTCCTGCAGAAACGGGAATGGGAATGGGGAGTGAGGGACCGGGCCACGTTCCTGGCTGCCAGCCGCGGCGCCGATGCCCTTAGCCCGACCGCAAAACGGGCGCTTTTCCAGTCTGTCCTGGCTCCGCAGCAGATGACCAGTGTCCAGGCCGGGGAGGTCGAAGCCGTCCACGCCGCCACCATCGCCGCTCTCCATCGCCAGCAGCTCGTCGATGTAGAGGGACAGAGCGACGTGCTCGTCTTCGGGCTTCCTCATGTCGGCCCCTACAACGTGGGTTCCATAATGAACCCCATCCTGGTCATGTGCCAAAGCCTCGGGTATTTTTTCAATTTGTACGTGGGGAAACCGCTGGTGCGCCCCGGGGGTGTAATCATCGTTTCCCACCCGACGCCGTGGGCCTTCCACCCGGTCCACCACCCTTCGTACATCGACTTCTTCGAGGAAGTCCTCTCCGCTACAACGGACCCGCTCCAGATCGAAAAACTGTACGAGGAGCGCTTCGCCACCGACGAGTGGTACCGCCACCTGTACCGCACGAGTTACGCCTACCACGGAGTCCACCCGTTTTATATGTGGTACTGGGGAGCGCACGCCCTCGAGTACACGGGTAGCACAATCATCGTCGGTGGCAACCGGAGAGCCGTGCGGCGCATGGGTTTCAAACCTGCGTCCACATTGGCGGACGCCCTCGAAATGGCCGAGGACCAGGTCGGCCGGGACCCGACGATCACCTATTTCCGCTGCCCCCCGATCATGCTGGCCAATGTCCACTAGCGGCGGGAAGAAGGGCACGTGGTCGGCCGCCCTTCGGCGCCCGTTACCGTTCCCGCTGGGTGCGCCGACCTGGCCGGCATCGGTCCAGCGGCCGAAAAAGCGGTCAACTCTAGGCGTAAATTACGAGACTGATTGGTCCAGACGCTATTCCGTGCGCCTGGCCCGAGTGGTATGGACCGAGCTCGTCACCAGGCCCCTGCTGAGCGCCGCCGCCCGGCCGCACGTAGAGGGCCTCGACCGCTTCGAGGCGGCCGAGAGCCCTGTAATCTTTGCCGCCAACCATTCCAGCCACCTTGATGCCCCGCTCCTGCTATCGGTCCTGCCCGAACCCTGGCGGCACAAACTTGTCACGCTGGCGGCGGCCGACTATTTCTTCGACTCGAGGGTGAAGGGAGCGTATTTTGCTTTCGCTTTGAACGCCGTCCCTATCGAGCGGGTCAAGGTCAACCGGCAGTCCCCGGACCGGGCCGAGGCACTGATAGCCGAGGGTTGGAACCTTCTGGTCTTCCCGGAGGGCGGCCGGAGCCCGGACGGCTGGGGCCAGCCGCACCGTGGAGGGGCGGCATGGCTGGCGGCCCGCAGCGGGCGACCGCTGGTCCCCATCCACATAAAGGGCACCGGCCGGCTCCTCCCTCGCGGCGCCAGGAGGATTTATCTTGGCCCCACCAAGGTCACTTTCGGGGCACCGATCCCTCCCGACCTGCCGGCCCGTCAGCTGGTAGGCCGTCTCGAAGCAGCCATCGCCGAACTGGCCGACGAAGCCGAGACCGACTGGTGGACCGCCCGCCGGCGGGCGGCCAAAGGCAGTAGCCCGTCGCTGACCGGCCCGGCTGCCTCCCAGTGGCGACGAGCGTGGGCGCTCGGCCCGTCTCCCAAAGACCGGCCCCGGGCTCGTTCTTCGGCCCATGAGGCGTGGCCTCCCGGGTACTGATCCCAGCTTTGGGGGGCCGTCACCGGGTGCGGGCCGTTCAGGGCCGGTGGGTCAGGAAAGGTCGGGGCTGATCGGCGCAGTGGCCTCTGTCGTGGCGCCGGGGGCGACGTCGGTCGGCTCCTGGGGGCTGACGGCGCGACCGGCGCCTACGGGTGACGGTTCCGTCGTCACGGGTGCCGTTTGTTCGACTGCCGTCTGGCGCCTGTCCATCATCGGCGCCATCGCCGGCGTCTCGCGGGCCGTGGCCCGAGAGAGGTCGAGGTACGGCCCATCGACGCGGCGAGGCACCATTCCGCCGATGAGCCCGCCCAACAGAGCCGCGCCCAGACCAATGAGGACGCTCCAAAACGCCGTCCAGTATGTCAGGTAGTTGACCCGGTAGACGTGGCCGCTGACCGTCACATAAGTCGGCACGTGGCCAATGGAAAAGGTTGGCACTACCACGACGGCTACGGCGATGGCGACCAGGCCCCATGTCGTAACGGCGGTCAGGCCTCCGGCCCCGGCACCGCGGGCACCCGAGGTCAACCCGGCGATCAAACCGGCCAGGAACATACAAAAGATCGCCGTCCCGGCGATCCACCAAGAAAGGTTGTTGTACACCACGGAATCGTGGTTGACGAACGACAGGGCCAGCCACAATGAACCGAGCAGGATAAATGCACCTATGGCAATTATCGTGCCGGCAAAAACGCTGCCCCAACGTACGAGTTGAGGGCCTGACGCCGGCCACACCCAGTTGGCTTCCGGGGTACCGGCATAACTGTTGCGCATCGGACGACCTCCTCCGGGCCGGCTCGGCCCGCCCGGCGCCCGGCTTACGGGGAGCCCGGCCCGGGAGGCCTCGACCACCGCCCATAGACGTATGTCTCCTGATCGTAGAAATACCCAGTTCGCAGGCTGCGCAATCCTCTGGCCAGCGCTTCTCTACGCCGGTGACTCTCTATGCCGGTGACTCCCTACGCCGGCCACCCTCTACGCCGGCCACCCCCTACGCCGGCCACCGTCTACGCGCCGCAGTCCGGTTACGGCTGTGAGTCGCGGCTCGAACTCACCACCGGCGGCGGGCCCACCGGCCCCGTGACTGTGCTTGGGCCCGTTTGGCCTGTGCTGGTTTGGCCTGTGCTGGTTTGGCCTGGGCCGGCGCTCCCGACCCCGAACAGGACTCTCAATTTCGCCGTCCCGCCGGCCCATCCCCACAGCAGGGTCACCGCCACCACGGGCAACATGGCCAGTTCGGCCAACAGGTGGCCGACCCCGGCCGCGGGCAGGCTGCCGGCCAGGGTGAGGTACACGATGAACGAGACGAGGGCGCCCAGCCCCACCAGAGCCGCCTCGGCCGCCAGAACGGCAGTCAGGATCTCTCTTACGGGGCGCTTCAGCGGCCCCCTGGTGGCCGGCTGAGCCAGGCCTCCGCGCGGCGCCGACCGGCCCAGCAGGAGAAGGCAGACCATGCCGAGCAACAAGGCCACGGCAGTCAGGAAGTTGGCGTAGTTGAAGGCGACGAGCAGTCTGGCCCGCACCCCCTGTCCGGGAACATGACCAAAGGCCGTCACCACGCTGGCGGCGAGCAAGAAGACGAAACCGGCTGCCACCGCCCCGCTCACGAGCTCGCCCAGCGATCGGGCCTGCAAAGAAGCCAGAGCACTGCGGTGCGCCGTTGGCGGCCGGGCGGCGGCAGTTTCTTCCGGCGGCGGCGTAGGGCCGGGCTCGGTGTGCCCAGGCTCGGTGTGCCCAGGCTCGGTGTGCGCAGGCTCGGTGTGCCCAGGCTCGGTGTGCGCTGACCGTTCGGAGACGATCACACTCTGTGCCGGGCCCTCGGTCAGGTCCACCGTGGGCCACACCGCCGGGGCGCCCACCTGCGAGCCCGGGGTCACCGCGGGAACAGGCCACGCAGGCCCATCAAGCGCAGTCCGCTCAGGTCGCAATGCCATGACACATCCATCAAATACCCCCTACCAGCCGCAGGGCAACCCTTCGGGTCATGGCGATACGTCCGGTGACGCCATGGGGGCATATGGTGACGTCCCAGGTTTGGTCCCGGCTTGGTTCGCTGGACTGGCCTCGACGGCTTTGGCCGGGGGCTTCGGCCAGGTGCCGGCCAGCGGCCACGCCGTCGCTCTCCTGCCCGCCATACTGGCCATGTGGACCTGCGCCAGCTGGCCGCTCTCGTGGCAATCGCCGATTCCGGAAGCTTTTCCGGGGCTGCGGCGTCGTTGCACACTGTCCAGTCCAACGTCTCGGGGCACATCAAGCGCCTCGAACGGGAGCTGGGCGTGCAACTGGTCGACCGTCAGACGGGCCGCCTGACCGAAGAAGGGGTGGCCGTAGAAGCCCGCGCCCGAGCCGTGCAGGCCGAGCTCGAGGCGATAGTGGCCGATGTGGCCGCACTACGGGCCGAAGTGGTCGGCAGCGTCAGGCTCGGGATGATCGCCACGACGGCGCGCTGGCTGGTGCCTCTATTGCTCGACAAGCTGGCCTTTGCCCACCCCGGGGTAAGGCTGGTGACGACCGAGGCCACGTCCTCGGCCCTCGGGGTGTTGCTGGCCTCGGGCGGGCTCGACTGCGCCGTCGTCAACCTGCCTCTGGGTACCCCCGAGCTGAAGCTCCGGCCTCTTTTCGACGAGGACATCGTCCTGCTGATCTCGAAGGACCATCCTCTGGCCGTTTCCGACGAGCTCCACATCAAGGACCTCGAGGGCGTGGAGCTCATACTGCCGGCGCCGCGCACCGGCTTCCGCCAGGAGCTCGACGAGGCGGCCCATCAGGCCGGGATGACGCTGTGCTCGAAGGCCGATATCGACGGCCTGCGCCTCTTGGCCACACTGGCATTGCGGGGCTACGGCCCGGCTCTGCTCCCCGCTACCACCCTTTGGGACCTACCGGAGGGCCTGTCGGACCTACCCGAGGGTTACCGGACGATCAGCGTCGCGGGACTGCCGCTGCGCCACGTGGGCATGGCGCTGCGCAAGCGGGGCAAGCCCGGCGCCTCGACCCAAGCGGTGATAGCGCTGCTGGAGTCTGTTGTCCCGGAGTACCTGACCACTCACAGCCATCTGCATGAGGCCCGCTGACGGCTGGTACCGGCCGAGAAACGAGTCTCCGAGAACGCCCCTGAAACGAGGGTGCTCGGAACGGTGGAATACCTGGCCAGAGACAAATACCTGTTCCTGACCGATCGCCGGCGCAGATAGAAGCTATAGTCCCGCGTGATCGCCCCGGGCGGTCGCCGCAAACTTGACAGAGCCGCAAACTGGACAGAGCCGCAACTGGACAGAGGAGGTCGGGAGATGGCACCTACCAAGGCGGACCTCGTGGGATGGCGTTGGCTCACGGCACTTCGTGAGACATTCGTCACAGGGCGGCCCATCGGGTCACCCCTCTGAGCCGACGTCCGCTCGGGGCGTTCGCGGCTACCGCGCGACGCGTAGTGGTGTGGGCGTTCTCCGTCGGTGAGGAAGAGCGGAGCGGGTGGCCGCCGGCAACCCGGCGCCGCGACCAAAAGAGGGCCGACGACAAGCCAAGTTTCCCCGTCTTTCAGGGCGTAACGCTCCGCCGGCGTCAGGGAGTGACTTCCCTGGGCTCCCGCTGGTGGTTACAGTTCGAAAAGGGTGAGTGACGTGGTCAGTTCCGGCCATTCGAATATCGCTACGAACGGCACCGGCAGAGGAGGCCGCGGCGCCAACGCAGCAGGCCGGCATTGTAAGCTAGCCGGCCAGTTTCCCGAGTGCCGGAAAAAAGGCTGAAGATAACAAGGACTGGCTACCGCTGGCAACATACCGACGACCGTCGGACAAACCCCGGCAGGCCGGGAGGACCCAAATGAAAGGGGAAACACACAAATGAACCAAGCAACAGCGTCGGCGCCCAAAAGGCCCGGGCGCGCACGTATGCGCCGGGCGCAAGCCGGCGTGCTGGCGACGGCCGCGGCAGCACTGAGCATGGGCGCTCTTGCAGCGGCGCCGAGCGCTTATGCCGCCAAGGCGCCTCAGGCCACCTCGGCCAAGACCACCATCGAATGGTGGGCCAGCCCGATCAGCACCAGCGGCCCGGACCTGCGCAAGGCGTTGATAGCCGCCTTCGAAAAGGCATACCCCAACATCACGGTAAACCTGCAGACCGCGCCCACCAATACTGATACGAACGAAGCCGACCTCGAGACCACCATCTCCGGTGGTTCCGCAAAGCCCGACGTCTTCATGGGCGATGTGATCTGGCCCGGCACCTTCGGGGCGCACGGCTTCGCCGTCCCGCTGTCGAAGTACCTGCCAAAGAGCTTCTTCAACCAGTTCGCACCGGGCCTCGCCGCCGGCGCCAGCTACAAGGGACAGGTCTACGGGGCCCCGTTCTTCCAGGACCAGGGCTTCCTGTATTACCGCAAGGACCTGTTGACCGCCGCTCACATGGCCGTACCCAAGACCTGGGAGCAGCTCGAGACCGATGCCGCCAGCCTCGTCAAGATGGGCAAGGTCAAGTACGGCTTCGTGTGGGAGGGTGACTCCTACGAAGGCGGCACCTGCGACTTCATGGAGTACTACGCAGATACCGGTGGTCAGGTGCTCAATTCCACCGACACCGCTTCGGTCCTCAACGTCGCCGATGTCACCAAGGTGCTGACCTTTATGCGCGGGTTGGTCACTTCCGGGGCGTCCCCCGCGGCAGTGGACACCTTCCAGGAGCCGCAGGCTATGACGGCGTTCCAGGACGGTCAGGCCGCCTTCATGCGCAACTGGGACTACGCCTACGGCGTGGCCAATTCCAAGGGCAGTGACGTCATTGGCAAGGTGGGCGTGGTCCCGCTGCCGACGTTCGCCGGCGAGCCCCAGCCGGGCTACTCAAACATCGGTGGTTGGAACAACTACATCAACCCCCACTCCAAGAACCTGACGGCCGACCTCGACTTCATCAAGTTCATGTCCGGGACCCAGGCTCAGACCATCGAAGCCAGGCCGCCGTTCTCCGAAATCCCGACGAACCAGGCCGTCCGGTCCAACCCGGCGATAAAGGCTCTCAATGCGCCGTTCGCCATCCTGTCCCAGACGAAACTGGTGCCCCGGCCCGCCCAAACGCCTGATTACGCCAAGATCTCACAGGCCATTTACACCAACATGAACTCCGCTCTGGCCGGGTCCTCCAGCCCCAGCTCGGCGGCCAGCGCCATGAATAGCGGGATCAAATCGGCCCTCAGCTCGAGCGGCCTGTAAACCCGGAACTTGTAAACCGCATTAGCCCCTAGACCTGGGGAGACAGTGCTGGTAGCCTCGCACCTGCGGGGCCACCAGCACGGCCCCTATTGCTAGGAGGCCAAATGGCATCTACGGAGTTGGCACCTCAGGCGCCTGTCGCAACTCCGGCCGCCAAAGCGCCGCTACGGGGGCACCGGGATCTTCTCGACCGCCGCTTGGCCCGCCTTGGCTGGGGGTTCACGGCGCCGGCCCTCATCTTTGTTGGTTTGGTGACGATTTTCCCGATCGTCTTCGCCATCGTGCTGTCGTTCGAAAAGGTGAACGTCACCGCCAACGGGTTCCAGTTACAAGGCGCTACCCTCAACAACTATCACGTTGTGCTGACTGCGGGGCTCTGGCACCATGCCCTGTGGTTCACCACTTATTACACGGTTATTTCGGTTATCGTCGAGGTGGCGCTGGGCACCGTGTTTGCCCTGGTGCTCGAACGCCTCACCCGTCTGCGGGGAATGATGATGGCTGTCCTGCTGATCCCGTGGTCCCTTATCACGGTCATATCCGCAGAATTGTGGGGTTATATCTACAACGCCACGTACGGCGTCCTCGACGACCTCAGCCATCTTTTCGGGACAGGCGAGCCCGTTGTCCTCGGCACACCCTTGGCGGCCACGGTTTCCTTGATATTTGCGGACGTTTGGAAGACCACGCCATTTGTGACCATCATCGTGCTGGCCGGTCTGGTAATGCTGCCGCAAGACATTTACGAGGCCTCCGAGGTCGACGGCGCCTCGGGATGGAAGACGTTCTGGACCATCACCCTGCCGTTGCTGCGGCCGACACTGGCGATTGCCGTCCTGTTCCGGATCCTCCAGGCCTTTGGGATCTTCGACCTACCCTACGTCTTGACCGGGGGCGGTCCTGGCAATTCCACCACATCGCTGGCCATTCTGGGCTACAACACCCTGTTCCTGGACCTGGACTGGGGCCCCGGCGCCGCCGTAGCCACAACGACGGCGCTGATCATCCTGCTCATGTGCATAATTTTCTTGAGAGTTTTCAAGTCTCAGGTGGGGAAGGAGACCGTCGGTGCGTAACCGTACTCGCCACGGCTGGCACCGCTACATTAACGGTGTCAGTATCGGCACGTTCCTGATCCTTGCCTTCGTGCTGCTACCCATGTACTGGATGCTGGCGACCAGCTTCAAGACCACTGCCAACATAGGTGCCAGCCCTCCGCAGTTTTTCCCCCACCCCGTCAGTGGATCCAATTACCAGGTGGCTTTCGGCGATTACACTTTCGGGCGGTACATCATAAACTCCGCCGTAGTCGCCCTGTGTGCCACGTTCCTCGTACTTGCTTTGGGGACACTGGCCGGTTACGCCTTGGCCCGGTTCCCCGTCAAGGGCAAATTTCCCTTGATGGTGGCCCTGCTCATCATCTCCGTCTTCCCGGAGATAGCGGTGATCGCCCCCCTCTACCTTCTGATGCGGGACCTGGGCTGGCTCAACAGTTACCAGGCCCTCATAGTCCCGTACACCGCCTTCTTCTTGCCCTTCGCCATCTGGATATTGCGCAACTACTTCCTGGGTATCCCGCTAGCCATGGAAGAGAGCGCCCGCATCGACGGGGCCGGCCCTCTGCGCACTCTGTGGACGGTGATACTGCCACAGGCCACGCCAGGGCTCTTCACTGCCGCAGTCTTCACTTTTACGGCGTGCTGGAGCGAGTTCCTGATGGCGTTATCGTTCAACATCGACAACAATTACCGGACTATCCCGGTTGGTATTGCTGAGTTCGGTTCCCAGTTCACGGTCCCGTACGGCACCCTCTTCGCCGCCAGCGTGGTGGCGGTGGTCCCTATCGCCATCCTGGTACTCGTTTTCCGCAAAGCGGTGGTGTCCGGCCTCACCTCCGGGGCCGTAAAGGGTTAGCGGGTTACTTGTGCCGCCGGGACGCTCGGAGCAGGCCCAGGAACGCTGACGTTCCTGGGCCTGTGCCCGCCGACAAGCCGGCGTGACGACGAGGCCAAGCTTCCCACCACGGTGAGGCGGGCCTCAGCCGCGCCGGCGCAGCTGTCGTAAAACGTAAGGCAGGATGCCGCCGTGGCGGTAATACTCGGCTTCGACGGGAGTATCAATCCGCAGCCACACCTCGAAGACCTTGCCCCCGGCGTTCACAGTCATCCGCTCGGGCAGCGGGCCGGTGCCCGCCACCTCCAGCCCGGTGATATCGAACACCTCTTGGCCACCCAGGCCGAGCGACTCGGCCGACTCCCCGTCGTGGAACTGCAGCGGGAGGATACCCATGCCGACCAGGTTCGAGCGGTGAATGCGCTCGAACGATTCGGCCAGGACGGCGCGCACACCGAGGAGCGCGGTGCCCTTGGCCGCCCAGTCCCGGGACGAACCCGAACCGTACTCCTTGCCGGCCAGGACGACGAGAGGCGTCCCATCTCGGGCGTAACGCATGGCGGCGTCGTAAATGGTGGTTTGCTCGCCAGTGGGAAAGTAAGTGGTGATACCGCCCTCGGTACCCGGCGCCAGCTGGTTTCGGAGCCTCACATTGGCGAAGGTCCCCCTGACCATAACCTCGTGATTGCCGCGGCGGGACCCATACGAGTTGAAGTCACCTGGGGCCACGCCATGCTCGACCAGCCACCCGCCGGCGGGACCGTCTTTTCGGATGCTGCCGGCCGGCGAGATGTGGTCCGTGGTCACCGAGTCGCCCAGTCTGGCTAACGCCCGGGCGCCGTGGATGTCCGTGAGGGGGGCCGGTTGCTCGGGCATATCGTCGAAATAGGGTGGCCGGCGCACGTAGGTGGAGGTAGCGCCCCACTCGTAGCGCTCGCCCTGGGGCACTTCCAGCGCCGCCCAGCGTTCGTCGCCTTCGAAGACCTCGGCGTAGCTTTTTTCGAACATGTCGGCGGCGATGGCGTCGTTTATCACCGTGGCCACTTCCTGGCTGGTGGGCCAGATATCTCGTAAGTACACGGGCCGGCCGTCGCTGCCCGTCCCCAGCGGCTCGTTGGTGATGTCGAAGTCCATGGAGCCGGCGATGGCATAGGCCACCACTAGCGGAGGCGAAGCGAGGTAGTTCATGCGCACGTCGGGGTTTATGCGGCCCTCGAAGTTGCGGTTACCCGACAGCACCGACACCACGGCCAGACCACCCTCGGCCACGGCTTCGGGGACACCCTCGAGCAGAGGGCCGCTATTTCCGATACATGTCGTGCAACCGAAACCGACGAGCTCGAAGCCCAATTTGTCCAGATAGGGCGTCAACCCCGACCGGTCGTAATAATCCACCACGACCTTCGACCCGGGCGCCAGCGATGTCTTGACCCACGGCTTTACTGACAGCCCGCGCTCTACCGCGTGCTTGGCCAGGAGGCCGGCGGCAATCATGACTTCCGGGTTGGACGTGTTGGTACAACTCGTTATGGCGGCGATAACGACATCCCCGTGGCCGACGTCGAAAGTCGACTGGCCTTCGTGGGCGACAGGGACTCGAACTTCGAGTGCAGATGACGCTTCTTTCTCCAGCATTTTCGAGAGCGACTCCTCGAAGGCAACCTTCGATCGCCGCAACGGCACCCGGTCTTGCGGCCGGGCCGGTCCGGCCAGGCTGGGCTCCACGCTCGACAGGTCGAGCTCGATGCGCTGGGAGTAGAGGGGCTCGTGGCCCGGGTCGTGCCAAAGCCCCTGCTGCTTTGCGTAGGCCTCGACCAGTTCGACTTGCTCGGCGGGACGGCCGGTAAACCGCAAATAACGCAGGGTTTCTTCGTCGATCGGAAATATGGCGCAGGTGGACCCGTACTCCGGTGACATGTTGCCGATCGTGGCCCGGTTGTACAGGGCCACCTTGGCCACGCCGTCACCGTAAAATTCGACGAACTTGCCTACGACTCCGGTTTTGCGCAGCAGTTCGGTGACCGACAGGACGAGGTCGGTGGCGGTCGAGCCCTCCGGCAACTCCCCCGTCAGTTTGAAACCGACCACGTCGGGGATGAGCATGGTGACGGGCTCGCCCAGCATGGCCGCCTCGGCTTCGATGCCGCCCACCCCCCAGCCGAGGACGCCGAGGCCATTGACCATCGTCGTGTGAGAGTCGGTGCCGAGCAACGTGTCCGGGAACGCCTCGCCATCATCGGTGCGGAAAACCACCCGGGAAAGGTGCTCCAAATTTACCTGGTGGCATATGCCTGTGTTCGGAGGCACGACCTTCAGCGTCCCGAACGCCTGCTGGCCCCAGCGGAGGAAACGGTAACGCTCCCCGTTGCGTTCGAACTCGAGGTCCGAGTTGCGGGCGAAAGCATCCGCCCGGCCGGAAAAGTCCGCCACCACCGAGTGGTCGATGACGAGTTCGGCCGGCACCTGGGGCTGCACGGCGGTGGCATCGCCGCCCAGCTCGACCATGGCGTCCCGCATCGCGGCCAGGTCGGCAATGACGGGCACGCCTGTGAAATCCTGCATGAGGATCCGCGCCGGGGAGAACGCGATCTGCGCCCGCTCGCCCCGTCCCGCCGGCCCTCCTGTTGTGGTCGCCCAAGACGCCAGCGCGGCGATGCTCTCCGCTGTGACGTTCAGGCCGTCCTCGTGGCGGAGCAGGTTCTCGAGGAGGATCTTCAGTGAGAAAGGCAGGCGGTCGATCTCGAAGCCCTCGCCGGCGAGCTTGCCCAACCGGTATACAGAAATGCTCCCCCCACCGACCGCCATGTCCCCACGCGTCCCGAAAGTGTCCACCGAGCTCGCCGAGCTGTTCATCCTGCTCACCTCTCCCTGTTCATCTCCAGGTCATCTAGCTTATGAGCCCTGGCAAGG
>DATJUH010000081.1:0-33549 GCA_035502515.1 Acidimicrobiales bacterium
CTCTTCGTCAGCCGGCTGGCCCCTGAGGGTTGGTTCGAGTTGCACTCGCTGGTCCGCGAGGCACTGGTGAGCGAGCTGACCAGACGGTCGCCGGAGCGGCTGGCCGACCAGCATGCGCGGGCGGGGCGGTGGTTCGAGGCTGAGGACGAGGTCCCCCTGGCCTTCGAACATTTCCTGTTGGCCGGCCAACCGAGGACGGCCCTACGGCTTTTGGCTGCCAACGAGGCCGAGCTGTACGACACCGGCCGGGAGGCCACGATCAAGCGCTGCATCGCCGCCCTCCCTGACACCACAGTCACTGTCGAGCTGGAGCCCATGATCGATTTCGCGTGGTGCCACCTGCTTCTCAGCCGGCGCCGGTTCCTCGAGCTCGTCGAGCAGGCGCGGTGGTGCGGGACTGCCGCGACGGCGGACGGCACGCTTCGGGCCCGGCTCACAATGCTCGAGTCGGTGGCCGCCTCTGTCACCTGCGACTGGGCCGCAGCAGGAAGACTGTCTCGACAGGCACTGGAAGTACTGGGAGACGCCTGGTGGCGAGACCCGCTCGGGCGGTTCGGCTGGAACACCATCGCCCGGGACGTTGCCCTCTCGGAACGGTGGGACGAGACATCGGATTTGGTGCACCAGGCCGACCTCTCTTTGAAACGAGATCCGAAGCGCCGGATTGCCTTCGAGGGAACCCACGCTCTCGGGCTGGCGCTGGCCGGGCGGCCAGTGGACGCGCTGCGAGTGGCGGGTGGAGTCGACCACGTGGCCGACGTGGCCAACATGTCCATCCTCCGCTCCGAGCTGGCTGCGGCCGAGGCCCTGGCCTACCGGGAGATGGGCGACGGGACGCGGGCCCTGCCTCTTTTGGAGCAACTTTCTGAAACCCCGGCCGAGACGATGCTATTCGTCAGGGTGCTGGCGTCAGCAGTCCTGGTTGAGGCGCAGCTCGACGCCGGGGCTATCGATTCCGCGCGAGGAGCGTTCGAGCAGTTGAGGGTGCTGGTGGCGGAGGAGGGAGTTGGCGTTGGAGGGCGCACCTGGCTGGCTCGAGCCGGGGCACTTCTCGCATTAGCCGACAGGGATGTGGACAAGGCCCGGCACTGGGCCGGGCTGCTCGAGGATGACTTTTGGGCCGGGGTAAACGCAGGCCGTTCCTTCCTGGCCGAAGGTGACAGGGCGGCGGCGCTCGGCGCCCTTGACGCGGCGGCGCCGCGCTGCGTGCGTCATGAGGTGGTCCTGGCGTTGCTGAGGGCACGAGCGGTCCGCAACCATCACGCAGAAGCCATGAAATACGCCAGCGCCGCGGTCGACCTGGCCGTAAGCAACGGCATGTTGCAGACCGTCGCCTCCGAGGGGGCCGAAGTGGTCGAATTGGTGGAAGCTTGCGCATGGCGGGCCCCGGCCCACTGGATGGACCGGTTCCGGAGGACGGTGACGCCCGCTGGTGGCAGCCGCCTGACGAGAGTGATCAACCTGGTAGAACCGCTCACAGATCGGGAGCTCGACGTGGTGAGGTTCCTGCCCAGCCGGCTCACGGTGCGCGAAATAGCCGACGAGCTGTACATTTCGCAAAACACGCTGAAGTTCCATCTGAAAGTTATCTATCGCAAGCTGGGCGTCAGTTCTCGCGCCGAAGCCAGCGAGGTGGCACGCCGGCTCATGGTCGTGCGCTGAGCGGCGCCACGACCTTGGGGACGGCAAAAGCGTGGTTTTAGATCGTGTGCAGGCCGGCCGTGACGACGGCGCCGGCCTGGCTCGTGGTGTTGTCGGGCCGGCCCGCCTCATAGCGTTTGGGGCGGGCACCATCGCCCCGGCGGGGGCGGTCGTCGCTGGCATGGTCGTCATGGTGTCTTATGCCGGCTTTGCCTCGCCGCTGGTCGTATTGATTGCCTTCGTCGCCTCCATGTGCTGCGCTAGCAGTATCGCCGAGTTTGCCCGCCGGGCCCCTTCGGCCGGCTCTCTGTACGCATTCAACAGCCTCGGGTTGGGCCAGGCGGGAGGGTTCCTGACCGGCTGGATGATGGTGTTTGCGTACGCTATTTACGTTCCGGCCGGCATCGCCCTGACCAGCGTGTACATGTCGGTACTGCTCGAGGACACCGTGCACGTCGCCATCAGCGGTTGGGCCCTCTTCGTGGTCATCTTGTTGGCGGTGAGCGTGGTCGCTTACGTCGGCATCAAGACCTCCTCAGCGGCAGATCTGGCCTTGGCCGTGGGCGAGGTAGCCGTGTTCGCCGCCTTGGCCATTACCATCCTGGCCAAAGTGGGCCCCGCCCATTATTCCATGGCCGTCTTCTCCCCGGCCTCATCAGCGAACGGGAAGATCAGCGGTATAGCGACCGGAATGATCTACGGCATTACCGCCTTTGCCGGTTATGAGGCGGCGACCACCCTGAGCGAAGAGGCCAAGGACGCCCGCCGCTCCGTCCCGAGAAGCATTATCGGTGTGGTAATTGTGATCGGGGCGTTCTTTCTGCTCGTCGTACTGGCAGAGGTGTATGGCGTGGGGAAAAGCGGGATCCCAGCGTTTGTCGGGCAGGAAAGCCCCGTCCGTTACCTGGCCAGCCGGTACTGGTCGTCATCGCTGGACTGGCTCATCGACCTGGTGGTCGTCCTGACCGGTCTTGGTTTCGTCGTGGCCACCTTCAATGTCGTGATCCGTGTCCTGTTCGCCATGGGTCGTGAGCGAGTGCTCCCGGGCTCGCTGGCCACGCTGTCGAGCCGCCGTACCCCGGTGGTGGCGACTATTTGCGTGGCCACGCTGAGCCTGGCGCTGGGGTTGCCGCTGACGTATTCCTACGGCGGCGTGCACACGTTCGGATACCTGGCCGGCGCGGCCGGTTTAGCGGTCGTACTTATTTACCTGGCCATCAACATTGCGACTATCCGGGCATTCCGCGGCGAATTCCGTAGTGAGTTCCGGGTGGCGCGACACCTTATCGTGCCCGGTGCCGCCGCCGTTTTGTTTGTATTCCCGTTGTGGGGTGTCGTGCATCCTCGCACCCACATGTTGGTGGACCTCTTGCCCTTCGCCGCCTTCGGCTGGCTCGGCGTCGGAGCCGTAGTGCTCTGGTTCTTGAAAGTCCGCTGGCCAACGCGCGCCGAGATGATAGGTAGAGTACTGACGCCGACCGAAGTCAGCCCTAAAGAGGCACCAAAAACTGCCTGACAGAGACCACGCCCCGCCGAGCTGGCTGGCATTAAGGCAAACCGACGGCATTTCCCCTTCGACGCCCCTGGTTGACCAGGTCCACGAGGATTGGAAAACCTTCCCCGGTCATTTTGCTGCCCGGGAACTCTACGATCAGGTAACTGATCGGTCCCATTGCCTGTTCGTCAGTCACGTTCCGGTCCTTTCTCGCCCGCTTCCGGCCGTCACGGGGCTTCCCACGTAACCACCAACCACTCCCAAAACCGGCTAGCCCCGCGACGACGGCTTCGGTGACCAGCAGGGCCCGTCGCGGGCTTGTCCCGTTGTTGTCGGCCCCGGGCACGTGCTACTGGCCGCCCGGAGAGAAGGCAGACTGTTTCGCTGCGTTCATAGCTCCCACTTTGACGGCCACAACGCCCGGGCGGCATCGTCCGAACGGGACGATCAGTAGGGGAGATCGTCCGCAATGGACGATGGACAGCGCGTCGGGCGTCGGTAAGTTCTCGATGTAGTCGCGATATGAACACCGCCGTGCTCCCAAGGTCCGGGGCCGAACACGCCAAACGCCCGGGCTCTCGCGGGGTTGGCTCGGTCCGAGAGGAACGGGGAGGAAAATGACTGAAGAAAGCAGCGGTGAGGGCTGGGTCGTCTTTGCCGGGATCGTGCTCGGAATAGCCGGCATCATGAGGTTCTTCGATGCCATCTGGGCCTGGTCCTATCATGGCGCGTTGCCAAGCAACCTCCAAGCCGCCATCTTCGGCCACAGCCTCAACACTTATGGCTGGGTATGGCTCGGTGTAGCCATTGTGCTTGTGGTCACTGGCCTGGCTGTCCAGACCCGGTCGCAAGTAGCCCGGTGGACCGGCGTGGTCGCGGGGTCCATCGGCGCCATCACAGCCATCTGGTGGATGCCGTACTACCCGGTTTGGTCGTTCGTGTACGTCGTGCTGGGCGTTATGGTTGTCTACGCATTGGCTGCCCACGGCCAGAAGGAGCCCGAAGGTTGGGTAACTGAACAGGCGGCGGCCAGCCAGGCTCGGCCGGCGGCATCGTCGAGTATGTAGCCCTTCAGTCCATCAGCTGGCGGTGGCGCCAACGGGGCTCTCCTTGGGGGCGGCTCTGCGGTGACCGGTGGCCGATGTGAAGCCGGAAAACGCAGTGTGCAAGCAGTCCAGGAGACTTTCCGGGTCGGTGACAGTTGACGGGTCGAGGGCAATGCCGACGTCAAGCCGATCGTCGTTGCCAAAAGCGCTGATGTTGAGCGGGCAACCGAGCCGGGGCCCGAACGGGTAACTCTGCTCGACGGCCGCACCGCAGATGTGGTGCTGGGCCCGGCTGCCGGGGACGGTCGTGGCGGCGAAATCGACGGTGTCTGCCTGGGCGTGAAGCGCCGGGACCAAAAGGCGCGTTGGCAGCCGGCCGATGGTCATGGCCAACGCCGTGGTGACCCGCAGAGCAGGCTCATTGCGGGCCTGTGCCAGCCGTTCCCCGACCACTCCGAACTGAGGGCCGGAGTGCTCGAAGGCGGTCGGGACCTCGATGCGAAGGGGGGCGAACCAGTTGCCGCCCGTGTCCCGCTGGTGTCGGAGACTGGTGGGAGTAGCGAGGCGCAGCTCGGGGCAGCTTTGGCCCTGTCGCTCCAGGTAAAGGCCGAGCCCGCTGGCAGCGGCGGCGACCAGGAGGGTGCTCCGGCTGCCCCCCAGGGCCAGCGCCGCCGACCGGGCCTTGGCGAAGGAAATGACCTCGAACCGGCTGGCCACCGATCGAGCGTCAGGCCAGGTGGCCAGTGGGCCACCGGTGATGAGGGCTTGGCGTGAGACCGAACTGGCTACGTCGAGGCTGCGCTGAACAACCCGAACCAGGGCATCGGCGGGTTCTGTTATGAGCGTCGCGGTGTTCAGGTTGGACGCCAGGGGCTGTACGGCCCGATTGAGCACGTCGAAGTCGACCTTGACAGTGAGCGACCGGCCATCCCGGCCCAATAGCGGCTGGCGTTTGGTCCTTTCGGTGGCCCGGGGGAGCCGCTTCCCTTCCGGCGCCGCGTTGGCCGGCTGCGTCCTGCCCTCGTCGAAGATCTGGTTGACAATAGCGGCCCCGCCCATGCCATCTGTGAGCACATGGTGGGCGCGGAGGTATAGTGCCGCCTTCCCGCCGGCCAGTCCCTCGATGAGGGTGGCGTCCCATGGCGAGCGGTCAGGCTCAAACGGCATCGGTTCGATCAAGCCCAGCAGGTCCAGCACATGGCGTAGTTCGCCCGGCGGCGGCACCGTCGCCCGGCGCAGGTGCCGGGCGGCGTCAAAGGCCTGGTCCTTAGCCCAATAGCAGCCTCGGCCGGGAAGAACCGACTCGTTGGGCCGGGCCCGCAACTGGGGCACGTCCTTAGACAGCGCGGCCAGACGATCGGTCAGGTCGGCGGCGCTCGGAGCGTGGTCAAGGATGATGAGGTTGCCAATCGTCATCCGCAGGTCGGGGTCGTACCCGACCCGCCAGATGATGGACTCGATGGGGCTCAGACGATCGAACACCTGAAACAACCTCCTGAGGCTGGCGGCGTGCGGCAGGACAACGCCCGAATTCCCCGCCACGTTAGCTTTTCGCCGCCTGAAGTGACAGGGCCTATCGTGACGTCACTTTCGCCCGCGATGCGCAGAGCACGGGGACGACCGACGTGCCAGAATCGGACCATGGCCCCACCCAGGCGGCGAGGACGAGCCTCCGAACGCGCCCGGCCGGGGGTCCTCGGTGAATTGCTGGCGGACGCCGGCGGTGTCCTGCAGTCAGTCGCCAACGGTGTGGCACCAGGGGTCGTCAACGCCATCGACGTTAACGGCGTCGTCGAACGCGTCGACATCCAGGGGGTCGTCGACCGGGTCGACCTGCAGGAGACGCTGGACCGGGTCGACCTCAACGAGCTGCTGGCCAAGATCGACCTCGACGCGGTCCTGGCCCGGGCCGACCTGGACAGCCTTCTGGTCCGGATCGACCTGAACGCACTCATCGATCGGGTCGACGTGGACGCGCTCGTCGAAAACGTCGACATCAACGCCGTCTTGACGCGCGGCGACATCAATCTGATACTCGCCCGCATCGACGTGAACGCCCTGATCGACAAAGTCGACATAGACCGCGTGCTGGACCGGGTCGACCTCAACGCGGTGTTGTCGCGCGTCGATGTCGACGCGTTGGTCCAGCGGACCGAGCTCGCTTCGATCATCGCCACGACGGGCGCCGGGATCATCAGCAAAGTCGTCGATGTGGCCCGCAGTGAAGGGGTCGGCCTCGATTTCGCGGTGCAGCGATTGACCGACAAACTCCTGAGGCGGCGCCGCTCGTCTAGGCCCCTGGGGCCGGCCCTGCTGGTCGACCAGCCGGAGGCGTCGCTCCCATGAACCTCCTCGTAGCGGCCGACCGGGACGTGACACTACAGGGCCACTATGCCGGCCTCGCTACCCGGTTGGCGGCCTTCATCATCGACCTCGTCGCTCTCCTGGTCCTTTTCGACGTACTGGGCACCACGGTCGAATTCCTGGTGTCCACCCTCTCGGGCGGTCAGTGGAAGATTTCGAACCTGCCGTTCGGAGGGGGTGTGTCCCTCGGCATCCTGGCCTTCCTTTACTGCACTTATCCAGTCGCAGCCGGCGGCCGGACGCTCGGTATGGCAGTGGCCGGCCTCCGCGTGGTACGGCCAGATGGCTCCCCCGTGGGCTGGTGGCAAGCTATCGTCCGCATCATCGCTCTCCCTGTCTCCTTCCTGACCCTGGGGGTCGGTTTTCTGCTCATCGTCCTCCGCCAGGACCACAGAGCCCTGCAGGACCTAATAGGGGGGACCGCAGTCGTGTACGCCTGGGATGCTCGGGCCGCCCGGTGGCGGTTCCTCGCCACATCAGATAAAGCGAAAGGCGACGGACTGGGCCATTGAATGTTCGGGCCGGGTAAGGATTATCCGGTATGGACGATGGCGGTCGCCTGAAACAGCCATAACGTCTGCGAGAAGCCGCGGGTAAGCGAACTCGCGCAGGCCGGTTTCGGAGTAATGATGCGCTCGCAAGTCTCGCGCTGGCTCGGCATTGTCGCCGGAGCGCTCGGAGCCATCAGCGCGGCGTGGTGGCTACCGTTCTACCCGGTCTGGTCACTGACCTACATCCTCATGTGCGTACTGGTGATCTACGCCCTGGCCGCCCACGGCCAAAGGGAGCCGGCGTAAGCACAGCCCCACGCCTCCGCCGGCGCCCGAGGGAAGCCAACCTTCCCACCCGCACCCCTACCATTTCGCCCGGTGGACGACGTCCTCGAACGGTCGCCTGTCCGGCCTCTTTACGGGCGCCAAGGGCCGCCCGGCCGGGTAACCGAAGGCCACCATGCAGGCGCACTCCCGGTCCCCTGGCAAGCCGAGGAGCACCCGGGCCAGTGCCTGGTCGGCCACGGAAGCGTGGCCGCTACCGATACCTAGGTCCGCCGCCTCGATCATCATGGCCATCACTGCTTGCCCGGCGTCGAACTGGTCGAGCTGCTGTTCGTGAGCGTCGGCCGAGACCGGGATAACGACTACCACGGTGACGGCCGAAATGGCTACGTGCTTGGCCCACTGCCACACCTCCGCCAACTGCTCGAGCTCTCTGCGGCCGGTGGACACCACGAAGTCCCGGTGCTGGCGGTTGTTGGCCGACGGCGCCCGCCAACCAGCCTCCAGTATGCGTTCGAGGTCGCCATTGTCTACCGGCCGGTCAGAATAGGCACGGACATTGCGCCGTGCCCGGATCGCATCCCACGTGTCCATGGCCACAAGCTATCTGTCGCCGGCGACCGGCGTACTTTTGCGCGCTGGTGTAACGGTAAGAGCACCTGGCGCGCACGGAGTGCGTAGCTTGCCGCGCCCTTGCCATTCAATTTGCTCCCGCGGTTCAGGCCGGGGAGAAACGCCCCTCAGGACGGCATCGTCACATCACGCCGGACCGGGCACCGGCTGAGCGGTGGCCCTGGCGGGGACCTCCGTGGCTTGGCGGTGGGTGAAGTCCCGGTTACGGATGAGAAGTAAAGAGAAAACGGCGCCGACTAACGCCAGTGCCCCAGTGACGTACAAAAGGTCGTTGATCCCGCTGGCAAAACTGGACCTGACCGCACTTTCCAGGAGCCCTCGGAACGCCTTGGGGACGGCGCCGAAGGCAGAACTGGTTTGGCCCTGGCGAACGGAGGTGATGATCTGTTGGGCGTGGGCTTTCAGCTGCGGTATGGGGGCCAGGAGCCGCCCGAGGTCCCGTCTGAGGGAAGAGCTGAAGATCGTCCCCAACGCGGCGATGCTCACCGCGATGCCGATCTGGCGGAACGTGGTGTTCACTCCGGAAGCCATACCGGCGCGGCGGGGCTCGACCACGCCGATCGCCGTTGACGCCAATGGCGGGTTGACGAACCCCGCTCCCGCCCCCGAAACGATGAAACCGGGGACCAGATGAGTCCAGGAACTCGTGCCACTGAGACCGGTCATGAGGAACAGCCCTACGCCGACGAGGAGCAAGCCGGGCCCGATCAGCCACCGGACCGGCATGTGCTCGCTCAGACGCCCGGCCACCGTCGCAGTGACGAGCGTCGGGCCACTTATCAGGAGCAAGCGCAGGCCCGTTTGCAGGGCGGAGTACCCGAGCGCGTACTGGAGGTACAGCACGAGGTACAGGAGCATGGCAAAGAGCGACCCGTTCATGCAGAAGGCAGCGATGAGCCCGCCGTCGAACGTGGGAACCCGAAAAAGAGCCAGGTCGAACATCGGGTTTGCCACTCTGGCCTCGGCCAGGACGAAGCCCAGCAGCAGGGCCCCTCCCAGCACCAGACAGGTCAGGACGACGGTGTCGCTCCAGCTGGTCTCCCCCGCCCTGATCAAGCCGTAAACAAGAGTGATCAGCCCGGCCGTGAGCAGGCCGAACCCGGTCCAGTCCGGCCGCCCCGGGTGAGGAGCGCGCGACTCGTCCACTCGCCACCACGTGATCGCCACTGCTACCACGCCTATGGGCACGTTGACCAGGAAAATGGCCCGCCAACTGATACCGGTGGTGATAATCCCGCCCAGGATCGGGCCGAGCGACACCGCCACTCCTGTGATGGCGCCCCAGACCCCGAACGCCACCCCTCGGTCCTTCCCCTGAAAGCTCTGGCCGAGAAGGGCCAAGGATGTGGCGAACATGATGGCCCCACCGATCCCCTGCCCGCTGCGGGACAGGATCAGCATCAAGGGGTCCTGGGCCAGGCCGCATAGGAGCGAACCCAGCGTGAAGACGATGAGGCCGATGGTAAAGAGCAGCCTCCGGCCGTACCGGTCGGCCAGGACTCCGGCCGTGAGCAGCAGCGACGCCAGCGTGAGGGCGTAGGCATCTATCACCCACTGGACCTGGCCGAAACTGGCGTGCAAGCCCTGCTGGATATCGGGGATGGCGACAACCACGATCGTGACGTCCAGCAGCAGCATGAACGTGCCGACGCAGACGGCCAGCAGCGTCCACCACTTCTTTTCCATGCCCGGCATACCCAATAGAAGAGTTTGCCCGAATCAGGGCGGCGGTAACAGTCCCCGGGCCAGCGGGCCTGGTCCCGTGCTCCGTTCAGGGGCTATGAGAAGGCCCAGTCCAGGGTCACCGCGGCTGTCCAAGACTGGTGGGCGGAGCCCAACGGCTCGCCGGTGTAGGGCTCGTAGTACTCGGCGAAGGTGCCCTCCTCGAGCTGCTCCAAGCCGGCTTGCTTGAGGGCTCTCGCGGCTGCTCCTTCGCCGTCGCGCTCCAGTGCCCAGCTCAGCAACCAGGTCGTGACCGGCCACGTCGGGCCCCGCCAATAACTCCGCGCCCGGAAGGCGCTTGAACCGGGACTTGTGCTCGGCGGGACGGGCCAACGCAACTTGGGGTCACCTGCCCACCGCGGCCCCATCAACAGCCGCACCAGGTCCCGGCCTAAGGCCTCCGGTGGCTTACCGGACACGAGGGGGGCGAAGCCGGAGATGCACTCCGTCGTGAGGAGCTCGCCCGTGCGCAGGTCTACGTCCGCGGCCAGGCCCGAAGGCGCGTCCACCACGGCCAGGACAGCCGATCTAGCCGCGTCGGCATAGCTCCGTAGCTCGCTCGCTTCCCGGGCACCGAGCATGTCACTAAGTCCGGCCAGACGTTCGTTAGCGGCCGCGTAAATAGCAGTGAAGAAAACGTCGCCGGCGTGGAAGCTGCCAGAGCTGGCCAGCTTGGCCTGGTCGTAACCGGCCAGTTTGGCCTCCTCCACCAACCATAAGTAACGGTCGTATTCAGCATTCGTCGGGCGTTCGGCGGCGTCGGTGACGTGACCGAGGTCGAGCCGTTGGTACGGCGGCAATGTAGGCGGCACTTTTACCCGGCTGTACGGCCCGTCCCAGCGAGGCGAATTATCCATACCACTTTCCCAACCATGGAAAATGCCCACCAGGCCCGTACGAGCGTCCACCCGCTCGCGGGCCAGGAAACGGTGCCAGGCCAAGAGCTTCGGGTAGAAGCCGGCGAACCAGCGAGCCGTTGACGACACCTCATCCGCACCCTGACGGCCGGCGTACTGGAGTACGGATGCCGCCGCCAGAGCGTGGACCGGAGGCTGGCAGATCCCGCTCGTCTGCGGTTCCGCGGGGGCATTGGGGGAAAGCTCCCGGCAGTCCCAGCGGTCGGGACCGGGAAAATAACCTCCGGCGTGTTGGTCGAAAACGATATGTGGGACCATGCCGTTTCGCCATTGGCCGGCGAATAGGGCGTCCAGGTTGTGACGGGCGAGCGGGACGTCGAAATGTGCCAGTCCCAAAACGATAAAGGCGGTGTCCCAGCTCCATTGGTGAGGGTAGAGACGAGGTGCTGGTTTTATGATGCCCCTGCTGGAATTAGCGCCGAGAATATAACCGGCTTTGACTGCCATTCGGGTTACCTCGGGGGCCGGGAGCGCGCCTGGTCCGGCGAGATCGGGTGGCTCCGACATATCCGCCCATCATGCCACTGGCTGTTGCGGAGCACCGAGGGGCCGGCGGCTGTCAGCCGCGTCCTTCGGCACCCGCTTGACCGACCCGATCGAAAGTGACCACTTCGACGCTATCCAACGACCTGGTCTTCACGGACCTGTACACGGCATGCTGATGGCGCTCAACCGCAGCACCGGCGAAATCGTCTACCGGCACCAGCTGCCCACGTCGGCCAACGCACCCATCGCCGTGTTCGGCAATACGGTGCTTGTCCCGGCCGGCGGGCCCGAGACGCCGCCGCCGGGACCAAGCGGCCACCCGCGGCTGGTGGCCTACACCGTTCCCTGAGGCCCTGTGGCACCGGGCCAGCGAGCTCAGACTGACCGGCTGCGTTCGGTGCCCGCCCGCACACGGCTTCGGTGGCGCGACCTCATACGTCGCGCCGGCGGAAGGCCACCATGGCGCCGAGGAGCACTATCGCCGCGTACATGGCGAACACGCCAAACCCGGTCCACGCCGAGAACATGTGCGACATGGCCGGGTCCGCCGGGTCCGGCCTGGTGGCGTAGATCTGGGCCCCGGCGTAAGTGGGCACCCACTTGTTGACGTCGTTCTGCCAAGCCACCGGCAGGAGGGTCACCAGCAGCGGCACGACGAGCAAGAGCGCGATCGACGCCGTGACCGCACCGGCCGTGTGCCTCACGATCATCCCGATGCCAAAAGCGAGCAGCCCGCATACGGTCAGGAACAGTGCCCCGCCTATAACGGCCCGCAGGACGTGCGGCTGGCCCAGGGTGGCGTTGATGTGCTTGCTCGACATCAGCGCCTGGCCGACGAAGAAGGCGGCAAAGCTGGTCACCAGCCCGGTCACGAGCGCCACCAGGCCGAAGGCCACCGCCTTGGCGGCGAAGACCACGGCGCGGCGGGGCATTGCGGTCAACGAAATGCTGATCATGCCCGTGGAGTACTCGGACGTGATCGTCAGCGCGCCCAGCGCCGCAATGACCAACTGGCCGAGGTACAGGCCGTCGAGGCTGCGGTTCGTCGGGTCGAAGTCGGCGCCGTCGTCGACATTGTGAGCGGCGGCGAAGCTGCCCAGGGCGCCGACGGCGACGGTGATCACCACCAGCCCGACCAGCGTCCAGTAGGTCGAGCGGGTAGAGCGTATCTTGACCAACTCCGAGCGGAGCGTGCCTGCGAACCCGGCCCGGCCGGACGACACCTGCGGGCCGGCCGGCGCGGGCCGGGCGGCCGGGCGGGCGACTTCTGCCGTGTTGCCTGTTACGTCAGAAAGGGCCATCTCAGCTACTCCTACCCGTGAGAACTTGCTGCTGGTTTTCCCCGGTCGTCTGCGGCCGCCCGGCGCGGAATTCCACGCTGGGCCCGGTCACCTCCATGAACGCCTGCTCCAACGACGCCTGAGTAGAGACGAGTTCATGTAGTCGCACCCCGCTGCCGAAGGCCAGGTCGCCGACACGGTCAGGCCCCAGCCCGAAAACCGTCAGCTGGCCGGAGCCCTCGTCGCGGACTGAACCCCCGGCGCCCTCGACGGCCCTGGCCAGCACGTCGCCCATTACCTTCTTCTCAGCCGGGCTGGGCACCCTTGAGTACCGGCCCCCAGACTGACACTTTGCGAAGTAGTCCACTTGGCTGTTAAGCACCGCCGAGGCCTGGAATGTGACGCGCTCAGCCGCTCACGTAGCTTCCTTCAGAAAGTCACCCCCACCCGGGTCGCCTCGGCCCCTACGTGCCTGGTGGGTGGCGTAGTGGCCGCCGCGGTTGTAAACGTTCCAGGACAAGGTACGGGCCTGCTGCTGCTCGGCCAGGTCCCGGCGCCGAAGATCGCCCTGATTCTCAGGTAGCTGTTCCCCATATCTAAGGAACCGTTCCGATCATCTCTAATAAGGGAGGTTGGAGATGACCCGGCAAGAGATCGAGGATGCCCTTTTCAGGGAAGCTATGGCGGCAGCCGCCTTTCGGGTGGAACCGTCGCCGGCGAACAAGCGGTTATGGGACGAGGCCCGCAAGGTCGTCGACCGTATCATCGAGGAAGTTACCTAGCGATCCGCTGTGGTTCTTCGTGGTCGATCGGTCGGGAAGAAGTGGCAGCGGCAGGTCGCCGGGGTCTGTGACGACCCCCGGCGAAGGCCGTACCGCCCCCGGGCCGGGACCTCGTGACACCCCCGACGCCCATAACCTTGCGCGCTCGGGTAACGATAAGAACATCTACCGCGCAAAGGTAAATGCCGTCGGCCTCAGTCGCTTTAGTCAGTGGGGCGCCTGTGCGAAGAGGCCGGCGCGGGCACATGTCGAGGGAGCTAGTTCTGGCGCACGGCGTCGGTACAGCCTCCATTGGTCGCCGCGGCCATGATCATCGTGGACGACGTTTGTACCGGGTGCTCTGCCGGCCGGGGGCAGATCGCTTGGCCGGCGCTGAGCCCGAGTGCTTTCCACCATCGTTGGACACGCCCGGAATGCCGGACCTTGCGCCCCCTCATAGACCGCTCGACCTCGCGCCAGCGGTCTTCGTGTAGAGCCATCACAACGCTGTGCGGCATCGCGTACATGTAAAGGCCTCCTTCGGACGTGCGTTTCGCCGCCGTGCCGGTCACGTGCGCAACCTCGCGGAGGTGTCAAAGTAATCGCGAAGCAACGAGAGCGCTACCGAATTTCCGATGGCCAGGCGGACAACAAGAGGGCCCGGCACCGAAGAGGTCGCCGCCCCGGTGCCGTGGCCGGAAGAGCTCGGGCTATGAGGGCGTTGGCGAACCCGCCTGCCCGGTCGCCGCGGCCGAGGCCACGGCCATCAATTTCTCAGCTCCGAATAACAGTTATTACCCGTCCTGAGGCGTCCTGACCACGGGTCGAGGCCAAGCAAGCGCCGGCCCGGGTACGGCCCTATCACTCGATGGCGCGCCGGACCGTGGCCGGGCGTTCCCGGCCGGCGATGAGCCACCCGAGGACCACAGCGATGGCAGGCATCCCGAGCAGTATTACCAGCAGGTTGGCCACGGGCACGTTCTCGAGCGCAGACAGGCCGCCGGCCAACGCGTTGGACCGGACCCAACCGGCCATGCCGACATAGCCGGCCACCGTGCCCAGCACTGCGCCGAGGAGCGCCAACCCGCCGGCCGTGGCGGCGGAAAGCGTGCGCCGGGCCCAGCTGCTGGCGCCTGTGGCCGCCAATATCCGCAAATCGCCCGCCGTCTCGCTCCTGACCAACCCAATGGACATGGCCAGGATGGCGAGGGCCAAACCGATGCCGAACAGCGTGGCCGCATTGATGAGCGTCGACATGCTGGGCACGTTGTCTTTGGTTTCGACGGACATGCCCGAGCCGGCGGCTATCAGTTGAGCGCTTTTGAGCTGGGCCGGGTTGACAGTTTGCGGCGCCTCGATAAACCAACCGACGGTGGTGGTCGTCAACCCGAGCTGCTTGATGGCACGCTGGGTGATCAGCGTGTTGGGTGCGTCGGTGCCCGAGGGTAGGGTGCCGACCGCCTGGATCACCGGCCTGTCGATGCAAGTGGCCTTGGTGCATGGGACGGGTCCGGCCGGGGGACCGTTATCGGCGCCCGGGGTGTCGGTCATTTGCAGGTGGGCGACGCCGGCCAGCCCGGGGCGCATGCTGAGAATGTCAGCATCGGGCAGCACTTCGGCGGGGCGGACGTGAAAAGCGGCCAACATTTCGGGAGTGGCCACATAGATCGGGCCGACCCAGTTGCGACCGGGCCCGATGTGGAAGAGGGATGCGCTGGTGGTCTGTAGCTCGACCACTTCGTGGGCACCAACCTGCGCAGCAATGGCAAGGGCGGTCTTTCGTTGCGCGGCGGGGGAGGCGCTGGGCGCCGGCCCCCCACCAGGGCCTACCTGGCCTCCGTCGACCGGGCGAGGACCGACCGGGCCAGGGCCTTCTGGGCCAGGTCCAACCGGGGCGGCGGTATTGACGATCAGCTGGTTGGCGCCCAAGTTGGGGCCGGTGTAATCCAGCGGGTTGGCATACCGGGCCGCCGCCGCCACGCAAATGATTACGGCAATAAGGACCGACAGGCTTATGGCCGCCAGCGCCGACCCTGACCGGGCCCGATAACGGGCCAGGTCCCTCCAGGCCAGGCGGACCGTCACCGGCGCCACCCGGCCCAGGCGGCTCAACAGGGAGAGGCAAAAGGGCGACAACAGGATGACGGCCGGGACCAGCAACGCCAGCCCGAGGATCATCTCGGGGACTCCGCCTGTCTGGCCCGGGGTGTCCCGGCTTTGCCCGTAGCCGATCAACAGGAACGCGGCCACAAGGCAGGCGAGGCCGGGCAACGTCGAACGGTGGACCTGGGCCGGTGGGTTCGGGCGACCGGACAAAGCGGCCAGGACAGGCACCCGGGCCACCGCCCGCGCCGGGCGCGAGGCAGAAAAATAGGCGGCGAGCACCGCCAGTACCATGCTGGCCGCCACCACCGGCCAGGGTACGGCCAACACCGGGATGGCACGGTGCGCGGTGGCCTCCAATGTGGGGCGGTACGCCAACCAGGCCAAGAGGCCCAGCGCGGCCCCGATTGTGGCCCCCACGATGCCTACCACGGCGCCGTTGGCTTTTACGACGAGACTGATGTTGTTCTCGGTGGCGCCGAGAGAGGCGAGGACCCCGAACGACCGCAGCCGCCTTTGCGCCAACACGGTAAAACCGCCCACTGACACCAGGCCGATCAACAGCATCCCCATAGTCAGGCCCCCGCCGATGATGAGCGGGGATAGTGGGTTGCTCGGCGTCGCAGTAGCCGGGGTTTGCACGTTGGGCCCGATTTGCTGCGGGGGCACACCGGGCGCGTCGAACAGCACAGTGACCTGGGTGGGCCGGCTCAGCTGGCCAGGCGGCACCAGGGCGAACTGGTCCAGGAAGTTCTGGGGGTTTTGGACCAGGCCGACTACTCGCAGAGGCCGCTCGTTGGCACCCTGTGGCCAGATGTCCCCGACTTTCAACCCGAGGTCCGATGCCAGTGAAGGCGTGAGATCGGTCTCACCTGCCGCCGTCGGGTAATGGCCGGAAAGGAGCGAGAGCATCGGCCCACCGAACGGGCCGTGCGGGTCCTGAGCTCGCAATTCGTAACTGCCGACCGAACCCGGGACACCCCGAGATTCGTTCTCGATGACCTCCGTCTGGCCGTAGCGGGCTTGGATCTGTGCGAGCTCGCTCGAGAACTGTGGGCCCGAGCCCGAGAAAGTAGCCATGTAGCCGGCCGTGCCGAAGCCGTTGCTGGCCGGCACCGTACTGTCAATGGCGACCGCGGCTCCGACTACGGTGGCGGCCACGGCCACAACGATCAGCGACAGCACCAGAAGTTGCTGACGCCACTCCCGCTGGAAGAGACGCCAGGCCCAGCGGCTGACCGCCCGGCGGGCGGGCACCCCGCCCTCGGCGGCCGCCGCCGTGCGGCGCTTGATTACCCACCGCCGGGCCGCCCAAACTGCCAGCCCGACGAGGACGATGGCGCCAACGAGCGCCGGGGCCCCGAGCGTCACCGCCGCACCGGGCCCTGGGCGAGGAGAGACTCCGGGCTCGGCGGCGGGACGGTCTGGTCCACCACTCGCCCATCGCGTATGAAGATGACCCTGTCCGCCCAGGAGGCCAGCTGGGCATCGTGGGTGACGACGACAGCGGACACGCCCCGCCGGCACGCGGCCAGGATGAGGCGCATTACGGCGTCACCGTTCAGCGAGTCCAGGGCGCCCGAGGGCTCATCGGCCAGCAGGAGCCGGCGGTCGCCAACGATGGCGCGGGCGATGGCCACTCGCTGGCGTTCGCCGCCGGAAAGCTGGTCCGGAAAGTGCGAAGCCCGTTCCGCGACGTCCAGGCTGTCCAGCGCGGCCATGGCCGCGGCTCGTGCCTTTTTCGCCGGCACGCCGTCCAGTTCGAGGGGCAACGACACATTTTCGGCCGCCGTCAGACCGGCCAACAGGTTGAAGTCCTGGAACACGTACCCGATTGTCCGGCGCCGCAGCCGCGCTTTTTCGTTCCTGGACATGGCCGAAAGGGCCGCCCCGCTCACGAGGACCTCGCCGCTCGTGGGCTCCTCGAGGCTCCCGGCCATGCTGAGCAGTGTGCTCTTGCCCGACCCGCTCGGGCCCATGACGGCCACGAGCTCACCCCCCTCGACCGATAGGTTCACGTCTTGCACCGCCACCACTTCGGCGGCGCCTTCGCCATAACGTTTGGTGACTTCGCGGAGCTCCAGAAAGCTCATCGCCGGACTACCACCCTTCTCCGGAACCGAGGGCCCGTTGAAACCGGCCGCTCCACGCTCGCTCGCTTCAACCGCCCGCTGGCCGAGTCGAGCCACCGTACGAGGGAGTCGAGGCGGAACAGCTCGGCGTCTACCACCAATGCCAGGCTCAGATCGAAATCGGCCTCGTCCTCCTTGAGCCGGGTCCACTGCTGCATCAGCTCGACGAGGTAGCGGCGGTGGACCTGCACCACATCCTCCACGTCGACGCCCGGGACCCGGAGCGCCGAAAGGATCTTGATCACCAGCTCGTCTCGGGGCGGCGCGGTCGCGTCCGTCGGGGCTCGGAGCCACGTCGTCAGCTCCTGTTCGCCGGCCGGGGTGATCCGGAAGACGTTCTGAGGTCCTTCTCCGGCCGAACCGTCCGATTCGGCCAAGCCGTCCCGCTCCAGTCGCTGCAGCGTGGTGTACACCTGGCCAATGTTGAGCGGCCAGACGTCTCCGGTGCTGGCCTCGAACTCCTGGCGCAGCTGGAGACCGTACTTCGGCCCTTCGCTGAGCAGCGCGAGCAAGGCATGGCGTACGCTCATGGCTCCATCCTCAATAACATACTGAGTATGCTACCAGAGTCAAGGAGAAGAGTCAAGGCGAGTTCGGTCAGAGTGAAACCCCGCTGGTGACATTTGTCGCTTCGGGCCGATTTGCGTCCGTAACGGGCACAGCCGGTCTCTCGTTTCCCGCGCGCAGTTCCCGCCGATGGGGCTCAGTGGTCCTCGCCCCACCCAGAGCAACCAATCGCGTCGAGGAGGAACGATGAACAGCCACCCGCACGGCATTTCCCAGCTCACCACCGCCCACAGCCGCGACCTCCTGAGCGAAGGTGGCCGGCGCCAGCTGGCGAAGACGGCCCCAGCCAGGCGGCGGCCGGTACTCGGGCAGCCCAGCCGCCTGCTCCGCGCCTGGGCATCCCGGACTGTCGCCATTGCCGGTCTGTTGGCGCCATCTGCGCGGTACGCGCGCAAGAAGAACTCAGAGACCGCCTGCTGGACAGCGCCGATCGCCACCGGGAACCCCGCCGTGACAGGAGAAACGCCGTAATCGTGGTGCCTGTCTCAGCGCCCACCTTCTCCGCCGTGCCACCGGGGCCCGACTGGTGCCTTCGCCGAAACTCGAGGCCCAAGAGTGCTGTCCGCTGTTCGCCGCCCGCGCACCGTCTAGCACTGGGACCGGGAATCCCGGGCGCCCCTTAAGAGTTAACAATGGTGCACTCAAGTTTCGAAGAAGGAGGCGACGGCGCGTGGCCGTACAGGCCGATTGGTTGGAGAGGGATCTCTACGCAGTACTGGGAGTAGCGGAGGACGCGGACAACACGACGATCGGTCGCGCCTACCGCAAGCTGGCGCGCCAACTGCACCCGGACACCCACCCGGACGACCCTGCCGCTACGGAGCGCTTCAAGGACGTCACGGCCGCTTATGAGGTCCTCGGCAACGAGACAAAACGCGCCGAGTACGACCAGTTCCGGCAGGCCGTAGCGGAGACCGGACGACCCGGTCGTGACCGAGAGGGTTGGACCTGGTCCGACCGTGGTGGTTTCGCCGGGGCCGGGGAGGAAGGGTGGACGACGTTCGACGGCTCCACGTGGTCGACCGTGGATGCCGGCGACCTCGACGACCTGCTGAGCAGTGTCATGGGCCGAGCGAACCGTGGCCGGGCCAACAGGGCACGGCCGGGCGATGACCTCGAGGCCGTCCTCGACCTGAGCTTCGAGGACGCCGTCCGTGGCCTGACGACAGAGGTGACCCTCAACCGGCCCGACGGTTCGCACACGTTCAAGGTCCGGGTGCCGGCAGGAGTGAACGACGGCCAGAGGATCCGCCTCCCGGGCAAGGGTGGCCCAGGCCTGAACGGCGGGCCGCCCGGTGATCTCTACGCCGTCGTCCGCGTGGCTGACCACCCTGTGTTCGGGCGCAGCGGCCTTGACCTGCTGGTCGACGCGCCGATCAGTTGGCCCGAGGCGGTGCTCGGCACCGAGCTCGACGTACCCACGTTGGCCGGGCCCCCGGTCCGGGTGCGCGTGCCGGCTGGTACCCCTCACGGGCGCACCCTCAGGGTTCGCGGCCGCGGGGTAAGTTCCGACAGGGCCACGGGGGACCTCCTCGTGGGGATACGGCTGACCGTTCCCGACCACGTGACCGAGGAGCAGCGCCAGGCGGTGCAGGCCGTGGCCGAATCGTTCCGCGCCGCTTGACCGGTCCAGGGACCTTGGGCCGTGCCCGGCCTGTCTGGCGCAGCCTCATAAATGAAGTCGATATTGCCGATTTCCTCAGCCTGGCCGGCATACGAAGCGACCTGTATGGAACCGTAGGTCCCGCCCTCCGCCGCTACTAGGGCCCGTCCGAGGGCTCGGGGGTAGGCCCGAACCGTTCACGCGGGCTAGAAAGGGCAAAATCCGGTCGTCGGTACCCGACCAAGAGTCATCCGGCCGGAGCCGTCCCCGAACGAGGTCTGCAAAGGAGAGGACAATGAGGGCTGAATCGGCTCCCGACGAGGCCGTGCGTAAGTTCTTCGATTGTTACACCGAAGGTCGCCCACAGGACTTCGACGAAGTCGTGGCGCCTGACTACGTGGATTATGGCCACACCCCGCCCGGGCGAGGGCCAGAGGGGGCGAGGGCCGATTACGACAACGCCGTCAAGTTGGCCGGCGGGTTGATCCGCTACAGGATCGACGCCCTGGTTGTCGACGAGGACGTGGTGGCGGCCGCCTGGACCGGGACACTGCCCAACGGTGCTGACACGTCTGGCTAGCCGTTGGCTCGCGTCAGGCCACCGGGGCAGACTTTTTACAGTCCAAAGGGGGGCCAAAGCCACACGGTCCCGGTCGCGCCGCCGGCGGCCAAGCGATGTAGGTCCAAAGGAAGCAAGAAGGTTGAGTGCCTGTTGCGCAACTTTCCTAGTAACCTTAAACTATGTCTCGGAGTTACCGGGGCGATAGAAAGGACCAGTAGAGATGTTGATGCATTTCGACCCTTTTCGTGACCTGGACCGGTTGACCCGGAACGTCACGATCAACGGCCGCCAGCCCTGGATGGCAATGGACGCCTACCGGCTGGATGACCATGTCATGTTGCAGTTTGACCTTCCCGGTGCAGATCCGGCGTCGGTCGATGTCACCTTCGAGAACGGCACGCTCACGATCACGGCCGAGCGACGTCCCGCAGTTGCCGAGGACGGCCGCGTGCTTGTTTCCGAGCGGCCGCAGGGCACCCTTACTCGCCGCCTCACCCTCGGCGAGAACCTCGACGGTGATCGCACCGCAGCCCGCTATGACAACGGCGTTCTCACCATCACCGTCCCGGTGGCGGAGCAGTCGAAGCCCCGCAAGGTGGAAGTCGTTACCGCTGGCCAGTCCCCTACCACCACTAGCGAGCCTGTTGCCGCCTAACCCGTCAGCTCGGGAACCCTGGAGCGGGGGTGGGTGCGAACGGCACCCACCCTCCACCAAATTTGAACAGCATCCCGCGCCCGCCGGCGCAGTTTGATGGAGCATGCCCAAGCGTTCTGAACCGGCGGCCGCTGAGGGAGAGCTGGAGAAGTCTGTAATCGAGCGGTGCGAGGAGCTCGAGGCCAGCGAGAAAAGCGCCGAGGCTGCCGCTGAAGACGCGCTCCAACGTCACCCGCACCTGTCCCGGGTAGTGCACGTGGCTCGTGGAGTCATGCGGGAACAGGGGGTGGAGGCCGTCGGTCTGGCCGCGGCAGGAGCAACCTTCTGGTTGGTCATCTCGGCCTTCCCCACCGCCATCGCCGCGGTCAGCCTCTTCGGGCTGGTCGTGAGCCCCGAGAGAGTGGCCACTGACCTCGGCAACTTGGCGAGCGGAGCGCCGGCGTCGCTCGGCTCGCTGGTGACGACTCAGCTCCGGCGGGTGGCGGCCAGCGACCATGCCAGCCTGTCCCTCGGGTTGGCGACGTCCCTGGTGTTCGCCCTATGGAGTGCCTCGGCCGGGGTTTACAACCTTGACCGCGCCATTCGCGTTGCCTACGGCCTGGCGCCTCAGCGTTATGCCGAGGCGCGCGGCCGCGCCCTGTTTGGTGCGGTCGCAGTGGTGGTCTTTTTGGGCCTGGGTGCCCTGGCGGTTTCGGCGGTGGTCGGCCGGTCCCGCACCCCTCTGGTCATCGTCGTTGCCGTCCCGGGTTTGTTGGTGGTAGTGGCCGCCGGCGTGGCCGCGTTATACCGGTTCTCGGTGGGCGGACGGGTCGGGGCGCGGGCGTTGTTCCCTGGAATGGTGGCATCGTCGGTGGGTGTGGTCGCCACCCTGGCCGGCTTTAGCGCCTACGTGGCTTGGTCGAAGCATTACACGGCCGTGTACGGCGTGTTCGCGGGGGCGGTAATCGGGATGCTGGGCACGTACCTGGCCGTGTATGTTGTCCTACTGGGCGCAGTACTGAACGCTCGGCTCGCCCACAAGCCGCGTCCCGGTGGTGACTAACGTTCAAATGTCGGCGAACCGGCGCTCGGCGACCTCAAAGAGGCGCCGCCTGTCGCCCGAGGATGCCGAAGATCTCCGCTGCCGTGCCGAGAAACTGACGTCCTCCACTGCGACCGTCGCCCCATAGGCCTTGTGCAAGTGTTCGACGGCGATGATTGGTGCCCGATCAGGCATGAGATCTTGACCGACCCTGAGATGCGATTATCGCGCCGCCCATTTTGGGGCCCACTGCTTGGTCCGGCCATACACCGGCGTCAGGGTCCTGCTTCCCGGCTCACCGGGAGTTCCCAGCCCGGCGGTCTTTCTGCGCCATGGCGGCCGTAATGCCTCACCCGCTGACAGCAACATTTGCCGGGGGGTGGGCGGGCCCGGTCGACGCTTCGCGCGTTTTGCGCCGCCGGGCCCACGTCGGATTGCAGCAGTTGCCGTCACCGCCGGCTGGCCGAACTTCTGGCCCTGGTCCAGCGAGCACCAACCCGGGCTTTTCTGCTCGAGCGCAGTCTTTGGTGCCGACGCCCACAGAGCAAACCTAGGAGGGCCAGTCCGGCTACTGGACTGATCGACTGGACCAGTCGACGGGGAATTAACTGGACCAGTGTCGGGCGGCGGCGGCGCCCGCCGAGGCGCGGGGTAAAGGCGAGTACCTACTTATCTTTTTTTGACCGACCGGGGCGACCTGTGCGCGCCAGGTGCGCTTATCGTGACACTGGCGCGCACAAACGCCAGACTTTTATCGGCGGCACGGAGCCCACCTGCCTCCGTGGCCCGGTCAACCGGAACGCTCCAGTCGGTTACTCACCGGGACCAGTCCAGCGGCCGCTCGTGACGTCCGACCACCGGTCCTGAGCGCCTCGCCGGCCACTGGCGGTCACCACAGGTTTCTTGACCGAGCTCCTGGTCAGTGGGCCCGCATTGGTAACCGGACATCCAGTTTGGCCTGTTGTTATGCTTGTGGCCGGCCCGACGGGACCATTTTTCGCGGGGCTCGCCGAGGAGGCACCACCGGATGTTGGAGACGAAGCAGGACGGTCGGTCAGGTGCCCGCCTACCCCGGTTCCCATCCTCGAAGTTCGCCGCTCCAAGCCTGCCCTCTCGTCTCGTCGCTCGGACCAGGCTGTTCGAGCGGCTGGACCGCGGACAACAGCACCGCCTCAGCGTGGTGGTGGGCTCGCCCGGAGCCGGTAAAACCGTGCTGCTCGCCGACTGGTTGGGGCAGCGGCCACAACTTCGGCCCGCTTGGCTCAACTGTGACGAGGCCGACGCCGACCCCGTCCGGTTCGTGATCGCAATCATCGAGTCTCTGCGCCGGGCCAGCCTTCAGCCGATCCTCGGCGAGGATGCCGTCCAACTGCTGAGCTTCGACCGGGAGGTGTCGGCCGATGTCGTCGCCGCCCTGGCCGACGATCTGGACCAGCCCGATGGAGCACGAGTACTGGTCATAGACGACTTCCACCTGACCGGCGGGCGGGGCGCCGACACCCTCGCCCTGCTGCTCGAGTACTGGCCGGCGTCGCTACAGCTGGTGGTGGCGAGCCGCGTCGACCCTCGGCTTCGGCTGGCCCGCATGCGGGCCAACGGCGAACTGGTCGAGGTGCGTGACCGGGACCTTTCCTTCTCCATGGAGGAGACAAAGTTATTTCTGTCCGCCTTCGGCGTCCGCATGAGCGAAGGGGACCTCGCTTTGGTTTATGAGCGCAGCGAGGGATGGGCCGTCGGACTGCAAATGGCCGCCATTTCCATCCACGACTCGGCGGGCGCCGTCGAAGCGGTCGGTCTGATCGAGTTGAACCGTCATACCATCGCCGGCTACTTCCTGGACGAAGTTCTGTACCGCCAGCCGCCCGAGGTGGTCGACTTCATGTTGACCACCTCGGTCCTCGACGAACTCTCGGCTCCTCTTTGCAACGCGCTGCGCGGCGAAGGATCGGCCGCGTTGCTCGAACTGCTTTATGGCAGCCACCTTTTCCTGACATTGGTCGACCAACTCGGCCCCACGTACCGCTACCACCACCTGATCAAACAAGTTCTTCGAGCCGAGCTGCACCTCCGGTACCCCGGCCGTGAGCGCCAGTTGCATGCGGCCGCCGCTGGCTACCTGAGGGATACGGGCGAGATCGGCCCGGCGGCCCGCCATCTCTTGGCTGCGGGCGAGCCCGCCGCCGCCTTCAACCTGTTAAGCGAGCGCGTCGTCGGCCATTACTACCTCAACCCGAAGGCGGGCAGCGCCTTTGACTTCGACGAGGCACAACCCGAGTTGTTTGCCGGCAACCCTGAAATCCTGGTCCCCCTGGCCACCGAATTGTTCTTGCGGGGCGCACACGATAAAGGACTACGGGCCTTCACCCTCGCACAGCAGGCCAACGTCGACCCTGACCGGCAACCCGACCTGGCTGTGAAACTGGCCTTCGCAAACGTGCTTCATTATGGTGCCACGGGCCAATTCGACGAGGTATTCGCACAGAGAGAACGGGCCCGGCGATTGGCATCCCGCGTTGCCGGTGTCGACGAGTGGCTCGACGGCCTCGACGTCGTAGCCATGCAATCTCACGCATTGGCGGGCAACTTCACTCAAGCCCGCGAGTTGGCCAACGCCGTCGTTTCTCACCATGCGGCGGCACCGGTTGTTCAAGTGCTGTGCCCGGGCGTCATCAGCCAGGTGGCGCTGGCTGAAGGGGCCCTCGACGAGGCCGAGGAGTTGTCGCAACGATCGCTCGTCTCCGCCCGGCGCCTGGCCATCGAACGTGAATTCCTTCCGACCTGGGCCATGCGGACGGCGGCGTTGCTTGCTTTCGAACGCCACCATATCGAGGCGGCCGAGAGCCTAACCGAACAGATCCTCGACCGGGTGGGCGGTAGCCGGCCCAACCAGACTTACCTGGCCCAGCTGGACCGGGCCAGGATCTGGGCGTCGGCGGGCAACCTGGACGCAGCCTTATCGTCGCTGCCGGCAGCCCGGGCCACCCTTCACTCCGATCACTCCGTCATGTTTGCCCAAGCTGACGAACTCGAAGCCCGCTTGCGCCTGGCCCTCCGCGACCGGGATGGAGCCCTCAGCCTCACCCATCGGCTTCCCGAGGACCGTCGGCTCGTGATGTTGGCGACCATCGCATTGGCCTCGGAAAACTCTGCAGAAGCGGCAAATTACCTGACTTCCCTGCCCGACGAAGGGACCACCATCCGTTCCGATCTGGAACTGCGCCTGCTGCGCGCGAGTACCGCCATTACCCAAAGCTCGGACCGAGCGCCGCGACTTGTCAAGGACGTCCTCGCTATCACTGAACGGCACGGTTTTGTCCAAACGGTGCTGGACACAGCGCCCTGTCTAGTTGAGCACCTGATGGCCCAGTCGCACCTTTACCACGACACCGACAACCTCAGGGCTTTGATCGCCGGCGGTTTCGAAGCTCGCAAACAGAGCCCGTCCCGGTCCACCAGTGCGCTGGCCGACCCGCTCACCGCGGCCGAGATACGAGTACTACACGCTCTGCCCAGGCGGAGCACGTACGTCAACTTGGCCAGCGACCTGCATCTCTCGGTCAACACCGTGAAGACCCACTTGAACCACATTTACATGAAACTTGGCGTAACCTCGCGGTCGGCGGCTATCGAGAGGGCACTGGCGCTCGGTTTTCTTTGAGTTGACGGGGTCACTACCGGCACCACTTGGCTAATTACCGGCGCAAGCGCCTTCTTACTGCCCTGTGCTGCGCAGGCCGATCTCGCCCCCTAGAGCACGGCTGTTGGAGAAAGGTCGAGCAAATGGCTGAAAGTGGGGGTGAAGCCGACCGCCAGCCGGCTGCCCAGAGTGATAAGGCCGCCGGGGCGACCGTCGTCGGCCGCCGCGGCCGCAGCTGTGCCGTCGTGGACGAAACGCACCTGCACTGGCCGCCCCGCCGCCGCGGCCAGGCCGGCCTCGAGCTCGTCGATGTCCCGCCCGAGCCCGGCGTACACGCTGCGGCCGTCGTCTACGGGCAGGCCATCTCGAAGATAACTGGCAACGCTGAAGGTGAGAACATGGCAGCGGCTCAGGGCGGCCCCCGAAAGGCGGGCGGCGGCCATGATCGCCTCCAGGACTTTCACCGCCGTCTCGTCCGGGTGCTGCGCCGCCGGTTGGGAACGTCGGTCGGCCAACCGCGTGATGACGTGGCCCTTGATGGCCGCAGTCGCGGTCTTGATGGTCGTGTGCCCCAGGTCAGCGACCACAGCCGCCTCCGCGCCCGATGGGGCCAACCGGGCTACCCCCAGGAGGCTGGCGTAGGGCGCAAACGGGAGCACCCGGACTGGTTGGGCCACCTCAGCCCGGCGGAGTGATTCCTCGACGCCACAGAGGATGGGGGGCGCCGTGCCGCTGGCAAGAAGACCTCCGGCGAGCGTCACCGCCTCAACTTGTCTCCAGTGGGAAAGGTAGGACCGGCGATAAGCGCTGGTCTCGATGGCACCGGGACCTTGAGTCAACGTGGCGATCAAGGCACCAAGGCGGCGGCCAAACTCCCTCAGCACTGCCTCGGCGGGCTCCCGAGCCTGCTCCGAGCGCAAGGCCCCGCCCAACTGGTCGGCCAGGCGGCCAGGGCTTACCAGAGACAATGCCCCGCCCTTCAGCGCCATTTCGGCCAATGCGTCCCGTGAACAGACTTCTCCGGCTCTCCGCCCACGCACTCCCGGACCGGCGACAGGATGACTCAGGACCGTCTGGTTGAGGGACGCGGATGCTGTGAGCCGGAGCGGGTCGAAAGGCCGGTCTTCGTTAGCCACCTACCAAAGCCTGCCACGAAGCGCGCTGGTGAATGGCTCGGGTGTTCCCCGCGGGCCGTTTCAGGGCGGGCTCACATAACCGGTGAGAGTGGAGTCGTCATGACCGGCGTCGGCCAATACTTGGTCAGTCCCGTTCTCAACGACCGAGAAACCGGTCCGGTCGCCGTCCCCGTTCACCACGTCGGGGCCGCGCTGGCCGGGAGCGTCACCGGTAACGATGGCCACATGGACAGCAGACGGGTCGACACCCAGCGAAAGGCCGTAAACGGCCACGTCCCCGGGCGCAGCCACGAACCCGCTCCCCGCCGGGTGCCAATCGCCATTGTCGACACCCCACTCGTAAAAACTGACGGCGCCACCATTGATTTCGCCTCCGACATAGCCGTAAGTGAATTTCACTCCGGCCTCCTGCCAGGCCCAGGCGGCGAAGTCGGCGCACCACTCCTCATCGGTTTCCCCGCTCGGGCAGTTTGCCGCGCCCGCGTCCCAATAGGCGCTGAACTTGTTGCAATACGAGTGGGGTGGGTCGGTGTGGTACCCGACCTGGCTTTTGGCGACGGCCACGATGCGCTGGGACAGGGTCATACCCGAAAGGGCGGCCTCACTCGGCGCCGGGTAGGAGCTCCCGTTGGCGAACACGCCGTGCAGGGTCACCGCCAGGACCGCTAGCACGGCGCCGGCTCCGAGGATGGGCCCGAACCGGCGCAGTGAGCGGGCCCGCCGGCGCGGCTGCACGGCCTTGGCCCTGCTCACCTCGGACCTGGAAGTGGGCGGCGCCACGGAGGCACGACGGTCCACCGTGTTAACCTTCTGACCCGCTGTAGGGGAGCCCCCGGGGGATGAGCTTTTGGCAGATCCGGCGGGCCTGGTCGAACTGCCTCGAGTTGGTGTCGATCGTGGAGGGGATGTGTGAGTTGACGGTCCCGGCGCCACCACATGCCCGTCGGGGACCGCCAGAGTGCAATCGCGCAATGCCGTCTTCGAGCCGTAGGACTTGCCGAGGGCGTGAGTCTCTACGACGTTCATGCCACGCCCTCCGCCTCGCGGCGGGCCGGACCGCGCTGCTCGGCAGGGTCAGCGCGGCGCCCACGAAAATCCCGCAGCACACTGGCGGCGAGCGCCGCAATCGCGTCCTCGTCGAGCCCGGCGGCGTCGGCGGCGGCCACCCAGGAGACCAGCGAACGCCGGAGCCCGGTGAGCTCCGGCAGTGCCACCTGCTTTAGCGTTGCCTCGATGAAGGTCCCCTGGCCGGGCCGGCCGACCACCAGGCCCTTGGTCTCCAGCTCTTTGTACGCCTTCAAAACGGTGTTCGGATTGATGGCCAATTCCCCTACCACGTCACGGACCTTCGGGAGCTGATCGCCGGGTGCCAGGTACCCCAGCCTCAGCGCGTGCTCGACCTGCTGGACAAGCTGCAAGTACGTCGGCACGCCCGAACCGAGGTCGAGCCGGAACTCGATCGGCGGGGCTGGTTGTGGAGTCTCGGTATCGCTGACCCCCTGCCCTAATACCATAGGACAATATTGGTATGGGGCAGACCGGCTGTCAACTCGCGCCCGGCAATGAGCGCCAACCAGGCCCTCTGGGTGCCGACGTTGGCGCCCATGGCCCCGAGGAGGACGCCGTGGAACCACTACAAGCCCTGACACTGACACTGGCGAGATGGCCTGGCGGCTTGGCGCGCAGTCACCGCAGTGTCAGTCACCGCCCTATTAATGGGTGTCTTCTTGGCCGGTTGATCTCCCCTTCCACGGCAATGTGGCGTTGGCCGGATAGCCCGGGTACCGCATTGTCCCCTAGCCTCGTAGAGGGTTCACCGTTCGAGCCCCAAGGGCAACAAGCGACTGAAGGGACGTGCATGCTAAACGCCGAAGTTCGCGACGCCGTCAGACTTAGGTTCGGGCCGTGGTGGACATTCCTGATAGCCGGCCTGGTGTGGTTCTTGATCTCATTAATTGTGCTCCAAATGAACCTGAGGTCGGTGACCGCTGTCGGGGTCCTCCTGGGCGTGGTCTTCCTTATTTCGGGCCTGGAGGAGTTCTTTGTCGCCGCCGTGATCGACAGTTGGGCCTGGGCACGGGCCCTCCTGGGGATATTCTTCGTGATCGCGGCTATATGGTCGTTCATCGACCCCATCGGCACGTTCGTGGCCATTGCCGACGCGCTCGGGTTCCTGCTGATCTTCAAAGGGACGCTGGACCTCGTGACGTCAATTGCCAGCCAAGGCGTCAATTCGGTCTGGTGGCTGGGCCTGCTGGCCGGCCTGCTCGAACTGTTCCTCGGCTTCTGGGCGGCGCAGCAATACTTCCCTGCCCGCGCCTCGCTGCTTTTGCTCTGGGTCGGCTTTTATGCGCTCTTCCGTGGGATCTCGTCGATCGTCTATGCGTTCCATTTGCACTCGGCCACCTGATTCGGGGGCCTCATGGCCGGCGTGAGCTGATCGACGGCAGGTCGCGTGATCATGGCGCGGTGGCCGGCAATCGACGTCGCACGTCGTCCATGGTAAACTGTTTACGGCGAGCCGGGGTAGAGGTTAGGCCGGAGGGCGAGCGGGTGGCGCCGTCACACGGAACGGGGCCCGCCGTCGCAACGGTGCGTAGCTGGTTAGTCGCTACAGCAATTCTTTTGATCGTCGAGGTGGGCAACGGTGGCTGAGGGGCGACATGAGACAATGCCCAGGCGGGAGTTCCTGAAGGGTACCGGCGCGACCGTCGGGGGAGCGCTGTAAGGAGGAACCCTGTGCGCGACGAAGAGCGTTATCTGTTCGACCTCCAGGGCTACCTCACCGTCCCGGACGCCCTTTCACCAGATGCCGTCGACGAACTGAATGCGGCCGTCGACGAACTGGTGGAACGGGAAATGGGCCGGGAGGAAACGACCCATCGTTGGGGCGACGTGTTGCCCCGGAGCCGGGTGTTCCGCGACCTGATCGACAACCCGCGAGTTCTCCCGTTGCTGGAGGAGCTGCTCGGCCCCAAATTGCGCCTCGACCATGAATATATCGACGTCATACGTTCGGGCCTCGGCCCAATCGGCGCCCGGTTGCACGGAGGGGCCACTCCGTTCGACCCGGTCCAGTATTATCGGAGCGGCGGCGGGAACCTCCACAGCGGGCTGCTGGTGGCGGCCTACAACCTCAAAGACGTCGGTCCCGACGACGGCGGCTTTGCGTGCGTACCGGGGAGCCACAAAGCGGCCTTTCGATTTCCCGAAAACTGGAAAGACCTGTCCAACCCCCACCCTTGTGTCCGCCGGGTCACCGGCCCGGCCGGCACGGCCATAATCTTTACCGAAGCCATGACTCACGGGACGCTGCCGTGGCAAGGGAGCGACGAGCGGCGGACAATGTTTTACAAGTACAGCCCGGAGCCCCTGGCGTGGTCCAGGCGTTATTACACCCCAGATGATTATCCCGACCTGACCGACAACCAGCGCAACCTTTTGAGGCCGCCGGGGCGCTCCTCAGCCATTTATTGACCCTGTAACGCCAGCCCGCCGTTCCACGCCGACACCCGGCGCGGTACCCATCCGGGGGTGGAGGTCATTGCAGTCGCTCGAGCACCCGCCTGAAACCCGGCACGCCTTCGGCCACGACATCGGCGCGAGCAATGATTTCCGGCGGCCCCTCATCGGAGCGCACTCCGACCCGGACGGCCGCGTCGAGGCGGCCGTCGGCGACCAGCGCGTCGAGGGCACTGAAGGCGTCGAGGTCGGTGACGTCGTCGCCGCCGTACATTGCCGTCCGCGCTCCCGTCGCCCCGACCAGCTCGCAGACCGCCCGACCCTTGCCGATGAGCACCGGCGGCCACACTTCCAGCACCTTGCGGCCCCAGCGAGTGCTCAACCCGGCGGCCCGGGCGTCCCCGGCGACCCGCCTCAGCTGTGCCAGCGCCGCCTCTTCGTCAGGCACGCCGCGCCAATGAAACGCGGCGATCGGGCCTTTGTCCTCGAGGCGCACCCCGAACGTTTGAAGCTGTGTCGCCTGCCGGGCGGAGAAAACCCTTACGGCAGGCTGCCAATCTTGAAAGGAAGCGACCAGGCGCGGTTTTTCCTCCTCCGGGGAAAGCAATTCGGCGCCGTGCAGGCCGGCGTAGAAAATACGTCGCTCCCCCACCAGCTGGCGCGCCTCCAGTGCCGGCCGGCCCGAAACGCAGGCCACGCAGGCGTAGCGTAGGCCAAGACGGCCGAGCAGGCGGGACACCTCCTCGGGGACGTACGCCTCGCTTGGTCGGTCTACGATCGGCGCCAGCGTCCCGTCAATATCGCAGAACAGCGCGCCGTGCGTCGGTTCCGTCGTCAGCAGACGAAGCTGCTCGTCGAGCTCTCGAGCGGTCTCGGCCGGGCTCAAAATGCCCCGGGCATCTCGGTGACCATGTCCAGGGCACCGAGAAAGGTGTTGGCCCAGTGGTGGACGTCGAACTCGATGACCCGACGGCGCAGTTGCTTCATGCGACGGGCCGCCGCTCTCGGTGACACCCGGACAGCTTGCAGGATGGAAGCCTTGGTCCCGTCAATGTCGTACGGGTTGAGAAGGAACGCGTGCCTCAGCTCGTCGGCGGCACCGGCGAACTCCGACAGCACCAGCGCCCCCCGGAGGTCGAAATGGCAGGCCACATACTCCTTGGCGACCAGGTTCATGCCGTCACGCAACGGGGTGACGAGCATGACGTCGGCCGCCAGGTACAGCGCCGCCATCTCCTCTTTGGAAAAGGATTGGTGCAGGTAGTGGATGGGGGTTTGGCCTACCGACGAATGATCGCCGTTGATCCGGCCCACAATGCCCTCGACCTCGTCACGTAAGTGCTGGTACTCCTCCACTCGCTCCCGGCTGGGGCTGGCCACCTGGACCAAGACGTTACAGGCGGGATCGAGCTGGCCTTCGTCGAGGAGCTCTCCGTAGGCTCGCAGCCGGTGCAGGATGCCCTTGGTGTAGTCCAGGCGGTCGACTCCCAGCAGCAGCACCTCCGGGTCACCGAGCTCGCCCCGCAGCTCACGCGCCCGGGCCTGAATGTCGGGCCGGCGGGCCAGCGCTTCCAGGCCGGCGGCGTCGATTGAGATAGGAAAGGAGCCGGCGCGCAGGCGTCGCCCTCCAGTTCGGCCGCCGGCCTCGGACGGCAGTTCTATGACCGACCCGCGGGTACTCGCCCACGTCAGCCTTCTGCAGGCGCGGAGAAAGTTGCTGGCGTCGTCGCGGCGCTGAAAGCCGAGCAAGTCCGCACCGAGCAAGCCCTCGACGACCTGCCGCCGCCACGGAAGCCGGGAATAGATCTCGAACCCAGGGAACGGTATGTGATTGAAAAACCCGATCCGAAGATCCGGCCGCCGGGCCCGGAGCAGCCCGGGCACGAGTTGGAGCTGGTAGTCCTGGACCCAGACGACGGCCCTCTCCCCCGCGACGTCGGCCACTACATCGGCAAACCGGGCGTTCACCTCCCGATAGACCTCCCACCACCGGCGGTCGAACTGGGGTGTGGCGGCCAGGTCGTGGTAGAGCGGCCACAGGGTGGCGTTGGAAAAGCCCTCGTAATAGTCGCCCACCTCCTCGTCGGTGAGGCTCACCGGGACCAATTGCATGCTGTCGGCTTCGAAGGGATCCAGCTTTTCGTCGGGCGCCCCTGACCAGCCCACCCACGTGCCCTGGTTGCGCTGCAGTACCGGCTCCAACGCCGTGACCAGGCCTCCAGGGCTGGGTCGCCAGTCAACCGAGCCGTCGGGCTCGGTGATCCGGTCGAGGGGTAGGCGGTTGGCAACCACAACGAACGGTGCGGACCGGGAGAACAGCGACATTGTATACACGCTACGGCCCTCGCCCGGTGGGCCGTTGGTAGCTAGACCGGCGAGCCGAAGCGGATCACGTTGCCGTCCGGGTCAACCACGACGCCCTCGTGCATCCGCCACGCCGTGTCCTCGGGCTCGTGGACGTCCACACCCCCGGCACGCCACTCTTCGGCGAGTTGGTCTGCGTCGTCGACGAAGAGGTAGGCCGAGCTTGGCCTCGGACCGGTGTCGGGCACGACGCCCAGGTGGATTTCTACACGGTCCCGGGTGGCGAAGGCGTAGCCGCCTCCCTCGTAGACCCGGGTTGCGAACCCCATCCGTTGGTAATGCGCCATTGACTCGTCGAGATCTCGGACGCCGAATATGGGCGCCGCTCGCTTTAGGTTGGCCATAACGCCAGGCTCGCAGACAAAGGCTCCGGCGTCCAGAGAGCTCCGTTGTAGGTCTGCTGCACTAGCTCGGGCAGACGAAACTTCCCGGCCCGTTGCTGACGAACGAGTGCTCCCCGCCCAGGTAGAGGTAACCGTCCCAGCCGCGGACCCGGACTGAGTCGGCCCATTTGCCCTCGGCGACTCCGACGACCGAACCGGCCGTGGGATTAGCCAGGTTGGTCTCCGCCTCGAACGAACTGACCGCCGACAGGTCAACCGTCCAGAGCCCGTCCCGAGGCAGGTTGCCCGTCGAGCCGTGCCCACACTCCACCAGAACTTCGGCGTTGTGACCAGACGGGTCCAGGGCGATGACCCAGCCAAACGCTTTGGCGACCGAGAGCTTCGGGCGACTGCCAGGATCGGCGTACACCGCCATCGTGGTATGCGGGTACACGGTGTAGGTCACGGTCCCGGACCTCGATATGAGGAAGGCCCGGTCGCCGGCGCTGCAGGCCACGCCGTCGAAGCGCGACGCGCAGAGGAACGGCCCGGCTGCCGTCGACGTCATGTACAGCAGGACGGGGGTGTTCTGGGCCGGGTGCCCCACGCACGCCACTCCTGAGCACTTCTCGATCGCTCCGGTGGCTGTGATAGTCACCGATTGTGGCGGGGCGAGCGTCTGGCAAAAGGTGGCTGCACCAATGTGGGCGAACCGGAAGTCCACCTCGCAACCGATGTTCCGGGACGGCGAGACGAACACGGCGCCGTGCGGCGTGGTGGTGGCGGTTGACGGCAGCCGGGCCGGCGCCCGCAGGAGGGGCGGGCGCGTCATCTGGTCCACCGGCAATCCCGCCTCGCTAGCC
>DATJUH010000082.1:0-3422 GCA_035502515.1 Acidimicrobiales bacterium
ACCAGACCGGGCGGTCGTGCGAGTTCCACAGCCCCTGCACCCCGCATGACGCGGCCCCCGCGGAGCGCCGGGCTGGTCATCGAGACGACGGCGATCGTGCCCCTGCTCGGTACCCTCGTGTTTCCTACCGAGGTATCCACGTAGCCAAGCCGACAGAAGACCTCATCGCGAACCTCGCCCTGGCGGCCCCCGTCGGCCTCCCGGCTCGGCGGAGCAACCAAACGCGTCCCGACGGGCCTGTCAGGGGACAGCCACGGCTGAGTCCTCCTCCCAATGTCCCTTGGCGGCCGACGTTGCGGCGGCCGGGCCCTGGTTTCCGCTGGCGAACCGCAGGACGGGTACCAGCCAGCGGAGCAGCGGAGAGACGAGGCTCCCTCGACAGCGAGCACCCGCCGGGCGGTGAGCGGCTTCAGCTTGTCCGGCACCAACCAGTGCACCTGCATCCGCCATCTGCGCGTAAGGGTGACGACCTTCTTCCTTAGTCTGGCCCCGGCCCGGGATCCTCACTCGGCCGCGGTTGATCCCGGCCGGCTCGTGGAGCAACTGGTCCAAAAAGTGATGACGTTCAGCCGCGCCGACAGGCCACCCTGATATCCATACCCCTGTGCCGCGCACGGCTAGAGCTCATCAAGCCCGATCGTGCGGCCCTCGCATCCCTCCGCCAGACTCTGCAGCGCCCGCTCGAAGGCACCGGGGATTCCGTCGAGAATCCGGACGACGCTCCGGCTATCGGGACCGGCCTCCCCGGTCGTCGTCGCGACCATGTGTCAACGGCCATTGGGATATCCAGTTGGATGGCCTTGTCTTCTCCGGGCTGGCGGCCACCAGAATTGATGACCGCCAACCAGGAGCTAACCGACCGCACACCCGGATTTTCTCGTGGCCGCTAGCACCATGACGTGAGCCTGACTGTCAGGGCGTTCCATGCCGCTAGGCATACCCCAGTAGGTCTACCGCGACAAGTCCTTGGCAGCAGGTCAGGCGGAAGCCGCGACCGCGTCGCCGACCTCGCAGAGAGCTCACACCAGGACGTCCAGGCGACCGGCAGATTATGAGTCCGGGTACCTATCCCCTGTAGCCATAGGCCCCCACTTGGGCAAACGCTCGCTGCCGCGTCCCTGGAACGGGCCACTTGACCATGTATTCGCCACGTGCGACGCGCCGGATGGCCCAAACCCCGAAGGGGGGCCGCACGGCGGACAAGGACCCCGGTGCGGTAAGCGCCGTAGTCGGCCAGTACACCGAGGGCAACACAGCGCAGGCGCAAGCGTTGGCAGCCTAAAGATCTCTCGCTCCGTCGCGTACGCCGCCCTCGCCAGGACGAGATGACCTGTGGGGGTTCTAGCTGACGACCCGCAGCCCGCGCGCACGGGCCACCCGCGTGCGGGCGCCAGTGACGTTCAGGCGGTATGTAACCATCTGATCGCTGATCCCGAAGTGCTGGGCAGCGTCCGAAACCGATACTCCCTGCCGGACAATGGAGAGCGCAGCATCCTCTGTTAGTAGAAGCGCCCCGGCTAGCCACTGCGCCTCGTCTTCGATGTCCTGGTTCCACTGCCGGCATCCCCGGTCGTCGAGGGCAGGTGTGGGGGGATGGTGGAGCAGCGCATGGCTTAGCTCATGGGTCACGTTGCTCGACTGCCGACCTGGCAGGTGCGCGTCGTTGTGGACGATCTTGCGGCGAGCGCCGTCGAAGACGGTACACGCCGAGAACGCTCCCGGGTCGACCGCGGTGAAGTGATGCACGGCCTGCGGGGCGTCGCGAGCGAAATCGGACAGCGATTCCACTGGGACTAGGAGGTGAGCCGCAAGCGTCCACGGATCCAGCTTGTCCAGGTCCCTGAGTCCCAGCTCGGCTCGGATTTCCCGGGCGGTTGCGTTGGCCTCGCTCTTGAAGCCGTGACGGTATCCCATCAGTGCTTCCGCAGCCTCTCGTAGGTCGCCTTGATCAGCTCATCCAGCGCCGTCGCTGCCTCCGGAGTGAGATTCCGATCGCTTCGCAGGTAGGTCGAGATCATGGCCAGCGGCTCCGCCTGGGGCCGCTCCCCGTCTTCCGACCGGACGTAGTCGTCGGCGTCAAGCCCTGACCAGGCAACAAGGGCGGCGAGACCGTCGACATCCGGACGTGCCCCCTGGGCCATCCTCGTCAGCGTTGAGGCGCTCACCCCGGACTCGGCGGCTACCTGCTTCCAGTTGAGCCCGCGAGCCTGGCGGACTCCGTCGAGCGCGGAGTAGAACCCGTCGGAGTCGAACCAGCCCTTCTTACCGGGCTTCCTATCAGGCATAGGCCTCCCTCGAGAGCGATTGCGATCTCGCAATTGAGCGGCTATCATGGAATCCGAGGATAGCAACTGAGAGTCTATCCCGCAATCACGAGGAGGTTCGCAGTGAGCGCCGCCGCAGAAGAGATCCAGCCACTCCACGTGGTCGACATCATCGTCAACAAGCACCCGGTCCGGGTCAGCGGACCCAAAGCGACCGGCCTTCAGATCAAGGAGGCCGCCATCGCCCAAGGGGTCAAGATCCAGATCTCGTTCCAGCTCTCGGAAAAGCTTGGCGACCACAAGACCAAGGTCATCGGCAACACGGACACCGTCACCCTCCACGAGGGCGCCGTCTTCGTGGCGGTCGCGGAAGACGACAACTCGTGACGACGGTGGCCATCGCTCCGGCCGTCATGGAGGGGATCGAGGAGCTCCGCGGCACCTTCGAGGGCGCGGCCGTCAGCGTCAAGCCCGACGGTGAGGGTGGTGCCTACGTGCGTGTTGACCCGGTCGATCCCGGCCCGCCGTACGCGCAGCGCGAGACGTGGATCGGGTTCCGGGTCACCGCTCAGTATCCCTACGCGGACGTGTATCCGCTCTTCGTCCGCCACGACCTGAGCCGGGTCGACGGCCAGCCGCTCGGCGAGAGCACGTCCCCGAACGCCTCGTTCGACGGACAGCCGGCAGTCCAGGTATCCCGGCGCTCGAACCACCTTAACCCTGCCGTCGATACGGCCGCCCTCAAGGTGCTCAAGGTGCTCGGCTGGATGGCGTCCCGATGAGTGCGCCGTGGAGCCTGCGCATCCCCCCGGACCTCATGGACCGGCTGAGTCGTCACCTCTTCCCCGGCGACGGCGACGAGCACGGCGCGGTGATCGCCGCCGGCATGCAGGAGACCTCTCGCGGTGTCCGGCTCCTCGCTCGCGACCTCATCATTGCCCAGGATGGCGTGGACTATGTCCCCGGCAGGCGCGGCTATCGGATGCTTACCGCCAGCTTCGTCACCGATAACATCCTCCGCTGTTCCAGCGATCGGCTCGTGTACCTGGCGGTCCACTGCCACGGTGGCCGCCACTCCGTGGGGTTCTCCAGTGACGACCTCGCATCCCACGAACGTGGTTACCCCGCCCTCCTTGATCTCGCGGACGGGCTGCCGGT
>DATJUH010000083.1:0-4578 GCA_035502515.1 Acidimicrobiales bacterium
CACCAGCCTGCTCACGCATCTGGCTTGCGGCTGGGAACAGGGAGTCTGCTTGGCCAACGGGACCGCGCCCGGTACTTCCGGCGGCATTTTGCCGGCGCAGGTGACCATCGAGGGGTCAAAGACAACCGTGTCGGTCCTGCCTGCGACTGACAGCGGCGCATCGCTCATCTGCCCGATGGTGGGGCGGTGCCTGGAGTTCGGGGTGGCCAACGCCAACACCCGGCAGGAACATGGCTTCGTCGCCACCGTGACCGGAGGAAAGGCGAACCCTCCGGTCACCGTGAGCAATACCGCCGACATTTATGGGCTGTCCTGCCCGGTGGCGGGCTCATGCGTGGGCCTGGCCAGCTACCTGCACGGCGCCCACGGTGATTTTTCGGAGGCCACGTTCACCCTCACCTACTCATCTTGAGCCGGCCGCCGGCGGGTTAGCTGGAAGAGGTTGACGGCGGGGTCGTCGTGGAGACACCCGCCGTCGACCCGGTTACCCCGGACGAGCCGGAGGCCGGGGCCGGGCATCGCCGCAGCGCCTGCTGTGGCACATTCGTGCCCGCGGGAACGGTGGTCGAGGCGTCCGGAGGAAGGGAGGTAGCGGCTCCGGCGGGCAAAGTGGTAGTGGCCGCCGGCGCCGTGCTCGTGGTGGCCGATGCCCCCGGCACCGCCGTTACCGTCGAGGTGGACGGGACGGCGGTGACAGCCGGCTCCCCGGTGCCGTTTGGAGATGGCCCACCTGGAGGTGGGGTTGTGGTACTACCCGACGGCAAAGCCGTTGTCGCGGACGAAAGGTTGGTGGGGTCGCTCCCGGATGGCGGAGCCGCCACAGCCTGGCCTAATACCGGGATGTTGCAGCCCGGCGGGTCAGTGGCTACGCAAGACAGTGGCCCGCCCACTCTGACCAGCGTCATAGCCACATGGTCGGGAAAGTAGCCAATGCTGAGCTCGGCCTGCTTGGGCATCTTGCCCGGCTTGATGACCATGGCCGTCACGTCGGCCGATGCCGTTGAGCGGATGGACGAACTTGAGCTCGCGTTTGCCGTACCGTTGGCCGGCGGGCCGGAAACGACCTGCTTGAAGCCGGGCGGCTGAACCGAGGTGGCGCAAAAGGCGCCGTAATTGACGACGGCGGGGATACCGGCCTGGGCCAGGATCTGGCGGAGCTGCCGCGCGTTGATCGCCTGCTTACTGGCCAGCCTGACACTCACGGTTCCGTTGGGGTTGCTGTCGACGGAGAACGCGGCCAGGTTTACGTGCACCGGGCCGGATCCGAGCCGGATGGACGTGGCGACTTGGCTCGCCGGCCGGTTGACAGTGGTGATGACGACAGGCAACGCAATCGCCAACCCGGCCGCAGCCACGCCCATCCCGGCCAGACCCGAGCGGCGCCGGCGGGCTCGGCCCCTGGCCACGACGGCCTCGACCGGAGGTGGCGGGGGCACAGGCAGCCTGGACAGGCCGTCACGCAGGGCGCCGACCACATAGTCGTCGTTCACGTCGTGGTCGCTCATCGGCTCACCTCCATCGTCAGGCCTCCATCGTGAGGACCGGGTCCACTTCTTGGCGCAGGGTGGCTATGGCGCGGGACAGGTGAGCCCTGACCGTGCCGGTCGCGATCCCGAGTTGCTTGGCCGTGGTTTCGGTGTCGAGGTCGAGGAATACCCGCAAGACGACCACCTCCCGCTCGCGCGCCGGGAGGCGGCGCACGGCTCCAAGCAAGGCGGTGTCCATTCCGGCCGGGCCGGCCAAGCGGGCAGCCTGGCCGGGTTTCTCCCCGGGGCCGGGCTCGCGCCCCGTCAGCGTCACCTCATGACGACGGCGGCGCCACCACGACACGCCGGTGTTCAGTGATGTACGCACGATCCAAGCCCGGGGGGCCGGGTGGTTCCGAACGTCCCGCCAGGACACCCAGGCTTTGGCGAAGGCTTCCGCAACCAGGTCCTCGGCCAGTCGCGGGTCACCCAAAGAGGCGGTTACCGCCCTCAAGCAAGGATCCCAGCTGGTCCTGTAAAAGTCGGCGAACTCGACCCGGTCGCACCCCACTCTCCGCTTAACGCCCGGCGCCACGGATCCGCTTACCTCGCCGGCACAAAGCGGTCCGGTCACCGCCGCGGCGATAGCCTGCGATCGGCGCTGTTCGCGGTGTTATGGACACGGGAGGAGGCTGCCTTATGGACGCCCTTCGAGGTTTGGCCGAGCTGCGCCGCCGCCGGGCGGCGCCGTTCGTGCTGGAGCTGGACCTCACCCAACCGATGCTCGAAGAGCGCCCGACCGACCCGGTCGGACGGTGGCAGTCTCGACGGCGCCCGGTCCTTCCCGACGTCTTGCAGGCCCTCCATGACGCGGCCACGGATCCGAGGGTATGCGGGCTCATCGCCAAGGTAGGAGCGCGACGGTTGGGTTTCGCCCAGGTCCAGGACGTCCGTTCGGCCGTGGCTGCCTTCCGGGCCGCCGGCAAGCCCACGGTGGCCTGGTCCGAGACCTTTGGAGAGCTCTCGGTGGCGACAGTCCCGTACTACCTGGCGGCTGCGTTCGACGAGATCTGGCTGCAGCCGTCCGGTGAACTCGGTCTCGTCGGGGTCAGCGCCGGTTCGCTGTTCCTGGCCGAGGCCCTGGACAAGGTGGGCGTGAGGCGTCAGTTCGGAACCCGCCACGAGTACAAGAGCGCCGCCAACATCTTTCTCGAGCGCTCGTTCACCGGTCCTCAGCGGGAGGCTACGAGCAGGATCGTGGACTCTTTGTTCGAGCAGGTCGTGACCGGCATTGCCGGTGGCCGCGGGCTCGACGACAGGGTGGTACGTGAGCTCATCGACCGGGCTCCGCTCCTGGCGCAGGAAGCGCATGACGCAAAGTTGGTAGACCACCTTGGTTACCGGGACGAGGTCTATGCCGGCACTTTGAGCAAAAACGATCCCGAGCCACAGTTGCTGTTCGCCCACCGTTACCGGCGCCGGCAGCCCCTGGTGAGGCGGCTGGGCCGCGTCGTGAGGCGGCGGCGTGAGGTGGTGGCGCTGGTGACGGGCGTTGGCACTATCCGCCTGGGCCGCAGCGCCCACGGGCCTGTCCTGGCCGGGGCGATGGGCTCGGACACTGTAAGCGCCGCCCTGCGGGCGGCCGGGAAAGATGACCGCGTCAAAGCCGTTGTCTTCCGGGTCAACAGCCCCGGAGGCTCGTATGTCGCCTCTGATGTGATCTGGCGGGAAGTAAAGCGCCTTCGGGACGCGGGCAAGCCCGTCGTCGTTTCGATGGGAGACGTGGCCGGTTCGGGCGGCTACTTCATCTCCGCGCCGGCCGACGTCATAGTGGCCGAGCCTGGCACCTTCACCGGTTCCATCGGGGTGATCGGTGGCAAATTGTCGTTTGCCGACCTGCTGAGCCAGTTGGGCATCCGCCATGACGAGGTGAGCGACGGCCGCCACGCTCGCATGATGAGCGTCCTCGACGAGTACAGCGAAGAGGAGTACCAGCAGCTGTCCGGTTGGCTCGACCGCATTTACGACGACTTCGTCGGGAAAGTGGCGGCCGGCCGTTCCATGACGGTCGAAGCCGTCCACGAAGTGGCCAGGGGACGGGTGTGGACGGGTGCCGACGCACGAGACCGAGGGCTGGTCGACGAGCTTGGTGACGTCCAGCACGCCGCCGGCGTGGCCCGGCGCAGGAGCGGCTTGCCGGCCGACGCCGAGCTGGTCAGGTACCCGCCGCAACCGGTCGGCCCCCGCTTGCGGCCGCCACGGTCGAGCGAGGACCCTTTCGCGGCGGCGGCCGCCCTCGACCCGTGGGGACCGCTTACCGGTCTGGCGGCACGGCTCGGCTGGCCGTCGGCCGGGCCTCTGGTCATGCCGCCGGTTCCCTAACCTTGAGCGCGTGCAAGCTGCCGAAGCCCTCCGGAACATCGCTTACCTGCTAGAAGCGGAAGGGGCCGAGACCTACAAGGTGCAGGCGTTCCGCCGGGCGGCGGCAACGGTCGACAACGTGGCGCCCGATGAGTTGGCCCGGCTCGCCGAGCACGGCCGCCTCGAGACGCTGGCGGGCGTAGGCAAGAGCACGGCCTCGGTGATCAGCGAGGTTTTATCCGGGTGCGTGCCTGGGTACCTCTCCGCACTCCAGGACCGCGCCACCGGCTTGCCAGCCGGCCCCGCGGGCGAGCTCCTCCGGGCCTTGCGGGGGGATTGTCACAGCCATTCGGACTGGTCGGACGGGGGGAGCCCGATCGAGGAGATGGCGCGATCGGGCCTGGAACTCGGCCATGAGTACCTCGTCCTCACCGACCACAGCCCTCGCCTGACCGTCGCCAACGGGCTGAGTGCAGCCAGATTGCGGCAACAGCTCGACGTGGTGGCCGACGTGAACGAGAAAATGGCGCCCTTCCGCCTGCTTACCGGCATAGAGGTCGACATCAACGAGGACGGCTCGCTGGACCAGGAGGAAGGGCTACTCGCCCGTCTAGACGTAGTCGTGGCCAGCGTGCACTCCAAGCTGCGGATGGAGAAGGCCGAAATGACAAGCCGGATGATCGCGGCGGTAGAGAACCCTCACTCCGACATCCTCGGCCATTGCACAGGCCGCCGTATCATCGGCCGGCAA
>DATJUH010000084.1:0-14379 GCA_035502515.1 Acidimicrobiales bacterium
GGCGTCATGGGCGAATTTCGAATGCCACTGCCGGCGAGTACCAGAGGCGGCCGAAATACATGACTTTTACGAGCAGCCACGACGACAGCGGGCCGGCGTCGGCCGGCACCGAGGCGAAGAAAGGCACGCGGGCCTGCCCCCCGGCCGGCACCGTGAACCCTTGCGCCCACGGCCCCGTATAGGGCCACGTCTCGAGCGGCGAGACCAGTTGGGCCTCCCCTCGAAGCTCACTAGATGTCCGGTTGGCCAGCACCAGGTCGAAGGTGCCGGAGGCGCCGGGGGCCACCAGCAGGTTGTTTTTCGAAAGGTGGACCTCCAGTTCGCCGGCGATCTGCGTTGATGGGTGGTCGAACGCGGGTGACAACGGGCCACCCTGTCCCTCGCCCCGGTAGGGCCCGAGCGTGTCCACGGGGAGCAGGTCCACTGTGGTCACGTCTTCCTGGGTCTGGCCGGCATCGTCGGTGAGGCTGGCGGCCACGAAAAACCGCCCTGGTTTGGCGTCGGCAGGAGGTGTGACCCGCAATGGCACCGAGGTGTAACCGCCCGGGGCCAGGTTGAAAAGCCTCGAAGGAGGATCGGCCTCCCAACCCGGCGGCGCCGCTATCTCGAGGTTCCCGGCCAGCTTTTCCTCCACCGCGCTGGACGACACCGTCGCCACCAGGTAGGCGGGCTCGCCATCGTGGCGCAGACGGAACGAAGACGGCCCGAGGTGCACGGCCAGTAGCTGGTTACCCATCGGGGCCGGGCCTTTGTTGTGCAACCAGTACCGGCTGAAGGTCGGCTGGGCCAGCTCCCGCGTGGGTGCGCCGGCCACCGGTCCCGGCCCGCTCAAGGTGGCGCTCTCCACCCGCCGCAGTCGCAGCCGGACGGTCCGTGTCTGCGCCGGTCCGAACTCGAGGGTGAGCCTGCCGTCGGCGCAATCGAGCTCGTCTGCCGCTTCCTCGAGGAGGTTGGCGGCCCAGGCCCGCTCGATCGTCCACAAAAGGCCGCCCGAGAGCGTCGATGTGGCGCTCTTCCCGGTGCTCTCGTACAACCGGGCGGTGAGCTCGAGGGGGCCAATGGCCCGGCCCTCGCCCTCGTCGTCTTCGCCCTCGGCGTCTTCACTGTTGCCCGGCTCACCTTTGGCCAACGGGTTCCCGCTCCGCTTCAGCGCCGTCAGCATTACCTGGCCGCCGGGACTGCGTAGTTCGAGCAGCGACCCGCTGGCCGGCAGCGCACCGGCGTGCGGCTCTTCCACCAGGGCGGCCATAGGCGTGTTGAAACTCTGAGCGGCCCAGGTGAAACCGTTGTCCCTCCAGTCGCCGGCTCCCGCCACAAGGGCGTGCTCGTACACGTGGTCCCAGTGCTCGAGCTCGAAGTTGGAGCCGTCGGGTGCCGTCCGTCTGGGCGGGTCGATCCACACTCCCGACGGCCAACCCGTACAGGACCGAAGCAAGGAGCTGTACATCGACCCATGGGTGTCGACCAGGAAACCGGGTGTGCCCCGGTTCAAAATAGCGACCGTCCAATCGGCCGCCTCGTGGGCGGCACCGTCCGTCTCGGCCCCCGGGCTACCGGCTACCAGCGCCGCCGGTTGCGCCACGGCCAGGCCCCCCTCCCGTACCTCATCGGCGAGTGAGCGGACCTCGGCTTCCAGTGCACCCGCGTCCGAGCCCACCACTAGCAGGATGGGCAGGTCACGAGGCCCACGGACGTCGGCATCAGGGGCCCAGACGTCCCGCAAGGCCCGGGCCGGGGGCACCCACACCCGGGCCGCGCCTCGTTCCGCCAGCTGGCGTTCCATTTCGGCCCGGAACGCAAGACCGTCAGTCTCCAGCGCCGCCCCCGTCAGCCCGTTTTCTTCTGGCCCCCCCAGGCTGATGCGGAAGTCGGGCAAGTTGGAGTCACCCAGGAGCCCTCCGTAGCGATTGGAGCCTGCGTCGGTGCAGGAGGCGGTCACGCCCTTGGCCGCCAATGCCACCAAAAGCTGCCGTACTTCGGCCAGAAGCACCGGCCCGGTGCCCATGGGCGTGACGACCTCGGCCACGCCGAGCGAACGAGACCCGTACGAATTGCCGTTCTCCGTCAAGCCGAGGGAAAGGGTGCTCCCGAGCCCGGCCCAGTTTTGTACCGGAGTGTCCAGAGTCCAAGGCGTTACGGCCGAGTCGATATCAGGGAAGCCAAAATTGCGAGCGACCACGGCGTTGCCGACCTCGGCCAAGGGAAGGCCGCCTTCGACGGCAACAGGAAAGCGAAGGCGGACCAGGCGGTCGGCGCCCGAAAAACCGCGCAGGTACGTCGTGAGGTCCACCCGGTCAGAACCGGCCAGCAGCGTGACCACTTGGGTGTAGGTCATCACGTCCATTTCCCCTTCGATAACCAGCCGTTCTCCCAGGGGCGACTTCTCGGCCCGGACGCGGGCGGGACGGTCCGAGCAGCCGGCCGGTGGCCCGGCCGGCAGAACGTGCCACGGCCCTTCTCTCATTTGCGGGTGCTGCGCGTACTCCGGATAGACGAGCAGCTCGTTCGCCACCCGCCCTGCGGGCAGGAGGTCCCGTCCCGTCCGGCGGTCGACGAGGCGGCTGAGGCATCCGCCCCGGGCCGGGTCGGCCTGGACCAGGAACCGCTCGTTGGACGCCGACAACCCTTCCGCGGGAGCCCAATCGCCCGGACCTTGCCCGCTTCGTTCCACCTGGTAGCAGGCATACCCGAGGCCGGGGACGGCGGAGGCACGGAATTGCGCCCTTATTTCGGCTGCCGTCCCGTCGGGGTGGTACGCGGTGGGAGCGGTCACGGCCGGGACCTCGCGCCCGGCACTGTCGCGCACGATGATGCTCCGGGCGCCCGGGTCGGGGAGAGGGACCAGCGCCTCGACCAGATCGCTCCGGGTTTGCGCCAGAGAATTGAAGACCACCAATGATTGGGCGCCAGTATTGATATGACCAGCGGTATCGACATGAGCAGCGATGACTTTCATCGCAGAATTGCGCATATCGGAAGCCAGCTCGTAGGCCTCGCGCCACCCGCCGAGCAAGTCAAGGTAGACCTGGTCCGACTCCGAGCCCGTTATACCGTCGTGGTGAGAATTGAACACGAGCTGACGCCAGGCCTTGTCTGCCGCTCGCTCGGGGTACGGATGGCCCAGGGCAAGCGCAAAGGCGGCCAGTTTTTCAGCTTCCAGCAGAGCCGTTTCGGCCCGGCGGTTGGCCTGTTTGGTGTCGATGAACGAGACGTCTTTGCCCGTGTAAATAGGGCCCATTTCCCGGGTTTGCGGCGATGGTACGCCCCCGGCGTCGGCCAGCTCGGAGCGTACGGCGGCGAAGAACTCTTTCGGCAAACCGGGGATAAACCGCGGCCAGACATACCGGCCGGACCATACCCGAGCTAATTGCGTCACCCATTTGTTGGGGGGCGTGTAATCGGTACCGACCGGCAACAGCGTGGCCTTCGTAGCCGATACGGCGGCCAGGTCGCAGAAAAGATCGTACGCCCGGTCGATGGCCTCCTCAATGGTCCCGGCCAGGTCGAGTTGCCAACCGGCGGAATAGTGGTCCGGCATGTAGCTGGTCAGCAGGCCCTGGCCGTCGGGGCTCAACCACTCGAACTCGCTCGGGAACTGCATCCAGCTCGTCGTACCGGTGTGGTTCTTCGGCCCCCATTGGTGGAAGGGGCCCCGGGCCCACGAGCTCGAGGTGACGCCGCAACTGGCCATGATGCTCGGGAAGGACGGGTCGTGAGCGAAAACATCAAGTTGCCAGGCGCTTTCCGGGACCGCTCCGAACACCTCTCGTTGAAATCCCATGCCGTACAGGGCGCAACGCGCCGCTGTCTCGTAGGCGGTCAGGTTGGTGTTGGGCTCGTTATAAGTGCCGCCGACGATTTCCAACCGGCCCTCGTCGAGCAGCCCGCGCAGCTCCTCCCGCCGGTCCGGGTAGAGGTCCCAGAAGGGCTTCAGGTAGTCGACTTCGGCCAGCACGAACTTGTAATCCGGGTCGAGCCTGGCCCTTTCGAGGTGAGCCTCGACCAGCACCAGCCCGGTGTGCTGGAAAGTGTCCCGCCTGTCTTGCGCCCAGACCAGGTCGTCCCACCCGGACGTGTACGCCGCTTGGGTGTTCCACCAGACGGGGTCGTAGTGGAAGTGCGACACCATGTACATCGTCCACCCGGGTTGGCGCACGGTCAGGTCGGCCGGCTGGCGCACCTCACCGGCGCGGCCACGGGCCACGACCTCGATCGGAACGGTGTCATCGCCTCTGGCGGGTTCCGCCACTACGACGGCCACCTCGGCGCGCAGGGGGCCGGCACCGGCGGCCACCCGGCCTTGCCAGCGGACCGGGCACGTGACCCGGTCGCCTTCCACCCACACGTCGACGTCGTCGGGCTCGGAGCTGGTCAGGTCCAACCAGATGACCTGGGCCAGGTCACCACCCGACTCGACAAAGCAGTAGGTGGAAATGACAGCCGTTATCGAGACCATGTTGCTCCAGTCAGTGACGGCGAGTGCTGTTCGAGAGTGTCCACAATCTCCATGTCTAATGGAGCGCCGGCGGTCCAGGCCAAAGCAGAATCAGACAAAAGCGCGGCGTGACTGGCAAAATGATCGGCGTGGACGACCTTTTCACTGCACTGCTCGAAGCCAAGTCGGCCGTTCTGGCCGATGTCGGTACCGGTCCGGGACAAGCTACGCCGGAGGAGGCATCATCCCCTTCGGGACCAGCTGGCCGCCTCCTGGTCAGGAGCAACCTCACCGGGACCATGCAGGTCTACGAGCTGGACGAGGGTTCCGGACTGCGCCAGGTCACCGACCTGCCCGACCCGGTGGCTACGGCCCACTATGTCCCGGGCCGGCGCCACGCCGTGATCGCCGTGGACTCGGGTGGGGACGAGCGTTATCAGCTCTACTTACTCGACCTGGAAGCGGCGGCGGGCGGACCGGCACAGCGGGCCGACCTCGAGGCGCTGACGGAAGAACCCAAGTACGGCCACCACTTTGCCGGCCTGTCGGCTGACGGCCGCCTGCTGGCCTACGTGTCCAACAAGGCCAACGGCATCGATTTCGACCTCTGGCTGTACGACATGGAAAAAGGTGGTCACACCTGCCTGTTCGCCAGCGGCGCTTATTGCCAGCCGGCGTCGGGGTTTTCGCCCGACGGGCGTTTCGTTTCCGTCCTCCGGCCCGGCCCCCGCCCGCTCGATACCGACCTGCTGCTCGTCGAGGTGGCGACCGGCGAAGTGACGAACCCCATGCCCCACCCGGACGAGGCCGCACTGGTCGGGCCGCCGGCGTGGGTCGGAGCCACGGCCTTTTACGCCTCCTCCAGCGTCGGCCGTGACTTTGCCGCCGTCGTCCGTTACGACGTGGACAGCGGCGGGACGGGCGCCCTCATCGGGACCGGTGATGGCCACGACGCCGAGGTCGTGTCCAGCCGGGACGGCGGCACGCTGGGCATCATCACGAACCTGGACGGAGCCCACCGGGTGCGGCTGCTCGGCCCGGACGACCTGGACAACAGCCAGGAAGTCCCGCTGGCCGAGCCCGGAGTGGTCAGCTCGTTCGTCATTCCCGAGCCCGTGTTTTCGGCTGACGGCCGGCACCTTTTCTACACGCTGTCGACGCCGCGGGCTGCTGGTGAAGTCTGGGCCTACGACCGCCAGGCCGGCGAGACGCGCCGGCTGACCTCCATGCCAAACCAGGTGGCCCCGGACCAGTTGGTCACTCCTGAACCGGCCGTGGCCGAAAGCTTCGATGGCGAGCGCGTACCGATGTTCGTTTTCCGCCCGGAGCACCCGCCTGCGGACGCCCGTGCCGTCGTCAAGATCCATGGTGGCCCCGAGTCGCAGGCCATGTTGCTGTTCGACCCGGTCGTCCAGGGCCTGGCGGCGGCCGGTTACAACGTCATCGTCCCCAACGTGCGCGGTTCCACCGGCTACGGGAAACGCTATGCGTCCCTCGACGACACGACGCGCCGGCTTGATTCCGTCCGGGACCTGGCCGCCGTCCATGCCTGGATAGACCGGGCCGGCCTGGGAGCTGACCGCGCCGCATTGTGGGGTGGCTCCTACGGGGGCTACATGGTGCTGGCCGGGCTCGCTTTCCAACCGGATCTCTGGGCCGCCGGAGTGGACATCGTCGGGATCTCCGACCTGGTCACCTTCCTCGAGAACACCTCGGATTACCGGCGGGCGCACCGTGAACGGGAATACGGCTCGCTGGAGCGCGACCGCGATTTCCTGGCGTCCGCGTCGCCGTTGCGCCACGCGGACGAAATCCGGGCACCGCTGTTCGTCATACACGGGCGCAACGACCCTCGCGTTCCCGTGAGCGAGGCCGAGCAGCTGGTGGCCAAGCTGCACGACCGGGGCGTCCGCTGCGAGCTGGTCGTCTACGAAGACGAGGGCCACGGCCTGGTCCGGTTGACGAACTTGCTCGACGCCTACCCGAGGGCGCTGGCGTTCCTCGACGAAGTGCTGAGCCCAAAATAGGTTCCCGGCCTTGACCTGAACCATGGTTGATGTTTTAGCGTTACCGGACAAGAGACCGGCCGTACCCAAAATGCCTAAACGAAATGGACGACGCCGGGTGGAGGGAGGCACAGGTTGCAAGACGCCCGACAGGCAGAGGCGACCGGCTCCGGGCAACGGGAGCGGGTCGGGACCTTCGATGACCTCGAAGCCAAGGGGTACCTGACCGGCAAGGTCGGTAGTACGCCGGTATGTGTTTTCTGGTCCGACGGCGAGGCTTATGCCGTCGAAGACCGTTGCCCCCACATGGGTTTCCCCCTCCACCGCGGCTCGGTCGAAAACGGGCTCCTCACTTGCCACTGGCACCATGCCCGCTTCGACCTTGTCTCGGGCGGGACACTGGACCCCTTTGCCGATGACGTCCGGGCCCACGGTGTCGAGATGAAAAACGGCGAAGTGGTGGTGGTTGTGCGTCCCGAGGCTGACCCTGCCGGCCATCACCTGCGCCGCCTGGACGAGGGTCTCGAGCAAGGTTTGACGCTGGTAACGGCCAAAGCCGTCCTCGGGTTGGCCGAAGTGCTCGGGCCCGAGCAGGCCGCCCTGGCCGCCGTCCGGGCCGGGGTCGCCTTCGGCGTCCGCAACCGGGAGGCGGGGTGGGGCGCCGGCCTCACAGTGCTAACGGCCATGGCCAATGTCCTGCCCCATCTCGCGCCCGAAGACCGGCCCTTGGCCCTGGTGCACGGGCTGGCTTTTGTGTCAAGGGACACCCGTGGCCATCCGCCCCGGTTCCCGCTGGCGCCGCTCGCCGCCGATGTGCCGGCCGGCCGGCTCCTGTCGTGGTACCGCCGGTTCGTCGAGACCCGTAACGGGGATGCCGCTGAGCGGGTGCTGGCGACGGGCATCGTCCAGGGCACGGAGGCCGCCGGGATGGTGGCCCTGATGGGGGCGGCGGCCACCGACCACCTGTTCCTCGACGGAGGCCACACCATCGACTTCACGAACAAGGCCTTCGAGATCCTCGACCACCTGGGATGGGAGCAGGCCGGCGAGGTGCTGCCCACGCTGGCCCACCAGACGGCCCGGGCCGGGAGGGCGGAGGAGACGGGCGAGTGGCGCCATCCCGACGATCTCGTGATGATGCTGAGGGAGCTACAGGAGCGGCCCGGGGCCACATGGGCCGGGAACGGGGCCGCAGAGGGGGGCCGGACCGGGAGTACCGAGGCGCGGAAGGCTGTGGCCGGCGGCCCCCGGACCGGCGAGACCGGTGGTACCAGGGGTAATGGTGAGACGGTCGACGGTCTGGCGTGGGCCATACTGGGCGACGACCCCGCCGAGGTGGTGGCCTCCCTGGACAAGAGCGCTGCCGGCGGCGCCACGGCCGAAGAGCTGGCCCGAGCGGTGGCCTACGCGGCCGCCCTTCGCCTCACCCGCTTTCATACCCAAAACGACCACGGCGACTGGGACGTCGTCCACCACGGATTTACGAGCGCAAATGCGGTCCATCAGCTGGTCCGCCGTAACCCCACGCCGGAGCTGGGGCGCGCTATATACCAGGGGGCGATGAAGGTCTTCCTCGACCGTTTCCTCAACGTCCCGGCTGCCCGTCTGCCCGGTGCCCGGGGGGCTCCGGGCGAGCACGGGGACGGCCGGGCCGACCTGGCCCAACTGCATGACTGTTTCAACCAGGAGGGGATGGTCGACGAGGCCGGGGCCATCGTCTACGGCTGGCTGCGGTCAGGCGGCGACACCAGCGCGGTCGTCCGGGCCCTGGGCGCGGCGCTGTTGGCGGAGGACGCCGAGTTCCACTGGTTCCAGACCTACGAGGCCGCCGTCCGTCAGGCGGGAGCGTGGCCTTCGGGTTCGGAACAGGCGGCGCTGGTCCTGGCCGGCACCGCTCGTTTCCTCGCCGCCCATACCCCGACGCGCCGGGAACTGGCCCAGGTGGTACGCATTGCCGCCCGGCTGCGCCGCGGGGAGGCCCTCTACGAGGAACTCTGACACCGCGAGGTGTCGCGCCCGTCGGCTCCGTGCCGACGGCCTCAGCCGGCGGTGGTGGCTGCCTGACCGGCGCCGGCCACCGCCGGCCACCACCGGTCCACCGGCCACCACCGGTCCACCGGCCACCACCGGTCCACCGGCCACCACCGGTCCACCGGCCACCACCGGTCCACCGGCCACCACCGGTCCGCCGGCCCCCGCCGGTCCACCGGCCCCCGCCGGTCCACCGGCCCCCGCCGGCCCGCCGGCCCCCGCCGGCCCACCGGCGACCGCCGGCCCGGACTGGGTACCAGAACCGTTGTTACAGTTAGGTTTTGACACCCAAAGACGGTGGTGGCACCCAGAAGCCGCCGGTCCCGTGGAGACGGCCGGCCCCGCTCGAGCCGTCATCCGCCAGAACTGGGCCCGGTAACTGTTCTCAGCGCTACATTTTCGGCCCCAGATGCGGGCAAACCCGTCGTGGGACAACTCGTCCCTAACCGCCGCCTGCCGGGCGGCGCTCAGGCCACTTCGGCAGGCCAACGGGCAGGGTCAGGCCGGGACTGGCTCCGGCGCCGCCACGCCGGAGCCACCGGGATCCCGCCGCCCGTCCGGTACCAGGAAAACCACGGGGACCATACACAGGAGCAGTATGGACAAGACGAGAAACGCCCTGCTCAGGCTCTGGACCTCGTGACCGGTATGAGCGGCGATGGAGGTGGCCAAAGCGATACCTATGATGGCGCCTCCCTGGCGCGCCGCGCCGCGTAGGCCGGTGATGGCCCCGACGTCGTCTGGCGCCAGCTCGATGGAGGCGTTGTTGGCGGCCGGCGCCGACAGCCCGGTGCCGAGCCCGGTAATCGCAGCCCCGATGGTGAGCCAGACGTAGGGAGTGAACAGCTCCGGCCGGGTGGCGATCATGGCCAGCCCGCCGGCGATCAAAGCGATCCCGAAGATGATCGGTACCCGGTAGCCGGTGCGATGGATGAGCACGGCGGCAAACACGGCGAGCATTATCTCCCCGATGGCCCTGGCCGTGAGCAATGTCCCCGACGCGAGGGGACTGAGGCCGTAACGGTCTTCCGCAAAAAGCGGTACCAGCGAGCCGAAGCCAATGGCGCAGGCGCCCCAGACCAGGTTGACGCCGTTGGTGGCGACGAACACACGGCCTCTCAAAAGGTGGGCCGGAACGAGGGCATTTTCAGCTCTTGCGCTGTGGTGCATAAAAGCCCACCCGCACACGACTGAGAAGGCCAGGGGGAGAAAGCAAGCCGGCGACGTTAGGCCCACGGCCCGGCTGCCGGCGTCGGTGATGGCCAGCATCAGCCCGAGCACGCCGCCGCCGAGGAGGAAGGCGCCGACGAAGTCGGGCCGGCCGCCCTGACCTGCGGGCGAAGGGAGGAACCGCCAGGCCAGCAACGTGAACGCCAGCCCGATCGGCACATTGACCAGGAACAGGCCCCGCCACGACCACGTGGCCAGGATGATGCCCCCGACGATTGGGCCCACCAGCGCGCCTAGAGGAAAGATGCTCGAGAACAAGCCGAGGGCGCGATGGCGGTTCTTACCGAACGACTCCATGACGATCCCGCTGGCAGAGGGCATGAAGGCGGCGGCGCCGGCCGCCTGCACCACCCTCAGGCCGATCAGCATCCCCATGTTGAGGGCGAACCCGCACAGTAGCGAGCTGGTCGTGAACAGCACTGCCGCCGCCATGAACACCCGTTTGCGGCCAATACTGTCCGCCACCCTTCCCGCCACCGGGAAAGCGATGACCAGGCCGAGCTGGTAGCCGATCATGGCCCAGGCCGCCCAGTTGATCCCGGAGTGCAGGGCATGGCGCAGCGTGGGCAGCCCGGTCGCCACGATGGTCCCGTCTAGGGAGGACATGAACAAGGCGATCGACACGATGCCGAAGATCAGCCACGGCGCCCGGGTGGCGCCGTCGGTGGCGGCTCCGCTGGTAGGGGAGGCGGCCAACGAACTGACCGGAGCTGTCGCGGGCCCGTCACTGGCGTCATGGCTTCCGGCACTGGGGGGCCGTTGATGGTGGAGGGCGAGGGACCGGCGCCCGGCGCGAGCATGGTGCTCCGAGGGCCCAGGACGCCCGGGACTACGACCGGATGGATCTCGGGGCGACCAGACGCGGGGCGAGTCAGCTACAGCTTCGGTCCCCGTCTCGGTTCTCGCCAGTGCCACGCTGCACCCTCGTCTGTCCCAGCTGTCGTCTGCCGAAACGCAGGGAACGCGGCTGACCGTGCCCGCAGGGATCGGGGCCCGCGCCGGCACCGGAGCGTCGCCCAGGCTTCGACACGATTACCTTACAGCAGAGGATGGTATTAGAGCAAACGTTTTTTCAGGTTAGCCCTCCCCAATGACCGGAGGGCCTGTGGACGACCGCAAGATGAGCTGGGGGGCGGGCTCGCTCACAACGATGTCTTGACCAGGGCTTCCGGCCAGCTGAGCTATCAGCGAGCGGACGGCCTGCACGCCCACTTCGTAGTAGGGCATTTTGACGGTCGTCAAGGGAGGCCAGGTGTGATCTGCGAGCCATGCGTCGTGGTACGCCACCACCGAAATGTCGCGAGGGACGTGCTTGCCCAGGCGACGCAACGTGGTGAGCGCGGCGATGGCGCCGTTGAGATTGGCCACGACGACGCCCGTGGGGGGGCGGTCGGTGTTGACGAGGCTCTCCATGGCCATGGGGCCCATCTCCTGGCCGTAACCGATCCGGCGGACCAGGCTTTCCCTGCGTCTGAGCCCGGCGTCGTGGAGCGCCTGGGCATAGCCCTGTTCCCGCCGGCGAGCGATGTCGCTCGACGGTATCCCGCCCACCAGCCCGATGCGCGTGTGCCCCAGGGCGATGAGATGTTCAGTGGCGAGCTTGGCCCCGGCCACGTCGTCGAGGATCACCGAACCTTGCCGGCGCGGTGTGCGGGACGTCACCAGGACGAAACGGGCGTCGTTCGCCACCAGGTTCTCCAGGGCCTGGTCGCTCAAGTCATCAGTGCGCTGCAAGACGAAGCCGTCGACCCGGCCCTCTCCGACCAGGCGGCGGAGCGTGTCGCTCCCCTGGGTGATGCGGTCGGACCAGCCGATGAGGAGGGTGTAGTCCTCTGCTTCGGCTGCGTCGGTGGCCCCGGTCAACAGGTCGGAGAACAGGGGACTGCTCACGGCCGGGGTGATCAGGGCCAGCGTCTTCGAGCGGGCCAGGCGCAGCGCCCGGCCGGCATAGTTGGCTGTGTAGTTGAGCTCCTTTGCCACCCGGAGCACCCGCTGGCGTGTCTCTACCCTGGTGCGAACGGTGGGGTCGCCGTTGAGGACCCGGGAGACCACGGACACGGACACGCCGGCGCGCCGGGCGATCTCGCTCAAGGTAGCCATCGGTGCTCAGGGAGCCCGCGTTGTGTTGGCGAGCGGGAGCGTCCCTTTCTCCTTCTGGCTCAGACGACGCTGACCAGCGTCCCGATGGGGTCCATTGACCACACCACCTGGGCGTTGCCGATCGGGAGCTCGACGCATCCGTTGCTCTGCGGGTAGCCGAAATAGGAACGCCAGTAGCCGTGTACCGCGTCGCCGCCCATGAAGTAGGCCACCCACGGGATCCCGGACACGTCGTAGTGGTAGCCGTCGGGATCGGTACCCGACATGGTCGTCGTGAGGTACCGGGCGTAGACCGGCCAGGTCCCTATCGGAGTAGTGGCGCCCGGGACGCCGGTGTTGACCGGCGTCTGGTACACCTCTCTGCCGCCTTGCCACACGACCAGGCTCTCGGGCAAGGACTCGCTCACTACGAGGTAGTCGTACGGGGCTTTGTCGAGGTGCCGGCCGGCGACGGCTGAGGTCAACGCCGCCCATACGCCCGGGCCAATGACCCCGTCAGTCGGAAGGCCGACGGCTCCTTCGAAGGCCATTACGGCGCCCTGGGTCATAACCGTGTACTGATCGGGTGACCACAGCGACTTGAGCGAAAGCGGCGACGAGGGGTAACGCCAGGTGAAGTTGGCGGGCCGGGGTGCGGCCGGCACCAGGGCCGCCCGTCTCGGTTCCTCGGACAGCAGGGCCTTACCTTTAACGACGTCGACGTTGAGCGGCAGGTAGCCAAGCTCGGCCAGCAACTGCTGCACCCTCAGGACCGGTACGGGAGCAACGGCGAAGGCCCATTTTTCGGGAGTGGCCAACGGCGAGTTGATGGTCACGTGCTCGGTTGCCCATGGGCTCCACCCATCGGCGGTCACGAAGGTGAGCGTCTTACCGTTGACCCACCACTTGCCCGCCACCGCCGGCCGCAGCGCGGGCATCGGGGCATGCGGTGCGGGCGGGGCCGAAAGCTGGATCGTTATGCGTTCGGCGAGGGCCACGTTGGTCGCCCCCGGACCAGGCGTGGCCGATACCACTTTCGTAGTCGTTTGCGGGGCCGTTGGCTTGGTGGCTGTTGCTTTGGCGCCTGGCTGGGACGCGGACGGAGCCGGTTTGGTCCCGGCCTTGCTGACATCCTCAGGCGGTACCACGACGTGCACCGCGACGGGCGGCAGCACGATCCGAACAGAGGGTTGGGCTGTCCTCGTCGCCGCGCTCGCCACTCCCGGCATCAACAACCCGGCGGCCGAAAACGTGGCTAATCCGGTTAGCAGCAATCGCGTCCGGCGCGCCCGCACACGGCACGGCGCCGCCTTCTTGTCGGACGACGTCACGGACAGCCATTCCGTTGTCCTTTGCATAACGCTCAGCCTCCGGCTACCGGGTGGTGGGCACGTGTCAACCTGGGAATTGCTGGCGGTTATGTTACCCTACCGGCCTTCTGGCCGATCTCGGGTCGCGGCCCCGCCCACGGCCGAGTTCGCACCGAGCGCACGTCCGAAGTGGCCGCCGGCCGCACACGCGGGTGACGAAAGGGACATGGGCCGCCAGCGGGCTTCGCACCCCCCACCGGCCAGCAGGTGTGCCCACGGCATTCGCCTTTGGTGGGCGCTCGCCATGTGCCGTCCCGCCTCGAACACGGCCGGGCCACAAGGGTGCCCGAGAGCCAACGCCCGGGCCGCCCCAGCACGCGCTTTCCGATAGCGCTTCGGCCGGAGCCGAACGGGGAGAGAGAGCGAGCGACGGGAATCGAACCCGCGTTCTCAGCTTGGGAAGCTGATGTACTGCCTCTGTACGACGCTCGCCCGTGTTCTTTTGCCCTCAATGCTAGCCGGGTGCCACCGCCCCAGGCACCGTCGCCGACGGCACCCTAAATAGCCGATTTGAACACTCGGAGCGGCAATGCACTTCGTGTGAGAGGCGGTTACGGCGGGCTCGCTAGCCCGTCTCGAGGGCCACTCGGCGTTAAAGCAAAAAGTTACGCCCCCACTTGGCAAAGGGTTTGCAAACGTGTACTCTCATGCTCGGAGCGGGAACCCGCCGCCTGCTCCGAAGAGCGGATCCGAGATCCGCCGCTCGATCTGCTCCGCTGATGGCGCCCCGTCTGGGGCGCCATCGGTGTCTTTGGGGATACGGTCAGTCGTTTGTCAATACCTTTGGTGGCCGGATTCGCGCCAGCAGCGCTGCCAATACTTCTTTGTCGTGCGCCTTCTCGAGCCTTTCAAAAAACGCTCCGAGTGTTTATCAAAACATCCTTCGGCGGCGCCCACCCGGCGCATTACTGCCGCCGGGTGGGTTGGCCGACCTGTCCGGCGAGATTCGGTCGGGTATTACCAACCGTCGTTACGGCCTAAAAGAACTGCCTAGTTGCAGTCCGGTGGTAAGGGCACTCGTCAACGCATTTTGCGAATCACCTTCGAGCGCCCAGACCGACGCACCGGCCAGGCCCTCCCTGTCGATATAGAGGGCCTTCTCGAACACTTCCGCGGGGTCCTCGACCGACCAGAACGTCTGGGTCGTCGGGTTGTACAACCACGTGGCGCCGGTTATGGCGTCGAAGTGCCACGAATACCCGGGTTGGTTGGCCAGCTCGTAATAATC
>DATJUH010000085.1:0-3392 GCA_035502515.1 Acidimicrobiales bacterium
CAGACTTATGCCACCCTCGAGACGAACATCGGCGACTATGTCGAACAGTGGTCCGACGAATTTGTCGATGGGAGCAAGTCCCTCAGCACAGATTGGAACTCCTACCTGAACGGGCTAAACGGCCTTCGCCTGGCGCAGTACACGGCCTTGACGAAGCAATCCATGGGTGCGCCGTTGTCCACCGTCGGCTACGTGTCCGACCCATCCGGGGTCAAGTACCTCAAAAGTTTGGTCTCGTCATCGGACGCGACCGCACTCCAATTGTTCAGCACCGCCTACACGCAGGTGCGCGGCTAGCCGCACACGCTGGCTCTGGACGCCAGGAGGCCTGAGTAGCGAGTAGCCGGGCGAACCGGCACTTGACTAACCGGTCACCTGACCGGCGTTTTGGTGGCGTCGGCGCCCAGTGGGGACTGCTGTCGAACCGGCAGGTCCCGCTGGGCGTGGCGCCCGGGAGCTGATCGCCCAACGACGCGGGCCCTCGGCGGCTTTTGGTTCGCTATTACTAACGCCCGCCCAAGACCACGATGCGGTCGCTACGGGTGCTTGGCGCCACGAATGCCTCGATGTACCGCACGATCAGATCGGTCCCGGCGTCGTGTTCCACATAGGGCGGGTCGGCCGGGTCGTACATCGCATCGGTGAGGTCGGCCACCAGCACGGGAGAAAACCCGTGACCGACCAGCGCGACAAGCCCGAACGAACGGCGCAGCACGCAGAGGTTGGTGTGGACGCCGGTCATCAGCACCACGGACCTTTTCTGTTCGGTCAGATAGGCGGCTAGTTCCGAACCATTGTCCGTGATCACATCCCGCTCCTCGTCGATATGGATGGCGGGATGTTGGCGTTGCCACACGGGTGTGTTCGAGGCGAAATGGTCCACGGTGTCGGAGCCGCCGTCGTTACACGCCACGGGCAGGGGGGGAAGCTCGATTTCGGGCGCGGCCGGGAAGGGCCCACAGCCGGCAATGCGAGTGCGCGCCGCGCTGCCTCCATAGGCGGCCATCGTGCCCGACGGGGCGTGCACAATAAGTGCCCCAGCGCCTCGCATCCGTTGGCAGAAAGCGTCGATGCGGGGCGCCAGCTTCTCGACGCGATAAGAGGCGCCGCTCGACCAGTGCCGGTCCCACATGTCGCAGACCAACACAGCCGTGTGCAGGGCGGGCACTCGCTCCATGGGAGCCTCGTCGACCCACGTCCGCATCCCGTGCTCGTTTGTAACCAGCCGGCGCCGGCGCAATTCGAGTACGAACGTGGCCGATGTTTTGGCGGCCGCGGGCGCCGGCGTGACGGTCGTGCCCCCCGGCGTTGCTTTCGTACGAGGACCAGGAGTCGCCACCCATGAACCTCCCGTTATCGCGCCCCGCCGGGCGGGGCCGAAAACTGGCTGTGCCCATTGTCAAGGAGCGCCTGGGCCAGGATCACTTCGGCCACCTCCATCGTTTTCACCGTGTCGCTGAACGGCGAGCTCGTGCGCTCGGAGCGGCCCTGAAGCACATCGGCGAACTCCCGGTGTTTGGCCTGGAACCCTCCGTACACAAAAAGCTCGTCGCTCCCGGCCACCTCTTTGGCCTCGAAGCGCTTCCCCTCGTAGTCCCCGTCGGCGTAGACGCGGGCTGCGCCCTCCACCTCTGCATCGACGGCGATGCCGGGGGCGTGCATCTCGACCCGGAACACTCGCCGGCCGCTCACCCAGCTGTTCAGGAGGTAGGCCACCGACCCGTTGTCGAAGTACAGCGTGGCGCCGATCCAGTTGATATCCGGGACGCCAATACGACGGCACCGGCTCTCGACACCGGAAACTTCGCCGCCACACATCCACCGCAAGGTATCGATGGCGTGCACACCGTCGTCCATCATGTGGTCCCGGGGGCCGACCATGGCCTCCGGCGCGCACTTGTAAAACTCACACACCGCATGAGTAATTGGCCCTCGCGCTCTACATTCGCGATATGCCAGCTGGAGGAGCGGGCTCGACCTCCGCTGATGGCTCACCTGGGTCACCGCGCCGTGCTCCGCCGCCAGGTGGGCCAGCATCTGGGCTTGGTGCAGCGTAAGCCCCATCGGTTTTTCGATATAGAGGTTGCAACCCTGGTCGAGGCACCACACCCAGATGTCGTACATCAGGTGAGGCTGACCGATGGCGTAGACCGCATCCGGTTGCACGGATTCGACCATCTGGCGGTAGTCAAGAAATGTCTGACCGATCGTCCATCGCTGCGCCGTTTGGCGGAGCCGTCCCTCATCGATGTCGCAAACCGCCACCATCTCGACATCTTCGAACGACGCCAGCGAGGGGTAGTGGACCCGGTTCGCCATCTGGCCGGCGCCGATTACGCATACACGGAGCTTTTTCAACTGTGTTCCCTCTATTTCTCTTTTCTCGCCTACTTCACTTACACCAACTCTTGGCCACCACTCAGGTTGATGACCTCGCCCGTGAGAAAATCAGTGGCGTCGCAAGCGAGGTACGTCACCAGAGAGGCCACGTCGTCGGGGCGGCCGGCCCTCCCGACCGGCAGCCGGGCGATGGTCGCCTCCTGGGCGGCAAGGGGAGTGAACTGCTCGTGGAAAGGGGTGCCCAGGATGAGCCCCGGCGCGATGGCGTTGACCGCGATCCTGCGTGGCGCCAGTTCCTTGGCCAGAGCCCGGGCCAGGCCGATCATCCCGGCTTTGGCCGCTGCGTACGCGCCCGCTCCGGCAGAGCCCCCGGTGTTGGCGGCCATGGAAGAGACGAGCACGATCCTGGCCCCGTCGTGCATGTGGGCAAGTGCGGCTCTGATGACGTAAAAGGCGCTCGAGAGGTTGGTGTCCAAAACGTCGTGCCAATGCTCGTTGGACATCGTGGCCAGGGGGACCCGGCCGATGAGGCCGCCGGCGTTGGCCACGAGAACGTCGATCATCCCGAGTTCGCGATGCACCGCTTCGATGGTGGCATCGGCCTCCTCCGAACGTCTCATGTCGGCCCTGAAGGCAGCCGCTCGCCGCCCGGCCCCCGCGACTTGTTTCGCAACCTCGTCGCCGTCGTGAGTGTGGTATGTGATGGCGACATCGGCTCCGGCGTCGGCCAAGGCGAGGGCGACGGCGCCTCCGATCCCCACCCCCCCGCCAGTTACAAGCGCCACTTTGCCCAGCAGGCCGGTGCGGGAGGTGGCGGGCATCTGGACGCTCACTCGAAGAGCCCTCTGGCATAAACGAGGTCCTGCCGGCACAGCCGGTCCACTGCGTCTTCATCGGTGTACTCGGCTGTGAGGCAAACTGCGCCGCGGTATTGGCGGCGGCGCAGCTCGGCGGCGACTCTCGGCCACGAGGCCATACCGTGCGGGCCGGTGGTAAAGTACCGGCCCCACTGCGCCCCCTCGGCCTCAGGCCCGTTGGTACGGAGGTAGAAA
>DATJUH010000086.1:0-3747 GCA_035502515.1 Acidimicrobiales bacterium
ACAGGTAGAATCCAAGAAGAACACGTGAGGTGCCTCGATCTTAGCTGCGGTTGGGAAGGCACGCGGGCGCTTCGCCCAGAGCCCGCCGCCTACGGCGCGTGTCCTCAGTGCAGCGGGCCCAGCCTCGCTAAGGTCGCGACGAACACCGTACCGCCCAGCTCTAGCTCGGCGGTACGGAGGTAACACCCCCTGCCCGTAGTCACACGCCCGGCGTACGATTCTTAGCCGTGGATCACGTAGCCGGAGAAGACTACGCCGGAGGTCGTTGATGTCGCAGCTTGTTCTTTCCGGAGTTCCCGGCACAGTTCTCCGACCTGCCGAAGTCGGTGCAAAAGCGCGTCCGCGAGGCGCTTGAGAAGTTTCCGGCCAGCCCGGGAGCCGGGCGGCACCTCGAAACGCCGGAGACACCTTCTGACCCGCCCGGCCGCGCTAGCCGGATAGACCTGCACTGGCGCGGCATCGTTGCCGTTCGAGGTCTTTGCGGGCGGCGGCGTTGCCGTAGGCACCGGGAAGTCGTCCACCCAGCCCGTGAAGGCTCACGGCCCACTTCCGGCCCCGTGGATGCAGATGACCGGTCCATGGGTGGCCGGAGCAGCCGACGTCATAGTGCTCGCCTCATGGTTTGCCGCGGCGGGACCAAGCCCGGTGGGTTAGGGCGTGGGCGGCACCTTCGGCTAGGCCAGGCGCCGCTAGCCAGTGGAAGCGGCCAGGCGGGCGGGGAACCGGCGCGGTACCCGTTCCGTCCGCAAAGGCCCATCACAGAGGATGGCCCACTGCCCGGTACGCGGCCACGACGTCGGCCAAAGCCGGTTCGTACTCGTGGTCGGTGCTCACCTCAACCCGGGGGCAACCAAAATCGAGCGGCTCAGCCATCTCCTAGTAGCCGAGCCGTACCCGCCCGACCAACTCCTCGGTCACCGGCCCGTCACCCTGGCGGCGCATTTTGGCCTCAAAACGGGCCAGGGCGTCGTGGCAACGGGTGTGCACGTTCACAACGATGCCGTACGGCTGCAGGCTCGCCACCTGGGCCGGCGAGTAGGCGGCGTACATGGTCATGTCCATGACCAGGCTCATGCCGGCCTCCAGCCAGCCCCGTGCGGTCGCGTGCGTGACCGAAAGCCCGCTGGTTAGCTTGCGGTCTCGGTGCCACGGGCCACCGGCGCGCGAACGCACCCGATGCCATGGGCAGGCCCAGCCTTGCGAGGGACTGGCATTTGTGGTTGACAGGCTGATAGTCCGGCTATAAGGTAGTCAGATAGTCTGATAGGTCAGGGTGCGAAGGCTTTGGGGGGGTGCTGCGCAGTGCGGGAAATGGGTGCCTTGCCATGAAGGAGTTTTCTCGCGACACCCTGGCCGACCAACTCGCCCAAGAACTGTTGTCTATGGTCATCAGCGGGTCGCTCCTCCCAGGCCAGGTCTTGCCCTCAGAAGGAGAACTTTCCAGCACGTTCCGGGTAAGCCGCTCCGTGGTACGTGAAGGCCTCAGCCACCTCAAAGCGATGGGCGTGCTGGAACTGACCAACGGGAAGAAGGCAGTCGTCAAGGTGCCGGACCATGTGCCCCTGATGCGGTTCTTCACCGTGGCAGCGGCCCAGCAAGCCGACGACATGGTCCAGCTGCGCGAGGCTCGCTGCGGCATAGAAAGCGAGTGCGCTGTCCTCGCCGCCGAGCGCCGCACCGAGGAAGATATGCAGGAGATCGAAACCCTGCTGGGGAAGATGGCTGCAATTATCGGCACTCGCGGTGCTTTTGACACCGCTCATTATGCGGAACTAGACCGAGACTTCCACTTGGCGGTCGCTCGCGCCAGCAAGAACTTTTTCCTTGAGCGACTGGCGCTTTCGATACGCGAGCCGATGAAGCAGGGCATCCTAGATGGCCTGAACCATCAGCACTCGAAGGCTCAGCGCCGGGCGATGCAGGCAGACCACCGCAAAATAGCTGAAGCAATAAGGGGGGGCCGCAGCGAAGAGGCCCGTGCCGTCGTGCGATGGCATATCATGGTCGATGCGCGGCGGGCCGCGCTTGACCGGCGGTCGTCCACTGACGGCCCCCACGCACCTGACGAGACAGGTCGGCCCATCCAACAACGTGATGACCGTCCCACGCCGTGCTCAGGGGTTGGTCCCGACCACTCGCACCGGAACGAGTAGTCACGGTGCGAGTCTTCTCCGAAAGCGCCGACCTGTTGGCCCTGTCGCCAGATTGGACGGGAGAACGCTTCCCCGACGGTCGTCCCCGGGTCGATGACAGCGTGTTGCAGGATCTGAGCGAAGCCACCACGGAGCAGGCGTGGTCTGTTTTACACGCCCACGGCTACGACCGACAGTTTGCAGGCGGTTGGCTTCAGACCAACCCGGGCAAGGTGATAGCGGGCCGCGCTCTGACGGCGCAGTTCCTGCCCCATCGGCCCGACCTGGACCATGCCGCGGTCCAAGCGGGTGCCCGCCGGGGCCATTCGGAACCGGACCGGCAAAACTCCTGGGTCATAGAGCACTTGGTCGGCGGGGACGTGCTCGTCGTAGACATCTTTGGCAAGGTGGTCGAGGGGACTGTGGTCGGTGACAACCTGGGTACGGCCGTAGCGGCCCGCACCGGGGTGGGAGCGGTTATAGATGGAGGGGTTCGCGACCTCCAGGGATTAATGCGGCTCGGCAACGTCAACATCTTCATGCGGGACGTCGACCCCACCCCGATACGTAACGTCACTCTGGTCGGCGTGAACATACCTATCCGGGTCGGCCCGGCCAGCGTGTTGCCCGGCGACGTCGTGCTCGGCACGCCGAGCGGCGTGAGCTTTATACCTGCTCACCTCGCTCACGCCGTCGCCGAGGCGAGCCAGGAAATTCGAGTTCGCGACCGGTTTGGCAAGTTGCGCCTGTCCGAGGGTGCCTACACGAGCGCCCAGATCGACCTGCCCCAGTGGTCTCCCGCTATCGAGGCCGACTTCGCCCACTGGCGCCAAAATCCCGAGAACGCGTCCGGGCTCGACGGGCCAGGAGAGTCGGCCAGGAAAGGGGAAGTACGTTGATGGTGGACGCCATCGCCGAGCAGGTCAACGCCCGGCTGCGTTCCAGCCGTCTCCGGATTACCGATGTCCGGGTAACCAGCCTGGTCGGTGTGCCCTTTCGGTCGAACATCATCCGGGTCGAGACCAACCAGGATCTCGTCGGCTACGGGGAGGTCCGGGATGGCGCCAGCAAGACCTACGTTCTCACGTTGAAGCACCATTTGGTCGGCGAGAACCCGTGCGACGTCGAGAGGCTGTTCCGACGGGTCAAGCAGTTCGGCTTCCACGCTCGTCAAGGGGGAGGAGTGAGCGGCGTCGAGATTGCGTTGATGGACCTGGCCGCCAAGGCCTATGACGTCCCCGTCTACGCCCTGCTCGGGGGAAAGTACCGCGACCGCGTGCTCTGCTACGCAGATACCCCGTCTTGCGCTAACCCCCAGCAGATGGGGGACCGCCTACTACAACGCAAGAGCCGTGGGTTCAAGTGGCTGAAGATGGACGTCGGCATCGACTTGCTGCGCTCCGTGCCAGGCGCCCTGGCCTCCCCGCCTGAAGCCTTTGAGGACCAGCGCAGGATGCACCCGTTCACCGGTATCCAGCTGACGGCAAAGGGCGTGGCGGCCTTAGCCGATTACGTGGCCAAGGTGCGCGAGATCGTCGGCTACGACGTCCCGTTGTCCATCGACCATTTTGGCCATATCGGGATCGATTCCTGTATCCGCTTAGGTCATGCCCTC
>DATJUH010000087.1:0-4792 GCA_035502515.1 Acidimicrobiales bacterium
TGTCGTCGGGACCGGGGGTCGGGTGGTGGCCGTCGTCCGCGGCGGCACGACAACGGGGACGGACGGAGTGGAACGATGAGTCGTGCTCGTAACCGGTCGATGACCCGTACGTGTCGTCCTGTGCCGGCCCCGGTTGGTCGCTCGGGGCTTGCCCCGGCCCCGGCCGGCAACAGCCGAATGCGCTTGCCGAGTTGAAGGCGGCCTGGTCGACGGCGGCCGGCTTGGAACGGTACTTGGCCGGGCATGTGTGGTGGGCGGCGTTGTCGTGCTCGTCACAGTCCGTTTCGGCGGAGACGAGGTGAAGACAATCGGGGATGTAGCCACCCGCGCTCGCCGTCCGGTCGAAGTGCCGTCGCTGGCCCGGCGTCCCCCGGTGCGATGCGTGGTAGGTACGGCCACAGGCGGACGTGACGTCGTAGTCGGCGGGCGAGGCCGGGACGTGGCCGAGCGGTGCACCGTCTTGGCCGGAGGAAGGGTCTTCGGGGTGGTCGACCGGTACGCGATCGAGCGGTGCACAGTCGTCGGTGGAGGGTTGGCCTTGGTCGTGGTGGGCACCTTTTGGGCCGCCGTCGACGCTGGTTGCCCAGGAGGCTTAGTGACCACAGACCCCGCTCTCGTCCGGGCCACCGCGGCCGGGCGCGAACCTTGGCCGGCGCCGTAACGACGAGCCGCCGTGGGCGCGCCTGCCGGCCCACCCGGGAAGATCGGAAGGGGTACGGCCGGCAACGTCGTCACCGCTTGCTCCGAGGCTGCCGCGGCCGGACCAGTGTTGGTCGCACTCGAGGTTGTCTTCGAGTGCGCCACCCCGACGGCCGAAATCGACTTCGGGCTGCCGTTACCGCCGGCTCTGAGGCTGTACACACCGACAGCGACCAAACCCACGAAGGCCACACCGGCGACTACGTACAGGAAGATGCGGTCGAAATCCTTCACTCGGCTTATCACTCGGCGCGCTCCTCGTCGTGGTGGTCCAGGACCGGTGGCGCGCCCAAGCAACGGCCGCTCTTGGAGCGCCCGCTCGCCCCCGTTCCGCCACAGAACCGGTCGTCACCGCGTATGCACTCTGTATACCCACTTGGCCTGTCTCAACCGCTCAACCGGAGAGCCATGGCGGGGAATTCAAACGGCATGACCCGAAATTGGGCACCTGGGCCGCGGTGCGAGGTTTTGGCGGCACGAGGCGTGGCCGCCTACTTGAAGGCAAGGCGGCTGGCTTCGTCGGGCGTCTGACGCGCTCGGGCGGCCAACCAGCACGCCACTGATGCGTCTACTCGGCCCCAGACCCGGCGAGGACCGATGCGGACCGGCAAGCTGACCCGACCATCAGCCGACAACACAACTTGCGGAGAGGGAGGGATTTGAACCCTCGGACGAGATTTCCCTCGTCAACTCATTAGCAGTGAGCCCGATTCGGCCGCTCTCGCACCTCTCCAGTTGCTTTGACCTGCGATTTTACTCCCTAAGGTTTGTGGCTGTCGTACCCTCGTCCTACACTTGTCCTACAAACCGGCAGCGTGGGACCGGCTGTAGGGGGTTGGACATGGCAGGCAAGGGCACTATCAGAGAGCGTAGCCCAGGATCGTGGCAGCTGCGGGTCTACCTGGGGCGCGACGGCCACGGCAAGCCAATCCAGGTCTCACGTACGTTCAAAGGCGGGAAGCGGCAGGCCCAGGCGGAGCTGGCGCGCCTGCTGGTCCAGGTGGAGGACAGAGGCGCGCCGCTGAAAGGAGCGGTCACAGTGGCTGAACTGCTAGAGCGCTGGCTGGACCACATAACCCCCCAGCGCCAGCCGGGCACGGTCCGAGGCCACCGAACCTGCACCCATGCCGTGATCGCCGAGATCGGTCACGTCCGGCTCAGCAAGCTGACCGCTCAGGAACTCGACCGGGCCTATGCCCGGTGGCTCGCCGCCGGCCTGGCGCCGGCGACAGTCCGCCGCTATCACTCAGTCCTAGCCGCCGGACTTCACCAGGCCCGGCGGTGGGGACTTGTCACACAGGCGGTGACCGACCTGGCGAGCCCACCACCGATGCACGCCCGGCCACCCACGGTCCCCGACCCGGCGGCGGTCCAGGCGCTCGTCATCACCGCCGAGAATGAGAACCCCGTCCTCGCCATGGCGATCGTGCTTGCCGCGATCACAGGCGCCCGTCTCGGGGAGCTGTGCGGCCTGCGGTGGTCCGACATCGACTTGGAGCACAACGTGCTCCATATCCGCCGCGCCGTGAAGCATGGCCTCGACAAGCGAGAGCTCGTGGTTGGCCCGACCAAGACCCACCAGCACCGCAAGGTCTCGCTCGACCCGACCGCCCTCGCGCTCTTGGCTGGCCACCGCCAGCGGGTCGAGAGCTGGGCGGCGCAAGGTGGCGTCTCGCTCCTCGAAGACGGCTACGTCCTGCCGGGTGGGCCGGCGTGGGGCTTCGACCCTTCCGGCGCGGAACCGCTCAAGCCGGACACCGTGACCTCAGCCTTCGCCCGACTAGCCGAGCGGTGTAGAGCCCAAGTTAGGTTCCACGACCTCAGGCACTTCTCGGCTACCCAACTGATCGGCGCCGGCGTGGACGTGCGTACGGTCGCCTACCGCCTCGGCCATGCCGACCCCTCTACGACTCTCCGGGTCTACTCGCACGCCCTAGCTGAGCGGGACCGGGAGGCCGCTGCGATCCTTGGCAAGTTGATTGTTCGGCCCGCCAATGGCTGGGTACCCGACAGTACGGCCGATGAAGCGTGACGGACACGGGACCGACACGAAAAACCCAGTCGGGCACAGGGCTAAAAGCGCGTTCTGAGCCGACGTCCCGAATTGAGGCTGGGGAGGAGTTCCTCTAGCGGCGCCAACTGTTCGTCAGTTTGCGGACGCCCACGGCCCCAGCTATTCGGCAGACCAGCCGGCAGCTCCATTTATTTAGCTACTGCTGGTCGGTCTTCTCCTCGCCATCTATGTCGAGAATGACACCACCCCCTTCTCTCGAACATCGGCGAGAAGCAATTCGATAATCTCCGGTCCCCCTCAAAGTCCGTTACGTCGAGTTCGATCGCCCGCAGGTCGTTTTGAGAGGCGATCTCTGCGAAGTCTGCTGGGCCCCACGGATCGGGGACCGTGCCGGCGTGTGTGTCGACCTCCGCGAAGCTCCACTTGGATAAGCCCGAAACGCACAGGTCACATTCCCTTTCCCGTCCGGAGACATATGTTGCAAGTGACATCGAACTCCGTCCGAGGTCACGATCCGGCTACCTCTCTTACGGTCTGGATAGCAACCCGCCGGTGCTATGCACGCTCTATTACACTTCTCCACACTCCAGGACGGCAAGCCTGCGCTCGACCCGATGTTCACCGCGAAAGCGGATCCGTAACTGACCCTCGCGGCTTGAATCGATCCCGATTCGCGTTGTCGATGGTGCGACATAGTCCGACGCCTCTAAGCCCGGCTCGGCTACCACCGAAAGCTGTGCAATGTCATCGCCCTCAGGCTCCGCTCTCCTCAGTAACGCTGGCTGAACTGGAGGGCCGTTCCAACAAGGAGACGAGCGCTGCCCTCGGTACAACCAACCTACGCCCGAGGCGCAGCGAAGGCAGCTGGCCGGTGCGGGCCAGTTCGTAGGCCAGGCTTCGCGAGATGCCGAGCATCTCCGCTGCCTCTGTCACGGTTACAACCAGCACCGTATTTGCCATTCCGATTCCTCTCTGCGCGCTTGGCGCCCTTCTCACTCTTTTATGAAAATCCATGCTTGCTCAGACCTAACAAGGAATTTCGGTTTCTTCACCCGAGTCGCAAGAAGGCACCTCCTGACGGCCCGTGCAGCAGCACTAAGTTCGCGCTCACGGCGTGCAGCCAGCCGGTGGGCACGTGCTGGATCTGGCTGCTGCCCGATGAGTTCTTCAAGTGCCCCTGCAAGAGGAGTGCCGGATATCTGGTTCAGGGGCGAACCCGAGGCAGGACGGGGGTGCTTGGTGCGTTGGCCACCCGAGCGCGGGGCGACAACCGGGTCATCGCGGATGGGGCCGGGCCGCCGTCCCGTCGGCGGCACCGGCTGCCTGGTCGGGTTTCACAGTGCCACGGTCTCGGTGGTGTGCACAAGCCCTGAGATACCGGAAGTGTTGTGGAGCCGGCAAACCGGCCAGCTGCTCGCTCGAGCCGGTTCGCCGCATCGTGGTAATTATCTTCGAAAGTCTCGATAACCGGCTCCGCATGGACTACCTGGGCTCGAACAGGCATCGGTGCCTCCTTTGTTGAGCCGCAACCTGCGGCCCTCACCCGAAGGCCGGCCGGCGTCCGAGCTAAGTGCCGGCCGGGAGAACTCTCGCCCCGATCAGTGCCGAGTTCATCCTCTAGTCCCAGGCGAGCCCTCTCGTCTCAGTCTCAAAGCCCCTCGGGCGGCCCCGGCGGTTGAAGGCCAGGCGCCTCAAGTTGGCGCTCGCCCGACTGACGAGGGGGCAGCGACGGCTCCGTGACGGTTCATCTCTTTCGAGGCGGTGGCGAGTTCTGACCGAGCAGCGAGGACCGCCGCCTCGCGTTCTTCGACGACATATCGCGCTCGGCCCGCGCTGACTTCTCCACGGGCCGGGTCCGGACCGCTTACCTTCGTCTCCTCGATCGGCAAGATCCGTTGGCGGCTGCACGCTATTTGCCAACGGGCCAAGCCGAGGCCACCTGTTGCCAATAACGGTGCCCGACCTTTTCGACCCGACGGGTCTAGCACCCGGCCCGCCTTCAGCCACGCCTCGTTCGCAGTACGCCAATGTTCGACACAACGAGAGCCATCTCTTGTGCTGCCGTCGTCACCTCAGAAC
>DATJUH010000088.1:0-9808 GCA_035502515.1 Acidimicrobiales bacterium
CTCGGCGAACAGCGCCGCCGCCGCCGCCAGGAGTTTTTCGCGTGTTGTCCGCGGGTGCCGGGCCCGTGGAGACGGCCGGCGGCCTTTGGGCTTCGCCGGCGGTGCCGCCCGCGTCCCCCCCTCGGCGCTCATAACCGGCTCGTCCTGTTAACCACCATTAACTCCGGATGTTACTCTGGATTAACCAAAGTGAGTGCCGGCCACAGCGAGGTCCGGGATGGCAGCAGACAGGTTTGCCCAATCTGGCCATGGGCGGTCCGGGCCCGCCGGGACATCGATGGCCGAGCTGGTGGCCGAGCTGCGGGAACGTCTCGCCCTGGTCCGCCAGGGTGGCGACGAACGCGCCCGGCAACGCCACCGGCAACGGGGCAAGATGCTCGTGCGGGACCGCATCGACCGGCTGCTCGACCCAGGCGCCTCGTTCCTCGAACTGTCTCCTTTGGCGGCGTGGGAACTGTACGACGAGCCGGTGCCATCGGCCGGGATCGTGACCGGCATCGGCCGGATCGCCGGCCGGTGCTGCATGGTGGTAGCCAACGATGCCACGGTAAAGGGCGGCACCTACTTCCCCATGACGGTGAAAAAACACCTCCGCGCTCAGGAAATAGCCTCCGCTTACCGCTTGCCGTGCTGCTACCTGGTGGACTCCGGAGGCGCCTACCTGCCGTTGCAGGACCAGGTTTTCCCCGACCGGGACCACTTCGGCCGGATTTTCTTCAACCAGGCCCGGATGTCGGGAGCGGGCATCCCCCAGCTCTCCGCCGTGCTGGGCTCCAGTACGGCCGGAGGAGCTTATGTGCCGGCCATGAGCGACGAGACGGTGATAGTGCGAGACGAGGGGACCATATTCCTGGGGGGACCGCCGCTGGTGCGCGCCGCCACGGGTGAAGTGGTAACCGCAGAGGAGCTAGGGGGCGGGGAGGTCCACGCCCGCCGCTCCGGCGTGGTCGACCACCTGGCCGACAACGACGCCCATGCCCTCGACATCATGCGTTCGATGGTCGCCACTCTGGACGGGCCCTCATTGGCTGTGACCTGTCCGGACAAGCCATCATTCCCGGTCCCCTCGCCAGTTTGCGATTATGACCGGGCTCCGCCGGAGGAGCCGGCCGAGGACCCGTCCGAGCTTTACGAGGTAGTTCCCACCGATGTGCGCCGGCCGTATGACGTGCGGGAAGTGGTCCGCCGTATCGTTGACGGTCCCAGTTTTCACGAGTTCAAGGCCGACTATGGGGAGACGCTCGTTTGCGGTTTCGCCCGCGTGTCGGGCTACCGGGTGGGGATCGTCGCCAATAATGGCATCCTTTTCAGCGAGTCGGCCCTGAAGGGGGCTCACTTCATACAATTATGCGACCAGCGCGGCACCCCTCTGGTTTTCCTCCAAAACATCAGTGGGTTTATGGTGGGGAAAGAATACGAGAGCCGCGGCATCGCCAAAGACGGCGCCAAACTGGTCACGGCCGTCGCCTGTTCGAGCGTGGCCAAAATCACCGTCATAATTGGGGGGTCGTTCGGCGCCGGCAATTACGGCATGTGCGGGCGGGCTTTCGACCCGCGGTTATTGTTCATGTGGCCGAACGCCCGCATTTCGGTAATGGGCGGCGACCAGGCGGCGGAAGTGTTGTCCCTCGTCGGTGACCGCGAAAATTACGACCTTTCGGAGGAGGAGCGCAAAGGCCGGATCCGCCAACTTTATGCCACCCAGGGATCGGCGTACTATTCGACGGCCCGGCTATGGGACGACGGCGTCATCGACCCCGCCGAAACCAGGCGGGTGCTGTCGATGGGCCTGGCCCTGGCTGCATCCCCGCCGGGCAGAGCCCCTGGGCCCTGGAGCGCTAGAGGGCCGGCCGTCACGAGCTACGGCGTGTTCAGGATGTAAGGGCGCCGTGGCCTTCGACACGTTGCTCGTCGCCAACCGGGGTGAGGTGGCCTTGCGGGTAATTCGCGCCGCCCGGCGGCTCGGGCTGCGGTCAGTGGCCGTCTACTCCGATGCCGACATCGATTCCCCCCACGTCGTGGAGGCCGACCGAGCGGTGAGGATCGGGCCGCCGCCGGCTGCTCAGTCGTACCTTTCGATCGGGGCCATTTTGCGCGCCGCCCATGAGGAAGGCGCCGGCGCCGTCCACCCCGGCTATGGCTTCCTGGCCGAGAACGGCCGCTTCGCCGCCGCGTGCGAGGAGGCTGGGCTCGTGTTTGTCGGGCCCCAGCCGGAAGTGATCGAGCTGATGAGCCGGAAGGACCGGGCCCGTGAGGTCGCCCTCGAGGCCGGCGCACCACTACTGCGGGCTGTCCAAGGAAAAGACCCGGCCGTCCTGGCCGCCCGGGTGGCGGACGAAATCGGCTTCCCGGCATTGGTAAAGGCCGTCGCCGGAGGCGGAGGCAAGGGCATGCGAGTGGCGACGACGGCCGCCGACCTCGAACCCGCTCTGGCCGGCGCGGGCCGGGAAGCGCTGGGGGCGTTCGGCGACGCCTCGCTGTTCGTGGAGCGGTACGTGCCCGGTGGGCACCATCTGGAGGTGCAGGTCGTCGGGGACGGCACCGGACGGGTGGTGCACCTGTTCGACCGTGACTGTTCCGTGCAGCGCCGCCACCAGAAGGTGGTCGAAGAGGCACCGGCTTCGGTTAATTCCCCGGTGGCCCGGGCCATGGCGACGGACGCGGCGCTCCGCCTGGCCGCCCACGTCTCGTACCGGAGCCTGGGCACGGTCGAGTTCCTGGCCCTCGGGGACGAAGTGTTCTTCCTGGAGGTGAACACCCGGCTGCAGGTCGAGCACCCCGTAACCGAAGCCATCACCGGCATCGACCTCGTCGAGTTGCAGTTGCGCCTGGCCAACGGTGAGCCTTTGACCCTTTCTCAGGACGAGGTGGCCGTCAACGGCCATGCCATCGAGGTGCGGGTCTACGCCGAGGATCCCGAGCACGGGTTCCTGCCCCAGGCCGGCCGGGCCGACCTGGTCCGCTGGCCCGCCGGCGCCCGGGTCGAGGCCGCCCTCGAAGCGGGCCAGGAAGTGGGTAGTTTTTACGACCCGATGGTGGCGAAGGTGATAACTCACGGCGGCAGCCGGGAGGCGGCGAGACTGCGCATGGTCGACGCCCTCGACCGAACTGCCATCCTCGGCTTGACAACGAACGCCGGCTTCCTGCGCCGCCTCGTCGCGTCCGAGAGTTTTGCCGGCGCCGCCATCCACACGAGCTGGCTGGACGAGCACCCGCCCGAGCACCGGGCCGACGATTGGCGGGTACCCCTCGTGGCGGCCGCACTTTTCCTGGTTGAAAGCTCCCGCCGTCAGGGTGCTGGCGACCCCTTCGGGCCCGATGGATGGCGTCCGGGCGGCCCGGCGGTCCCCACCCTGCTGGTGCTCAGTGCGGGCGAAGACCGTCACGAACTGCTCGTCGGCCGGCGGGCTGACCACGACGATGGTGACCAAAACGAAGAGTTCGTCGAAGTGGACGGGGTCGGCCCCCGGATAACGGTGCGTGGTGCCCGGGTGGGCGCCGACAGTCTGAGCGTCGAATTGGACGGTCAGCGCCAGCACTTTTTCATCCTGGCCGGACGGCGGACGGTCCTCGTTTCCCATCAGGGGGCGTGTTACCGCTTCGAGCGGGGACAGAGCCGCCGCTTCCACCACGACAGCGAAGACGAACTGGTAGTGGCCCCGCTCCCGGGCGTACTCGTCGCCGTCAGCGTCAGCCCGGGTGACCCGGTGGGCGCGGGCCACGTGCTCGGAGTGCTGGAGTCGATGAAAATGGAATACCCGCTTAAGGCGCGCTTCGCGGCCACGGTGGCACGGGTGGGGTTCGGCGCCGGTGCTCGAGTGGCCCGGGGTGACGTCCTTTTCGAGTTGGTCCCGTCGGTCCCAGGCCAGGGCACGCCTGCGCCGATCAGAAAGTGACCTTGTCAGGAAAGGGGAACACGATGACCACCGGAGCGGGCGCCAGCCTTTTCCTTACCAACGAGCACGAGAAATTGCGGGCCACCGTGGAGCAGTTCGCGCACGAGGAAGTGGCGCCCGTGATTGCCGACCTGTACGAAAGACAAGAGTTCCCGTACGCAATTGTGGCGAAGATGGGCGCGCTCGGGTTGTTCGGCCTGCCGTTCCCGGAAGAATACGGAGGAACGGGCGGTGACCATGTCGGGCTTTGCCTGGCCATCGAAGAACTGGCCCGGGTCGACTCGTCGGTCGCCATCACGCTTTCCGCCGGGGTCGCCCTGGGGGCGACCCCTATCTACCGGTTCGGGACCGAGGAACAAAGACAGGCCTGGCTGCCGCAACTGTGCCGCGGTGAGCGTCTCGCCGCCTTCGGGCTGACCGAGAAAAGCGGCGGTTCCGACGCCGCCGCGGTCCAGACCACAGCCCGCCGTAAAGGAGGCGAATGGGTCATAAACGGCACCAAGGCGTTTATAACGAACTCGGGGACGGACATCACGGCCGTGGTCACCGTGGCCGCCGTGACCGGAGAACCGGTTGACGGACGGCGCCGCATCTCCGCCATCATGGTGCCCGCCGGTACGCCGGGCTTCGAGGTGGCAAAAAGGTACTCCAAGGTGGGGTGGTCGGCATCGGACACCAACGAGCTATCTTTCTCCGATTGCCGTGTCCCCCTAGAGCGTCTGCTCGGGGAGGAAGGACGCGGTTATGCCCAGTTCCTGGAGGTCCTCGACGAAGGGCGCATCGCGGTAGCAGCGTTGTCGGTCGGCCTGGCCCAGGGATGCATCGACGAGTGTTTAATTTATATGAACCGGCGTGAAGTGGGCGGGCGCAAGCTCGGCGAATACCAGGCGCTGCAGTTCAAGGTGGCCGATATGGAGGCCAGGACGCACTCCGCCCGGCTCGCCTGGTACGACGCCGCCACCCGCCTGGTGACGGGCCGGCCCTTCAAAAAGGAGGCCGCCATTGCCAAATTGGTCGCCTCCGATGCCGCCATGATAAACGCCCGTGAAGCCGTCCAGATTTTCGGCGGCCACGGTTTCATGAACGAGACGCCCGTAGGCCGCTTTTACCGCGACGCCAAGATCCTCGAGATCGGAGAAGGGACTTCCGAGATCCAGCGCATGATCATCGCCCGCCAGCTGGGCCTGCCTCGCGGTTGACCCGGTCCTCGCTCAACGCCACGAACGGCTCGAGGCTGGCCGGGTCCGCCACCGACGCCACGGCCAGGGCGTCGGAGAGGGCCACTCCCGACAGCAGCCGCTTGATCGGCACCTCCAGCTTCTTCCCCGACAAGGTGCGCGGGATAGCCGGCACCGTGACGATCCTGTCGGGCACGTAGCGAGGAGAAAGTTCTCGCCGGAGTGTGGCCCGGATCTGCTCTTCGAGGGCCCCGGGCCGGTCGCCGGCCGGCTGGTCCACCACGAACAGCCACAGCTCGCCCGGGCCACCGGTCACGTCGTCCACGTGCACGACCAGGCTGTCAGCCACCCCGGGAAGGTTTTCCACCACGGAGTAAAACTCGGCTGTCCCCATCCGGACGCCACCGCGGTTGAGAGTGCCGTCGGACCGGCCGGTGATCACAACGGTGCCATGTTCGGTCAGGATGGCGCGGTCCCCATGGGCCCAGACGCCCGGGAACCGGCTGAAGTAAGCCGACCGGTAGCGGCTCCCGTCGTCACCCCAGAAACCCACCGGCATCGACGGCATGGGGCCTGTCAGCACCAGCTCGCCCTCCTGGCCTATGACAGCGTGACCTTCATCGTCGAAGACGTCCACCCTGGCACCCAGACACCGGCAAGAGATCTCTCCGGCCCACACCGGGTGCAGGGGGCTGGCGCCGACGAAGCCGGTGCAAACGTCGGTCCCGCCGCTGAACGACGCCAGCAACAGGTCGTCGCCGACGGCTCGGTAGACCCACTCCGCCGCCGCCGCCGGCAGCGGCGAGCCGGTAGACCCCAGCGTTTTCAGGGAGGCAAAGTCATGGTGAGCCGCGGGCCGAAGACCGGCCTTCATATTCGCCACCAAATAGCCGGCCGCCACGCCGGCGCAGGTTGTGCCCGTGGTCTCGACCAGCTCCCACAGGTACCCCGGGGCCGGCCAGTTCGGGTCGCCGTCGAAGAGGACCACAGCCGAGCCGGCCAGGAGCCCGGAAACGCAGAAGTTCCACATCATCCAACCCGTAGTGCTGAACCAGAAAAACCGGTCCCGTGGGCCAAGGTCGAAGTGAAGCAGGAGGGCCTTGGCGTGCTCGAGGAGGATGCCGCCGTGGCTGTGCAGAATGGGCTTTGGTTTCCCTGTGGTCCCGGAAGAAAACAGGATGTAAAGCGGGTGGTCGAAATCCACCGGCTCGAACTCGAGCGGCCCGGTCGTAGCCGTGAACGCCTCCCAATCGTCCCACCCCGGAGGGGCCCGGTTGGCCGGGCCGAGGTACCCGAGCCACACCGCGGTCCGGACGGTGTGGAGACGGGCACGGATGGCTTCGGCCTCCGCTCTCCGGTCGACCACCCGGGAGCCGTAGCGGTACCCGTCAACGCTCAGGAAGACCGCCGGTTCGATTTGTGAAAGGCGGTCGACGACTCCCGTTACACCCATCTCCGGGGCGCAGCTCGTCCAGACGGCCCCGATGCTGGCGCACGCCAACATGGCCCCCAATGCTTCGGGGATGTTGGGCAAGTAGCCGGCTACCCGCTCGCCCGGACCGACACCCGCGGCGAGCAAACCGGACCGGATGCGGGCCACCATGTCCGACAGGCCCGCCCACGTGAGATCGCGGGCCGGGCGAGCCTGGGAGCGACCGACGACGGCCACCGAGCCAGAGCCGCCCGGCGGCGCTTGAAGGGCTCTTTCGGCGTAATTGAGCCGGCCGTCCCGGAACCACCGGTACCCGGTGACTCTCTCCGGCGCTGGTTCCAGGTCGGCGACGGGCAGGCGGCGCCAGCGGACACCGGAATAAGCGCCGATTTCCCGCCAAAACTCGCCTGCCGTAGCCGGGGCCACGGACCACGCCCATGCCTTGTCGTAGTTGTCGAACCCATGCTCCTCGCACCAACGCCACAGGTTGGACGCCGTCGCCCTGGCCGGCGTAGGCACCCAGATCGGCGCAGGTGCGGGGTTCACCAGTCCGATACCGAGCCGTCCTCCCGGCGCAGGATCCGGAGCCCGGGGAGCTGGAACGGCAACGCCAGGGCCGCCTCCTCGTCGAGGTCGACGCCCAAACCGGGCGAGCCGCCCGAGTAAAGGTTGCCCCCCTCGAGGCGCATGTCCGTGGTCACCACTCCTTCGAGGACGCCCGGTCGCCAGGTGAGCTCCTGGACGGCGAAAAGCGGTGTAGAGAGGTCGAAATGCAGGCAGGCGGCAGTTGACACGGGCCCCAGGGGATTGTGGGGCACCTGTTCGATGTAGTGCGTCTCGCACCAGCCCGCGATCTTGCGGCTCTCGGTAAGCCCCCCGCAGATGCACAAGTCGACCCGGCAATAGTCGATGAGGTCCTGCTCGATCAGGACCTGCCATTCCCACTTGCTGGCCAGCTGCTCGCCTGTGGCAATCGGCACCGAGATATGTGAGCGCAGGTAAGCAAATTCAGACGCGTTCTCCGCTCTGAGCGGGTCCTCGATGAAGAAAGGCCGCATGGGGGCGAGCTCGCGCCCAAGCTGGACCGCGTACGCCGGGGTCGTCCGCTGGTGGGCGTCGACGCAGATCTCGACGTCGGGGCCCAGTGCGTCGCGCAGTGCGCCAAAGGCCTCTACGGTCCAGCGCAGCGCTGCCGTTTGCTCGAAGATGCCGTCGTCCACCTCGGCTCTTCCCTCGCCAGCCCCGAACCGGACGAACTGCCAACCCTCGGCCACTTGGGCCTTGGCGTACTCCACCATGTCGTCGATACCCGCGCGCTGGACATGGCAGTAACACCTGGCATAATCACGTGTCCTGCCCCCCAGGAGCTCGTACACGGGCACCCCGAGGGCTTTTCCCCGCAGGTCCCAGAGGGCAAGGTCGATGGCCGCCACGGTGGCGGAGTGCACGTGTCCACCTCGGAAAAATTGCCCCCGCCACAAGGTTTGCCATATGTGCTCGATACGGGCCGGGTCCATACCGACCAGGATCGGGCGGTAAGTGTCGATCAGCCCTTTGAGGGCGAGCTCCTTGCCATTGATGCCGGCCTCGCCCAGCCCGGTTAAGCCCTCGTCGGTGTAGATCTTTACAAATGTGTAGTTGCGGCCCGGGCGCTCCTCGTCGTGGACGAGGAAGGTCTTTATATCGGTGATCTTCACCCCCGGTGCGCCTCCTCGCTCTCGAACCAGCCGAGCGGCGCACGGGGGGCCGACAAGGCGGCCGAGTCCCGCTGGCTGGGAGCACACCAGCGGACACCGTTGGCGATGACCCGGGCCACCCCTTCGTTGTGGTACACGGGGTATTCCTGGTCGCCCGGTGAGAAATAGAAGACCCGGCCCCGGCCGCGCCCGAAGCAGCAACCGCTGCGGAACACCTCGCCGCCGCTGAAGGAACTGATGAAGATCAGCTCGTCGGGCTGCGGGATGTCGAAAAATTCGCCGTACATTTCCTGGCGCGGGATAATGATCGGGCTGGGTACGTCCTTGCAGATCGGGTGGCCCGGGTTGACGGACCAAACCAGTTCCCGGTCCTCTTCATTGCGCCAGCGAAGTCCACACCCGGTCCCCATGAGGCGCTTGAAAACCTTGGAGTAATGGGCCGAGTGCATGACGAGCAGGCCCATTCCCTGTAGGACGTTAGTCACCACACGGTCGACAACGGCGTCGGAAACCTGGTCGTGGGCACAATGACCCCACCAGGTCAGGACATCGGTCTCCTCCAGCACGGAACCGCCGAGGCCGTGGTCTGGTTGGTCGAGCGTTGCGTAGCGCACACTTACGGTGTCGCCCAGGTACCGCTCAATGGCCCGCCCCACGACGGTGTGCATGCCCTCCGGGTAAATGGCCCGCACCGAGTCGTCACGACGTTCGTGGACGAACTCGTTCCATACCGTCACCCTGGTAACCCGGTGATTGCTTTCGGCCTGCAGTTCGGACATGTGGCCTCTCTCCTGTGCTGGTTGCCGTTTCGATACTGGTAGTTATCCGTGTGCCTCAGCCAAAGACCGCCGTGCCAAAGGCCGTCGGCCCAAAGATCGGCGGTTAGGTACCCGCGGGTGGACCAACGGCCGGGACATCGATAATCCGCCCTTTCAAAGACGACTCGACTGCGGCGTGGGCCAAGGCCAGGCTGCCCAGGTTTTCCTTACCGGAACTCTCCGGCTGTGACCCCCGGGAGATGGCGGTGACAAACGCGTCCAGAGCACCGGCGCGGTCAGTCCGGGCCAGAGTGGGCAATGTGACCGCACTGCGTTTTGCATGGTGGTCGTAAGTCCAGGCCTCGTCATGCGAGTCTGACTGAAGGTCGGCCCGGCTCGTCCACCAGAGCTCACCTTTTTCGAACTCCATGCGCCACTCGCCGGCCCACAATGTCTTCCGGCCGGGGTGGATCCAGCTCCCGCGGTAGTTCACCGATAAGCCGTCACCGAAATCAATGGTGGCGCTGCCTTCGGGAGGTTCCCGGAACCCGGCCCAAGCCGGGTTGTGCGTCCGGCAATACACGGAGGTGGGTTCCCGGCCGGTGACCGCCCTCAGGAGGTCGAAGTGGTGGATGGACATGTCCAGGAGGAGGGGCTGGTCCCAATTGCGGTGACCGGCAAAGGGCTTTGGGCTGGGCGCCGAGTGACGGCGGAAGTCGAGCTCGATGTACAAGAGCTTTCCGAGTTGGTCCTCGCGCGTCACTTGCTGCACGGCGCGTACCGCTGGGAAGAAGCGGTAATTCTGGCTGACCATCAGGGTGAGGCCCAGACGATCGGCCAGTTCGAC
>DATJUH010000089.1:0-16308 GCA_035502515.1 Acidimicrobiales bacterium
GACCGGACAAACCCTCGCCTCGACCCCCCGGCACTACATACCACGGCACCGGAGGTTAGGGGATATACCCCTCGCCCGATGCTTCGACCTGCCGGCGGATCCGGGCCCGGCCCTCGGGCGTGTCTGCGTCGGAAAGGGCGAAGGTAGGACTGGCCTCGATCTGCGCCTTTCGCCGCTCGAAGAACTCGCGGCTGTTGCCGACCACCCGGGCCGGCCGGCCCACCGCCAGCGAACCGGCCGGGATGTCCGAGCTCACCAGGCTGCCGGCCCCGATGACGCTGTCGTCGCCGATCGTGACGCCCGGGAGCACAAGCGTGTCTGCGCCGAGGAACACCCGGCACCCGATGTGCACCGGGGCCAGCCTGGTGTACCCGAGCGCTTCCCGGGAAGTGGCGTCATGGGCCAGGACGTGGACCCGGGGGGCCAGGCGGCTGCCGTCGCCGATGGTGATCAGGTACGCCGCCACCGGGTCGAGCAGGCACCACGGGGCCACGTACACGTTGCTGCCTACCTGCAGGCCCAGCTCGACGAGCGCCTCGATGTCGACCTCGCCCCGTAGCCGTTGCCTCAGCTTTTGCACTTTGCGTAGTGTTCGCCGCACCTCGGCAAGGTCGGGGACTTGCATGTGTCGTGAGCGTAACGTACCGGGCCCTGAACAGGGTCTTTCCCTATCCTTGACGGCGTCGTAAGCTAATTCTCACCAGCAGTTAACGTTCGTCCGGGCAGAATATTGGGTATAGTCGATTCGGTCAGTGCCTGGTTCGGCAGCAATCCTGAGCAAGCGGGCCAGCGTCAAGCGAACACTGGTCCTCGAGCTCCTTTGATCACAGACTAGGAACGTTTGTTGTTGCCCAGCTCTCAATATAAAGCAGGCGTCGAAGCGCGCTCGGACAATGATTACGGGTCGGATATCCCTCGCGGCCGGCCCGATGGAATCGAGGTGGACCGGCCCGAGGACGGTCACTGGGGCCAGAACGGCTACGGCGGCGGCCACAGTGTCGGGTACGAGTCAATAGGCCGTTCGGCCCTTCATCATCCCGTTCTGGTGGGCGTGATCGCCGTCATCGGGTTGCTGGTGGGGACGGGCATCGGTTACAAGCACCCGGCCACCTACACGGCCGATGCCCAGCTGATAGTGGGCCGCGCCTCCAGTTTGGCCGAAGACCAGATCCCGGGCCTGGCCGTGGCCGAACAGGAGCTGGCGAGCGATTACGCCCGGCTCGGCAACTCGACCGACGTAATCTCGGCGGCCGAGGCCGAGCTCCACGTGGCGGCGCTCCCGGGGACGCTGTCTGCCTCACCCATCGCCCAGTCTTCGATCGTGGATGTCCAGTCGACGGCGTCTTCCGAGGGGGAAGCGGTCAAACTGGCCAATGCGGGTGCCGCCGCCCTCGAAACCATCGTCACCCAGGTCACCAATGACAACAGTTCGGAGCTGTCGCCCATCGTCAACGCCTTCCAGAAGGCTGATGCCGAGGCTCAGGTGGCCTCGGGCCAGGTCACCCTGCTGCAACACCAGCTCAATACCTTCCTCGGCGAGCTTGGCAACCACCCGCCTACCGCGGCAGACAAGAGGTACGAGGCCTACCTCAACTCTGAGATCTCGGCCGCCCAGGTGAAGGCGGACACCTACAAGCTGGAAAGCGGCAACTACTCCAACGAGTACTACGCAGCTGTGCCACCTCTCAGCGCGCAGCAGGAGATGGTCCAGCGCATAGGCGTAGCCAGCTACGACGGTAACAACCGCAAGTCCTACACGGAAGCCGCCGCCCTCCTGGGCGCGGTGGGCGGCCTCGTTGTGGGCCTGGCCGCGGCGGCCTGGCTCGACAGCCGTGGGGGTTGGAGGGGTCGGCGCAGGGCACGAGCCCTGGCTCGCTGACGCCGGCGGGCGGCACTAAGCGGTGCAGCGGCTCCACTTCTTAACCCAGTTCCTGCAAAACCCAACGCCGGCCAATCTGGCTACGCTTGTGGCGCTGGCGGTGGTGGGCTTGGCCGTTTGCTACCTGTTGTCCCGCGTCGACGTGGCTGTAATTGTGACAGTGGGGCTGTTCCTGGAACTCTTCTCCGGCAACTGGTCCCTGATGAACATACCTATACCGCTCGACCGGGTGGTGCTGGTCGTGGCCGTCATCGTCCTGTTGATCAAGGGTGTGCGGACGGTGTGCGTCAGGCGGCTCGTGGTGCGCCCTCTCCACCTCGCCCTGCTCTGCGCCGCCGCGTGGGCGGCAGCCTCGGGCATAATCGCCGGGACCATCTTCGGCCACCTTGGCTTTTACTCGCTGCTCGACCGTTTCGGCATCGTCCCGTTTGCGATGTTCACTCTTGCACCGCTGGTCTTCGGTTCGGCCAAGCAGCGCAACACACTCCTCATAGGCCTTGTCGCTATCGGCCTCTATCTCGGGGCGACAGGCGTTTTCGAGGGTCTCCATATCTGGAAGCTTGTCTTCCCGAGCTACATCGCCGACCCGAACGTCGGGATCCAGTGGGGCAGGGCGCGGGGGCCGATCCTGGAAAGCACAGGCGACGGCTTTTGCATTTTGTGCGGCATGGTCGGCGCCGGCATTGCGCTTACCTCATGGCGCTCACAGTGGGCCCGGGGGGCGTGCTACCTCACGATCGTGCTCGGTGGAGCGGCACTGTTCTTCACCCTGACCCGTAGTGTCTGGATAGGCGGGTTCCTCGGCGTGGTATGCGCCCTGTTGCTGACCCGCCAGACCCGGCGGATCGTCGTCCCGGCCCTGCTTGTCGGCACAGTAGCGGTGACGGCTACATTGCTGCTTTCGCCGACTATCCGTTCGGAAACGATCGGGCGGACCGAGAGCCAGTCCCCCGTGTGGGACCGGGAGAACACCGACCTGGCCGCCTTGAAGATCATTTCTGAGCACCCCCTGACCGGCGTGGGTTGGGAGAATTTCATCAACGTCTCGTCGAAGTACATGCGCCAGCAGCCCGACTACCCGATCACCGGCGTCGGGCTGGAAGTCCACAATGTCTTCCTGTCGCACGCCGCCGAGCTGGGCATCCCCGGTTTATTGTTATGGTTGCTGGCTTTCGGCGGGGCCGTCTGGCATGCCTTTTCTCCGTTCCCGTGGTCTCGCGGCCGCCGTACGGCCCACGGGTCACGGGCGCCCCCGGAGGACTTCAGCTGGCGTGACCCGTGGCGGGTCGGAGGCGTCGCTATAGTCCTCTGCTTCCTCGTCATTGCCAACCTGGCCCCGTTCAGCCAGGCGCTCCCCAACAGTTTGCTCTGGACCTGGTTAGGCGTACTCTGCATCCCCTACACCAGCCAACTGCGAGTGCCTGCCCTCGTACGCCAACGGGTGGCCGGCCGGGTCGACTTCGGGCGCGAGTTGGCGCCCGCCCATGCCCGGGTGCCGGTCAAGGTAGAGGCAAATCCTGGGTAAACTGACCTGTGTTGCAGCGTGGCGGCGGTCAACGGGGGCTTTACAACGGGCGCACAGCATTCGCCCGGGCTCTGGGCACGGCCGGTGCCGTGCTCCTTGCCGGATCCGTGATCGTTGCTTGCGGGTCGTCGCATAAGGCGGGCAGCCCTCCTTCGTCGACTCGGCCGACCCCGTCGACCCGGCCGGCGTCGCCGGCCACGACGGGCACTACCTCGACCACAGTGAACTACCGCCGCACCACTTTTGCCGCTCCCGCCACGCTGTGGCCGAAAAGCATTTTTTCCAAGCCTGATGTGTCCGACTGGCCGCTAGTGCCCACTTCTTCCGAATTCGCCTCCGACATCGTCTCCGACTACACCCAGGATTATGGTTCGGTCGGCGTCAACAGCCTGCCTATCTACCGGGTGCCGGCCAATCAACCAGGCGTACAGGTGTCGGTCTTACCCGGGTGCAACAACTTCCTCAGCGACACAGGAAGCCAGATCCCGATCCCTTCGTATGCCACTTTGAACGGCTCGAGTGATAACCCGCTTATTGTGTACCAGCCCAGCACAGAGACGGACTGGGAGCTATGGAGGGCAACCAAAAACGCTGACGGCACATATTCGGCCTGTTGGGGCGGCAAGCTCGACATGGCCGACTCGACCGGCGTCTTCCCGTCGCCCTATGGGATGTCGGCCACCGGCATCAGCTACCTGGCTACGGCGATCACCGAAGCCGACGTCGCCTCCGGCCAGATCGACCACGCCATCGCCATCCAGATCCCCCGTTGCAACGAGTTCGTCTACCCGGCCGACCGTCACGACTGCGGCTCGGACCCCGGGCAACCGGCAGAAGGGCAGTGGTTCCGCCTGCCCGTCGATATCCCGATGCCCGGCGGGCTCACGCCTTTCGCCCAGATGGTATTCAAGGCGCTGCAACGCTACGGTGCCGTCGTAACTGATTTTGCGGGCGCCGTTATGCTGCAGTCCGAGCAGACGAGCGACTGGGCCGAGGAGGGTAATCCCGGGACCGACCCGATAACGGCCAGCTGGGACGGCCTACCCGAGTACAAGGTAGTGGCTGATCTGCCCTGGTCGAGCCTGCAGGCCGTTTCCCCGCCCCAGGGTTAGCCTTCTGGGCGCTATTTCTCGGCCTCCACGTAGAGGCTTTCGTCCCTTCTCCACGAGTGGTCCGGTGCCGGGGACAGGGCCGAGTCACCGAACTCGCGCCCTTTGGCTCCCTCGAAGCCGACTTCTTGCAACAGGGCCACGAGCGTCTCCTCGTCCCACGCGGACTCGTGGTCATAACAGAAAGCCATTTCGGACAAGGCCAAGAGCGCCGTCGGCCGCCCGGGGCGGACGGACTCGAGCAGGATCTGGTCACCCCCGTAGTCTCGAGCGAAGCGGCCGAAGTCCGGTACGGCGACGCGGAGCACGCCGCCCGGCTGAAGCACCCGATGACATTCGCGCAGGAACATGGTTGCGGCCGGGAACGGCAAATGTTCGAGCAAGTGCTCATGGAAAATGGCCGTGACCGAGTTCTCGGGAAAAGGCAACGGGTGCCTCATATCCCACGGCAGGTCCGCCGCCGTGCCCACGAGGTCAATGTTGACCCAGCCATCGATGCGATTGCCCCCGCAGCCGAGGTGGAGCTTCAGACCGGTACCCGACGTCAGGAGAACGGCGGCGCGCCGCCGCTCCAGTGGCCGTACGGCGGCGGTGACGGCCGTCTTGAGCCGGTGGCGCAAAGGTTTCGGGACGAGCATATGCTCCAGTTTCACCCGGGCAGTCATAGGTGGTAACGAACTGCTCATCTCCTTGGCCGGAGACCAGTTACTCCTTTCGAGCTGCCGGGCGTACATCTCGAACCTGTCGCCGCCGGCACGTGAACGGGCTTCGCCATCACTCATAATCTGCTCCCGCGGCTCATGATATCGCTAGTACACATCCGCCAGGTAGTAGTCGTCGAAGGGCTTCAACTGGTCGAGGGCGGATCGGCACTGCCCGGCTTCGGCCCACGGGCCGGAAAGAATGCGCTCCAGGCGCTCACGGAAGTGGCGGTACTTTTCGCCGCCCTCAGGGGCGGACGGAAAGGCTACGGCTGCGTCGGTGCGGTCCAGGTACGAGCCCAGTTCGGCCAATGACGGAAGCCGATAGCGGCTGCTGCTCGGCTCATCGAAGACGTCGACCAGGGTCCGGACGAACAGCAGCAAGAACCTGTTATCCGGAAAGCCGTCCGCAGTATTGCGGAGAAAGTGGCGATAATGAGAAATCACATAATTGAAATGTACGATATCAGCGGTGGGCTCAACACCGATCAGGCCGGGGTCTGTGATGGCCTGGGGGTAAAGGGTGGTGTCGAAGAGGTGCCGTTCGCCGAACAGCTCGTTTTCGTGGGCCATATGCAAGGCCGGGACGAAGCTCGTCAACCAGTCCACCCGGGCACAGAGCTCCCACGTGGCAGCCAGCTGTTTGTGGTGCTCGGCAAACCAAGGGTCCCACACCGGGCTCACACCAAGACAGGCAAGCCCGCGCTGTTCACAGGCCAGGTATTGCCGGTCGAGGATGTCGGGCTCCATGAGGAACAGGTCGGCGTCATGGAGCACGATATGTGACGCCCTCGAGTGGGCCGTACCGGTTATCAGCTGCAAGGCATGGTTCCGGCCCGGGTTGTTGAGCCGGGGCAAGGCCCAGCGTTCTGGGACGGGAAAAGCCTGCAACCGTAGTGGACCAGGCCAGTTGTCGCCGGCTTCCTTGACGATCCTGCGCACGGCGGACGTGACGGCGTCCGGGATGACCAGGGTTTCGACCCGGTGCCGCGCCTGCTGGTGCTTGACCACTGCCAGCGCCGTGCGCAGGAAGACGGGCAGGTCCCCGGGCACCGGGACAAGCACCGTGTAGCCTTCCGAGGCCCTTCTACGAGCAAGGGCAGGCCACCTGCCGAGGCGGGCGCGCCAGTACCTGGCACCCAGCGAAGAGGACAGGTACGCCATGGCTACGGCTCCCTACGGCACGACATCGGAGACGGCCGCGGGCCTAGTGGTTTAGGCCGGCCGGAGGGGACGAGTGGCTCAATAAGCCCCGTGCTTGTGGAGCACGCTCCCCGGCGTATGCCACAGGATCTTCAGGTCCCACCAAAGTGACCAGGATGCTACGTAGGCATAATCCAGTTGCCGGAGTTCCTCGAACGGCAAGTCGTTGCGACCCGACGTCTGCCAAAGACCTGTCATCCCGGGGCGGACCTCAAAGCGGCGCGTCGCCCAGCCGTCGATGCCCGCGGACTCATCGGGCACAAACGGCCTCGGCCCGACAAGGGACATGTTGCCGACCAGCACATTCAGAAGCTGCGGCAACTCGTCGAGGCTCGTCTTGCGCAGGAAGCGGCCGACCGCCGTGACCCGGTGGTCGTTGTGAAGCTTGAAGAGAGGACCATCAACGTCATTGTGCGCCCTCAGGTCCAGTTTCACGACGTCCGCTCCCACTTGCATGGTCCGGAACTTGATCATCTTGAAAGTGGCGCCCTTGTAACCCACCCGGTCTTGCACGAAGAGCACCGGGCCGGGAGATGTCAACTTGATGGCGACGGCAATAACGGCCATCGCCGGCAGCGACACCAGCAGCAACGCGGCACTGGCCACTATGTCCAGAGAACGTTTGGCGGTGCGGTTCAACAAACCGAGCCGTGGCGGGGCGACGTCCATGACGGTCAGGCCGTGCAGTTCTTCCATCTGGGACTGCCACGTCACCAGCTCGAAAAGGCGGGGGACGACGCTGATGCGCACTGAGGGTGGGAGCTGGCGGAGCACCTCGGTAACGGAGGTGGGGGTGCTCCTGGAAAAGGCCACCAGGACCCGGTCGACTTGCATCGTCCGGCACACCGACGGGAGGCTGGAGATCGGCCCGAGGTAAGTGCTGAGCAGCTCGGCGTCGGGCAGGTGGGGGTCGTCGTCCACGAAACCCAGCAACCTGATATCGGGAAAGCGTCTCATCCTCCCCGCCAACGATGTGGCCACCACTCCCGAGCCGACGATAATGACGCGGGATTTCTGGGCGTCATGGCCCCTCAACGTAAACGAGACAAGGCCACGGCCCATGGGGACCAGGACAACAGCGGGGGCGGTCATGAAGACCACCTCCACCCAGCCGATCTTCGGGAGACCGGCGACCCTGTGAGCGGCGGCGGACGCGGCCAGCGTCAATATCGCGCCCAGAGCGAGCGCATGACCACGGGGACCGATGTCCATGAAGGAGCTTGGCCGCAGGCGCCGGCCGTCGCGCCGGTAAAGGCCATAAGCAGCCAGGGCGACGATGTACAGCAAGACAAAAGGCAGTTCATGAGCGAGGCTCACGCCGAACGGAGGCCCTTCACGGCGTCCGAACGGCTGGCGGGCCAGTGCCCCGATGGCGAAGGCAACGGCCAGGCTGACGGCGTCGGTGATGACGACCAGCGACTGCCCCCGCCGGACAGGCGAGACGGGGCTGGCGGCCGGTACGTCCGGAGGTGACAGCGTCAGGTCGACCGACCGGCTGTCAGCCTCGCTCAGGTCCAGGTCGAGCCCGAAAGTACTCGAGCGCGAAGAGGTCACGTCCGCCATCAGTGAGGCAGCCTACGGCGCGACCAGCGCACCCGAGATGAAAAACCATAGAAAATCAATTGGAAATTCATGTTTCGAACTCCCGGGTCCGGGGTAATTCTTCACAAGATCATCAAACAGTCTTCACAGGATGATCAAATTCTCTTCACGCAACCTTCATAGTTCAAAAATATTGAGCACCGACAACCTCTTTACACACGTGTAACTATTAGAGGGATTGCGGTTCGAGAGGCGCTTTGAATGTACCCGTGGCGGGCTCATCCTTATCACCTCGTCGGCAACAATTAATGTTTTCGAAACTCGTCACTCCGGGGCGGTGAACAGGGGATGCGGGTAGGCGGGCCGGCTTTGGGCCGGGCCAAGAAGGGCCGTCACGGCCGAGGCCAGATCAGGGAACAGCTGGCGCGTCGCCGACACCGTCCCTTCCGGCCCCAGCCTCACTGCATAAGCCCCTACCGAGATGGCGGCCTGGACATCGCTTTCGCTGTCGCCGATCATGACGGTCCGCTCCAAACGAAGGCCGCGGTAATCGCGGCTCGCCTGGAGCAGCAGTCCTGGCGCCGGTTTGCGACAGCCACAGCTCTCGTCAGCGTGAGGGCAGACGTAAAACTTGTCCACGTGGGCGCCAAAACGGCGAAGACGGGCTTCGAGGTCCCGGTGCACTTCGTGGACATCGCTCAAGCTCATTTTCAAAAAAGCCACCCCTCGCTGGTTGGTTACCACTAGCACCAGCAAACCGGCGTCGTTCAAAGCCCTTACCGCCTCCCCTGCTCCCGGGATGAGCTGCAGCTGCGAAGGAGAGGAGATGTACTGCCCGTCCGGGGCCTTTACATTAATCGTCCCGTCCCGGTCGAGGAAGACGGCATCGAGCGCTTCCATGGCGGACAGGTCCGAGGTTAGTGGGTCTGTCTAGCGCTTCCAGGCCCGCACGCCTAGTGGTGCGAACGAGAAACCGGTGGCAGTCACCCCAAGTCGTTGCAACGCGTCAGCTACCCTGGGCCGGTTCTCGAAGTCGACGTAGAGCAGCATGAAACCGCCGCCCCCGGCTCCGGTTACCTTGCCACCGGCGGCGCCGTTTTGCCGGGCTACTTCGTAAATCTCGTCGATCACGGGAGTGGCGATCCGAGGTGACATCTTTTTCTTGGCCTCCCACGCCTGCCCCAGGAGCCAGCCGAAGTCGTCCAGCTTCCCCTTCAACAAGGCGGCTTTCATGGCCAGCGCCAGCTCTTTCTGCTCCCGGAGGCCGTGCAATGCATCGGCTTCAGAGCGGGTGTACCGCTCCATCTGGTCGGAGATGATGTGGTCGGACCGGCGGGTACCGCCCGTGAAGCACAGCACCAGGTTCATCTCGAGCTCGCCGATGATGTAGTCGCGCACCCTCAGCGGGTTGACGACGACCTGCTCGCCGAACTCGATGTAGTTGAAACCACCGAAGGCGGCCGCATAATAGTCCTGCAGGCCGCCGGCTATTTTCATGTCCTCACGTTCGATCACGGAGGCCAGGTGGGCGACCTCGTACTCACCCATCGGCATCCCGTAGTACTCGTTCAGCATGGCCACCACGGTGACGACCATGGCTGAAGAAGCACCCAGGCCGGACCCCGGCGGCGCAGACGTGGAAAGGATTATCCCGTACCCGTTGGGGCCGTCGCGCCAGCCTCGGCGCAGGACAGCCTTCACCAGGTCGAGGTTGCCGTCGAGTTCGAAACCTTCATCGGGCGCCAACTGCAGGCTCACGCCATAGTCGCGGGACTCGATGCGCAGATGGCTGTCGCTGTGTACGGCGAGCGACCCGAGGACATAACGGTCGATGGTGGCGCTGAGGACCGCGCCACCCTCTGTCTCTGGGAACGGCGGCACGTCAGTCCCACCCCCGGCAAAACTTATCCGCAGGGGGGTCCTGGCCCGGACAATTCCCCTGGTCTCTTCCTGCTCCGGTAGGTCGATGGTCCGCAGGTCGAGAGGCGCCCTCAATTTCCCGGCTCCTCGGCGATGCCGGCATAACCGGCCGTTCGCGGGCCAACGACCCTGGTGACGGCGCTCGAGGCGAGCATCCGGCAGGCGAACGGCAGGTCACGCACTATGTACCTTTCGAAAAGTCGGCGCGGCTCCAGACGTAAACGGTGGAGCCACTCCAGCCCGCTATTCCTCATCCACGGGGGCGCTTTCGGCGTGTCGCCGGCGATCATGCTGAACGTCCCGCCCGACCCGACGAACCAGGCCGCCGGGAAGCGGTCGCTCAAGACGCGCATAAGCCGTTCCTGTTTGGGAAAGCCGAAGGCACAAAAAACGATGCCGGGCTGGGCACTCTCCAGGGCGCGGAAGATACCCGCCATTTCCGTTTCGTCGTCCTCGAAGCCGAATGGAGGGCAGAGATAGCTCACCGTGAGGTCAGGGCACCGGTCCGTCAGCACCGTGGCCGCTCGCTCAGCCGTGCCCGGCGAGCCCCCGAGCAAGAAAACTCCTATCCCTTTCTCCGACGCTTTGACACACAGAGTGTTGATGGCTTCGGATACAGGCACACGTTGTTTGAGAGGGCTGCCCTGAAGGCGGGCCGCCCACAACAACGGCATCCCGTCCGGCAAAACCAGGTCGGCACTCAGCAAAAGAGGGCGAAGACTACGGTCCGTGGCCACTTGCCGCATAACGTCCACATTCGGGTTTACGAGCCGTCCACCTCTGCCACGCTGGGCGGCTGAAACCACATAGTCAGCGGCCTCCTCCTCGGACAGGTTGTCGAGGCGAACTGACATTAGCGTAATTTGGGCCGGGCCTATCGTGCTACGACCCTTCTCGCTGTCCGTCCTTGGCCTCGATTGTCCTATGGACGAACGATCATCACGTTGGTTTCTATTGGGGTACTCAAGCTCCAGAGTCAGGGAGTAACTCCTCGCCTTGTGTCGCTCCAGCCGCAAGGGGTATACCCTTTTCGGGCCACCCCAAACGGGGCCATCTGCCAGTCGGGGGCAACGGTCTGGAAAACGAGCTTGGCCAGCAAGGAGGCATCCTTTTGCAGAGTGATATTGACTTCCGCCAGACGGAGGCATCCTTCGTCCCTCCCGCGTTGGGGGAAGGCGCACACGGGTTCGCCGCCGCTGAAGTCGCCAAGCTACAGCAAAGCTTGAACGAACTGGCATCCGAAGCCAATGTGGCGGCCATGGCGGAAGTGGCCGGGGCCGTTGTGGGATGCCTCCAGCACGGAGGGAAGGTCCTGTTCTGCGGCAATGGAGGCTCCGCGGCAGACGCTCAGCACCTCGCCGCTGAGCTCGTTGGCCGTCAGAACTACGACCGCAGCCCGGCGGCCGGAATTGCCCTCACTGTTGACACGTCAATCTTGACCGCCATCGGCAATGACTACAGCTACGAGAGCGTTTTCAGCCGCCAGGTGCAAGCTCTCGGCCGCCCAGGTGATGTGCTGTTCGGGATCTCGACATCGGGCCGGTCGAAAAACGTCGTCGAGGCGTTGGGCGCGGCTCGGTCGGGCCATCTCGTTACAGTCGCATTAACAGGTCGTGACCCGCGTGATATGAGCCAGGCCGACTACGTGCTGGCCATGCCGGCTACGGAGACGGGCAAGGTACAGGAGCTCCAGCTGGTGGCCGGGCACATAATCTTTGCCCTTGTAGAAAGGGCCCTTTTCCCTCCTCAAGCCGGCGCCGGGCCCGGCGCCGGCAAACAGCACTGACAGGCTGCAACACTCGGACAAATCCCCTCGATTCGGACAATTCGCCCATCTGCATCCGGGAAGTTCTTCGAGCGTTAATGAACCTCACCGGCACAGGCCTGTACCGTCCTAATAGAGAGGTGCCCTTGTAGAGAGCCGGCGTAATAGAGAGCCGGTCGTTCAGGGCTAAATGAGTGCTCAGGCAGCCGGCGCCAAGCCGGCGGCCAAAAGCACTTCGTGGGCCAAGGTTTTGCGGAAAGGAGGCCCCCATGGCACGTGCATCACCAGGACGGGCACTGATGCCACGACAGCACTGATCGCATCGAATTGCGCTCGGAGTACTGCCGCCGAAGACCAGCCTTCGACCCTCTGACAGCGGGCCAAAGTCATGGCCGCTTCCCCCGCTCCCAGCCGGCGAGCATCGACTGCGTCCGCATCTCTATCGGGCCATGGCACAACAATCGACGCCAGTGGCAGCTCCGGGGCTGTGGTGGTTTTGGCGGCCACGGCCCGCCGCTCGTCCACCGTGAGGCGGCGAGCGGTCCCGGGATCGAACCATTCCAACAGTGCCTCGACTTTTTCGCGTACGCGAAGTTCGGTCCCGACCGGTACGGACATTATCTCGCCCCCGTTCGGGCTCACGGGTAGCAGGTCGTCGGCGACAAGCGGGTAGCCATCTGCACAGATCAGCGTGGCCATCGTCGTTTTTCCCTGGCCGCTCTGCCCGACGAACGCCAGCGATCGGCCACCGACCTCGACGGCACTGGCGTGCAACACCAGCCGGCCGTCTGCCGATAGGAGGTACGCCACCACTGTCCCCGTAATAAGGATCGCTATTAGTTCGATAGGCATGCCCGGGACGAGATGAAACGTAACCCGCCACATTGCACCATCCATCCCGGCGGTCTCGATCTCGAAGTCGGCCAAGCCGTAAAAGCGGCCTACTACGACGTCCCCCCGACGGCCAAATGTGTACCAGGCATCGCCGTTGACAACGCGCTCCGCCACGACTTCTGATGAAGGCCGCTCGTGCGGGACAACCCGTTCGCCGCCGTCGACCACTTCCACATCCGGGACCACGCCCAACTTGGGACTGACCGTGGGCGCCGCCAGTTGCAGAGGCGAAGCGATGAGCAGGCCGGCGCAGCGATAAATGGTCACGCGCCACAAGTTTGGCGGCGCTGGCAGGGCCAGCGCCAGTCCAAAGCGGGAGCTTTTTCAGCTCATGTGGTGGTGATGACGGTGCGGGAACGGAGTGGTGTTGCCCTCACTCGAGAATGGAAAGTCGAAGAAAATGCCCGGCTTTGACATCTGGGTGAGGTCGGTTACTTCGCCAAGTACGCGTATCTCCGGCTCCTCGTATTCCTTGTCGGTCACATCGCCTCCTCGATTTGGTCGGACAAGAGAGCCCACTTGCCTTGCGGGCCCAGGTTCCACTCTAAGGAGCTTCGCCGTTGCCTGACAGGGGGAGGACCCCCCCAGGGGTACCGGCGGGCGTGCCCCGGTGTTGTACCGATAGCCACGCCGCCTGCAGCGGGAGGGCGGCGCCGTACACCGGCCGTGGCTCAGCCCAGGCTGCCTTCAATGCATCGGCGTCGACCCAGCGGCGGTCGAGGCCGGCGCCATCCCAGTCCTGTGCGAACCGACGGCTGGCGGGCCCCCAGAACACGTCTCCGAAGGTCGCCTTTGAGCGCCGCGTCAAAATGGCGTCGCTCAGCAATGGAGAGAAAACCGCCCTCATGGCGTCTGTCCGGTCCCCGAACCCCAGCCGCCCGCCCCCCACCGCCAGTGCGGACAGAAACGCCGGCGCAAGCAACGGCGCCGCGAATGAGCCGCCCCTGGCCGCACACAGGGCAGCCTGAGCTTGCCCGCCGAGGCGCAAGCCACGTTCGGCGTTTACCTCCCGGAGGTAGCTCGGCCACCACAGTGGGGCGACGTTGACGGCTTCCCGGGCCAGAGCTTCTTGCTGGACGTGGCTGGCTTCTGGCGTCAACCAGCTTTGATAGGGCTTCGCCCGGCGGACGGCGCGCTGCAAACGGACCGCCCGAGGCAACGCCGCCGCCGCCAGTGGCCGCCAGGACCAGCGCAGGTGACGCCCTTTTCGAGCACTGGCCCAGGCCGCGGCCGTCGTCCAGGTCCCAAAGACCTCGTCCCCTCCCTGCCCGGACACGAAAACGCCGTCCCCGGCCGCCTCGATCATCGGGGTCAGTGCCGCCATCGGGGCCGGCCACAACAGCCCGTGGTGGCGGAGCAACCCGGTGGAGAGCGGGCCCAGCAGGTCGAAGTCGGCCCCGGGCGTGATGACCTCCCAGCGCCTGACGCCGAGCTCACGGGCCACGTGCTCCTGCCACGCGGACTCGTCGGATTGGGCGTCGCCGGGCCAGCGAGCGGTGAGGGCTAGGGGCTCGTCGAACCCGTCCCGGCGGGCTACGTGCAACAGGGTGGCGAGAACCGCTGACGAGTCCCTCCCGCCCGAGAACGCCACGACGCACCGGCCCCGCTCGAGGATCTTGCGGGCCTCATCGAACAGCACGTCCAGGGGCCGGCCCGTGACTTCGGGCCATAGGGGTACCTCGACCGTCCCGAGCACGACGCCGCTGGCGACGTCGAGCTCGGTGAGGCCGAGCGGGTTGGGGCCGGCTGCCCATGTCCTGGCCGCCCAGGCCCCGGCCTCACCTGTACCGGCTACAAACGTCGCCGTCTCGGACACCCCGTTCGCCTTTGGCCGTCGGGGCTTTGGCGCGCCCGGTGCTCTTATCGTTACCCCCGCGCGCACAAGTGCCTCCCAAGGTCTCGGCTCATGGAGCGGGCAGGATCAACGACCGCTCCTTCAGCGCGCCGAGAAAGCGCTGGACGTCCTGGGCCGCTTTGTCTTCGCCGATCTCATAAGTGGCGACGAGCTCGGCCGACAGCTCGGAGGGGGTGGCGCCCTCTTCGAGGTGCTTCCAGAGCGTGACCGCCGACGAGTTCAGCGTCAGGTAGGTGGCGGTCGGGACATCGAGGATGACGATCTCGTCGCCCACTTCTCTCCATACGGCGCGTTCCGAGTCGAGGCTGAGCCGCTCGTCAGCGGAGAAGCCCGGCTCGGCCGGCCGGTCGTTAGTGTCGGGCGACATGATCGGTTAAGCGTAAAGCAAGCATCAGCGCGGAGAAGCTCGTTCGGCGATGAGTTGCGCCTGGCTGTGGACGCCGAGCTTGGCGAACACCCTGGTCTTGTGGTTTTCGACGGTTTTTACGGCCACCCCCAGGAGACGGGCGCTGGCTTTGGTGGAGAGGCCGTCCGCCATGGCGTTGAGCACCTCCATCTCTCGCAGCGTGAGATCCTTGTCGAGGCCTGAACCGGTCCCCCGCCATCCCGAGCGCCATTGGGTGACCACCGCCGCGGCGACCATCGGCGGCAACGAGACCCCTCCGGCGGCGACGTCGAGTACGGCCGCTGCTACCTCGGACAGGCCCTGGTCGGTGCTGCATACTCCGGACAAGCCCCGGCCCACGAGCTCGAGAGCACGGTCGGCGTGCAGCTCGTCCGCCAGGAGCAGAACTCGCGCCCCCACCCGGACCAGGTCAGCCAGGAAGTGGTCGATCAAGCCGTCACCGAGAAGTTCCCCGGCCACCACTACGTCGGGGGTGATCAGGTCCGCCAGCCGCAGTGCGGCCGCACCGTAGGCGCTGTCAGCCACCACTTCGGCCCGGCCGGCCAGCTCTTCCAGCAGCCCGGCGGCCACGACCCGGTCGTCGTGGACCGTGACCACTTTCGGGAGGTCGCTGCGGTAGACGTTGGCCCGTACGGCCGGGCTCCGGTAGACGGCTCGTTTCATACGTTGGCGGCGTGTGCCTGCCCGTTGGACGGGTGGGAGAGGCCGGCGGACGGGCCGAGCAGGCCAGTGGCCACCGCCGTCGCCACTGCCTGCGCCTGGCTCTGAACGCCCAGCTTGGTGAATATGGCCGTCTTCGACTTGGCCACCCCCCTCTCGGACAGGCCCAGGCGAGCGGCGACAGCCGAAGCGGTAAGGCCCAGGCTGAGCAGCGCGAGGACGCGTAGTTGCTGATCGGTAAGGGGGCCACTGCCGTTGCCGGTGGCAATGCTGAGGACGAACGGCGTCGGCCGGTCCGCGCCCGGCTCGACCAGCTTCGCCACCTGGTCGGGCGTGGTGCTACGGGGGAGCAGCGACACTCCTTCCAACAGGGCGGGCCGGCTCGATGCCGCCAGGCCGATGACCTTTATTCCTCTATGCCTGTCATGCAGGGACGCCACCAGGGCGGGCACGTCCCACGGGACCCCGTCCGCCTCGATGACAACCTGGCCCAGCGGACCGTCCGCCGGCACCGCCAGCAGCCCAGCCGCATCGGCCACGCCATCCATAACCGCCGTTGTCCTGAGCTGACGACGCAAAAATGCGGTCATGGACTCGCGGTAAAAGCGGCGGCGCTCCTGGACCACCAGCACGCGCCCGAGTATACGACGAGGCTTTCAGCGCGCCCGCATCAAGCTGGCACGGCAGCACTGGATAGCCTCGCGTCGTGGCTGACGAGGAGCTACTGGGCGGCCAGGCGCCCGGCGAGGGCCCCACGGGCGACGACGGGGCCGTGGTTGACGAGGAAGCAGCCGCGGCGAGCACCTTCGATGTCCGGGAGCTCTACCACCCCCAGGTGGACCGGAGCCT
>DATJUH010000090.1:0-10801 GCA_035502515.1 Acidimicrobiales bacterium
CGCCGGCTAAAAAGGCAGAGACCGAGCAAGCCTTCCTCTCGGCGACGACCCGGGGCCTCAGCCTTTGTTCCAGCGCGTTCTTGATGCGGGCCTCGGTTTTCGCTACGTCGTCGTGCATTGGGATCCTCCGTAAGGCTTGACGTACCTGCAGTGACGAAGTTAGCCGCCACCGCTCTCCTGGAGACAGGCCCGATACCACGGGCCCATGCCACCGGGCGGCGCGGGAACAAAGGGGGGACCGGGCATGAAAAGGGACGGTCCGGGGTAAAAAGCCGACTCAGCGGGTGGCGGGTACCTCGCGCCATCGCGGCCACGGATTACGTCGACGGTCTGCCCGGCCAGCAGGGGACCTTTGCCCCCGACCTGGCGGCGCGCCTCCAGGGCCTGAGCGCCTATCTCGATGCGCACGAGACAACGCCGTCCGGAGCCGCTCAACCTGCTGCTTATGCTTCCGCGGTCGGACCGCCGCTCGGGACAGGCGGCACGACCTTCTACGACGACAACGCATGGGTCACCCTTGACCTGCTGTACGCCTACAAGCTGACGGGCAATAAAGCAGCACTGACTACAGCCGAAAACGAGTTCCATTACGTCGTGTCCGGTTGGGACACGACCACGACCGACGCCTGTCCCGGAGGGGTTTTCTGGGAGGACACCGCCGGCTCGCCCCGCAACACCGTTTCCAACGGCCCAAACGCCGAGGCCGGGCTGCTCATTTACCAGGCAACCGGTGACAATTATTACCTCACGTGGGCCGAGCAAATGTACAACTGGGTACGTACCTGCCTGCTCGCCCCGAGCGGCATGTACTATGACCACCTCGACTCGGCGGGCACGGTCAACACCGCCCTCTGGAGTTACAACCAGGGCACAATGATCGGTGCCGGCGTGTTGCTTTACGACATCACAGGCCAATCTTCGTACTTGCAACAGGCCACCCAGACGGCCAACGCGTCGGTCCAGTATTACGGCTCCAATAACGAGCTGTACCAGCAACCCGATGTCTTCAACACGATCTTCTTCCGCAACCTGTTCGCTTTGGCCCAGGTGGACCACAACTCTGCGTACCAGGCTCTGGCGGCGTCCTACGCCAACACCGCCTGGGCGCAAGACCGGCAAGTAACGGGCCTGTTCACTGACCCCGATCCCAACGGCGGCGAGTCGCTCGTCAACCAGACGGCGCCGATGGCGGAGCTCTATGCCCTGCTGGGCGGCAGCCCGCCCTCTGGATAAGACCCCGCCTTTCGGGCTGGGCCGAGCTAGGCCCGCCCTTTGGACAAGAACGCAGGCTGGCGTACCACAGCGCTTCGTGCACCGGACGCCCTAGCCGGTGATCACTGCCTCCGCCTCGACCTCCACCTTCCAGCGCGGGTCGAGGAGGCCGGCCACAACGACCATGCTCGTCGCCGGACGGGTGGAGCGGAAAAACTCCCCATGCACCGATCCGATCGCTTCGGCATCAGCCGCCGACGTAATGAAGACTCGCGTCCTCACGACGTCGGTCAGGCTCGCCCCCAGTTGAGAAAGGGCGGCTTCGACGATCTCGACGCAACGGCGGGCCTGGGCGCCGGCATCTTCCGGGCAGGAGCCGTCGGGCCAGACCGGGGCCGTCCCGGAGACGATAACGCGGTCACCGACACGGGTGGCCCGGCTGTAGCCGACCGGCTCCTCGAACGGCGAACCAGACGAAACCCATTTTCGACCGGCCATGCCCTGAAGTATGCCGCACGCCACCGAGCCGGCCCAGCGGCACTGGCGGCGGCAGGCCTGTAGCCGCTCCGGAGGGGAGGCGTGCTCGAGACGAACGAAGTAGAGAGGCGGCGCTCGTCCGGTGCCAACTCCCGCTCGCGGTGACCGGCGTCCGCCCGGCACCGCCACCTTTGGTGCGTACTCTCGCGCTGAAAGCGTCAAGCGTCGGCGGCTGCGTACTCGCCACGAATAGGCGTACCCACGAGCGCCAACGGCGGTGCCAAAGCTATGGCGCAGTAGTCGCCCGACGGTGGTAATCGGACGGCACGGCTGCGAGGGCCGCCGCTGCCGGGCGGTACCAACAAACCAAGCTCACGCCTTAGGCTTAATGACAAAAGGTTGGGCTCCCCGGACGGGGGTGATGAAGACGATAAGACAACCGTCGGCCATAGTGGTGCGCGGCCACAGGAGGCCGGACGGCCCTTGTCAGGCGGTATGAGGCCTGACTTGACCATAATTTGGCGACTATCTAAGCTCACTTCAGTTAGTTGCTTTATTAAGAGACATTCTAAGGGGCAGTATGGGGGGGTCGAAGCTCGGCCGTGCTGATTTGACACGCACCGCGGTGCTGGCCGCGCTCGGGCGGCATGGGCCCATGTCCCGGGCCGCCATAGCACGTGAGCTCGGGCTCAGTCCCGCCGCTGTTGGTCAGGTTATTGGACGGCTGATCAAGCAGCGCCTGGTCGAAGAGCTCGACTTCGGGCCCTCGACCGGCGGACGCCCGGGCCATCGCCTCGGGCTGGTCGGAGATGCCGGCAGCGCCATCGGAGCAAAGATCACCCTCGACAAGCTGACAATGGTCAAGGTGCGCCTGGACGGGCGGGTAATGGCGTCGGCGGTGGAGCCGATCGATGCCCGGGAGCCGTTCGTCGTCGACCGCTGTGGCACGTACTTGCGGGAGTTCGCCAGAACCGAAGATGTCCCGCTGCTCGGGGTTGGGATATGCGTGCCCGGCGTCGTCGACCGGCCAGACCTCGGCAATGTCGATGTTAGCGCCCTCGGCTGGGGACGGGTCCCGCTCGGCGGCCATTTGCGAGCGATGCTCGGTGTACCGATACTTGTCGAAAATGGCGTCAAGGCATTGGCCTTTGGCGAATGTCTGTACGGCTTGGGGCGCACCCGGGACACGTTCGCCGTGGTGACGATCGGCCGTGGCGTCGGTTTTGCCTGGGTGACGGACGGGACGGTAAGACGGGGCCCACATGGGAGCGCAGGTGAGGTCGGCCACCTCGTGGTGGACCCGAGAGGGCCGTTCTGCACGTGCGGCAACCGTGGGTGCCTCGAGGCCTTTGCGGGCGAAGACGGCCTGGTCAGAGCCGGACAGAGCTCCGGCGCACTGGCGGCTGACGAGGGCCTGGACCGCCTGGCTGCCCTGGCCGATGCCGGGGACCGAGGGGCGGTCGCCGTTTACAGGCGGGCGGCCAGGACTTTGGGCTCTTTCCTGGCCGGGGTGCTCGCCGTCCTCGACCCTGAAGTGTTGCTGGTGGCGGGGGAGGGTACCATCGCATGGCGCCACTGGGAGAAGCCGTTCCTGGTGACGCTTCGAGACCAAACACCCGAGTGGGCACGCACTGTGCCCGTTGAGATCGACTCCTGGGAGGACACCACGTGGGCTCAAGGAGCAGCGGCCATGGTGCTGGCCACACCGTTCGACGAAAGCCCCGTTGCCGGCACACAACGTCAACAGGTCCTGGCTAGGTTGAACCAATGACCCAGTCGATCGCTACTGAGACGATGGCCCCGCCGGCCGTAACCGCACCGGGCCTGCGTCAGAGCACGGGGAGCCGGACCGAAGAGAAAAAACGCCGCCGGCAGCGAGTACTCGTACTTGTGCTGCTCGGGATCCCGACAGCCTATATGGCATTTTTCCTCGGCGTACCGGTGGTCAAGGCGATTTACCTCTCCTTTACCAACCTCGGCCTGACCGGCCCGGACGCCGCCCACTCGAGCTTTGTCGGAGTGCAGAACTACACCACCATGTTCTCGAGCTCGGCTTTCTGGCAGGGACTGAAGGCGTCAGCCGAGTACCTGGTCGGGTCGGCCATCATCGGCCAGGTCATGGTCGGGTTCCTGATGGCGGTGTTCATAGAACGACTCGGGCGGGTGGCCCGGTCGGTCTTGATGTCTCTCATGGTCCTGGCCTGGATAATCCCCGAAATAGTGGTGGCCTTTATCTGGAGCGGTTTCCTGTCCACCCCGAAAGGATTGGCCAATATCCTGCTCGGTTTCGTCGGGGTGGCACCGGTTTCGTTCCTGTACGGGCACGCCATGCTCTCGCTGGTCGTGGCCAATGCATGGCGGGGGATGGCCTTTTCGGTACTGGTACTGGGAGCGGCGCTGCAGGCCGTGCCCACGGAGCTCATCGAGTCGGCCAAGCTCGACGGTGCGGGCGAATGGGGCATAATCCGCTTTGTGCGGCTGCCGCTCATCCGTACCGCGGTGGCGACCGTGCTGGCCCTCACCACCCTTTTTACCCTGGCCGACTTCACATTGATCTTCGTGCTCACCGGCGGCGGCCCGAACAACCAGACGAACGTGCTGCCCGTCTACACGTACCAGACGTCTTTCTCTTTTTATGAGCTTGGGTACGGCACGGCTGTATCGCTGGTCCTGTTGTTATTGGCCTGTGGCCTGGCCTATTTCTACGTGAAAGTGGGCGCCAGGGACTTGAAAGGGGCCAAGTGATATGAGAGGGACTTTCACCCGGATCCTGCACGAAAGGCGGGAAAAATTGCCATGAGCACGATGACGGCACCCACGCGGAACGACCCGCCCGGACCGTCGGGCCCCATGCTCGTAGGGGCCTGGCGCGGGACTTTGCGCGGCACCCGCAAACGGATCCCCAAGGCGGCCATTTTCATAGTCGCATTCTGTTTCTTCGGGCTGCCTCTTTTCGTACTGGTGGCCAGCGCCTTCAACGGCAGTGCCACGGTCAGTTTCGCAGTGCCCACGCACCCGACGGTGTCGAACTTCACCTCGGTCATGGCATCGGGGACCGGCTTCGGGACGGCCGTGGCCAATGGTTTCATCCTGGCCGGAGGCAGCGCACTGATCGCCCTCGTCCTCGGCGCCATCGCCGCCTACCCGCTGTCACGGTTCAAGTTCCGGGGCCGGATCGGGTTCTTGCTGGGGGTATTGTTCGTCACCGGCGTCCCGGTGACCGCCCTCATAGTCCCCCTGTTCGAGTTTTTCCGCGGCTTCAACTGGCTGGACTCTTCGCTCTGGGTCACGCTGCTCATGGCCGCTTTCGCCACCCCGATCAGCATCTGGCTGATGAAAACGTTCGTCGACAACGTCGACCCGGCGCTCGAGGAAGCGGCCTGGATGGACGGCGCCAACCGCTTCACGGGTTACGTCCGCGTCGTCCTGCCGATTATGAGCACCGGCCTGCTGGTAGTCTTCCTGCTCAACTTCATCACCGGGTGGGCCAACTTCTACCTCCCGTTCATTCTGTTGAGCTCCACCGCGAAACTGCCCATCGCAGTGACCATTTATCAGTTCTTCGGCAGCTACGGCCAGGTCGAGTACGGGCGGTTGGCCGCATTTTCGATTCTTTACTGCATCCCGCCGGCGGTGCTCTACGTCTTTACTGGAGGACGGTTCGGCGGGTCCTTCACCAGCGGTGCATTCAAAGGATAAAGCCCCAACTGCACTGGACGAATTGCAAAGTCCCGATTGCGCTGGCATAGTTCCCCCGCCACACAAAACAGAAACAGAAAGGAAGCAAATGAAGGCAAGACAACTAGGGGGCCGCAAAAAGCTCCGCAGCGTCGTCGCCGTAGCGACGTCGGCCACGACACTCCTCACGGTCGTCGGCTATGCCGGCGTGTCGAGCGCGTCGGCCTCCACCGCCAATACCATTACGATCGCTTACGACTACCTGCCGAGCCCCGGCGTCGTCAACGCCATGGGCAACTGGCTTAACTCCATTATCCCGCAGTACGAAAAGGACCACCCCGGTGTCAAGGTGGTGCTCGACGATGTCAAGGCGTCAGAGAACGACTACTACACCAAGATCGACCTGATGCAGAGCTCTGCCTCGACGTCTCCGGACATCGTGATGGAAGACACGTTCCTCATCTCGGCCGACTCGGCGGCGGGCTACCTGCTGCCGTTGACGAAGTACGTCAGCAGCTGGCCCGGATGGGCGCAGTTCAAGGGCGCCATGAAGGACGTCACCACCTATGGCGGACAGGTCTGGGGCATCCCCTACGCCACGGATGACCGGTTCCTCTGGTACAACAAGAACATCTTCCAGAAGGCCGGCATTCCTACGCCGTGGCACCCCAAGACGTGGGCGCAGATCCTCACCGCCCTCGAGACCATCCACGCCAAGGAGCCGAGCGTCATCCCGATGAACATCTACGGCGGCGTCCCTTCGGGTGAGGGGTCGACCATGCAGGGCTTCGAGATGCTCCTCTACGGCACCGGCTGGACTCTGTACGACTACAGCAACGGCAAGTGGGTCGTGAACGACCCGGGCCTGAAGGACGCCTTCCAGATGTACCAGAACGTCTACGGGAAAGGCCTCGGGCCGAGCATGTCCGAGTCCCAGACCGGGACCTGGGGCGGTACCGTGTCCGGCACCTTGCTGCCCAAGGGCGAGCTCGCCGTCGACCTTGACGGCGACTGGGTGGCCCAGAACTGGGTCAACGGCACCTTCCCCAACTGGCAGAAGGTCATGGCCTACACGCCGATGCCGACGATGAACGGCCAGGCGCCCGGCTACACGACCCTCTCAGGAGGATGGGCGCTGTCGATCAGCAAGCACTCAAAGAACCCCAGCCTGGCCTGGGACTTCATCCAGCAGGCCGTGAACAAGCAGAACGACGCCGCCATCGGCAAAGACTGGAGCGAGCTGACGGCACGCGTCGACTCGGCCACGGTGCCTTCGTACTCGAGCAGCATCCCCGACCTGTCCTTCGCCCTGTCGCTGCTGCCTCACGGGTACTTCCGGCCCGCCTACCCGATCTACTCCAAGGTGTCGTACGTGATCCAGCAGCTCACGGGTGACGTCATGGGTGGGTCGATGTCGGCCTCGGCGGCCGCTTCTGCGTTCACCAGCCAGGTGACGAGCATCGTCGGGGCGAAGAACGCGGAGACCCTGAACAAGCCCATGACCCAGAGCCAGCTGTTCCCCTCCAGTTCCTAGCGGCCTTTCCAGCTAGTAGCTAATCGTCAAACTGTGGCCGGCTGGGAGAGGTTGATCCTCTCCCAGCCGCCGCAATACAAGGCCCTGGCCCAGCGGGTCAGGACCTTTTTTTGCTTCAAGCACCGTTATTGGCCAGCTCCCAGGCGCGGTTCACGGCGGCGTCGAGCATGGCCTCGGTGAGGCGGCCGGTGAACGTATTCTGCTGGCTCGGATGGTAGGAGCAGACAATCGTCCTTCCCCCGCCGGCGGGCACCTCCACTCCGTGCCCGAAGGGTGGCCGCGGCCGTACACCCAGCAGGCGGCAACACACTTCGTAAGCAAACCCCCCCAGGGCCAGGAAGGCCCGCACATCCGGGAGTAATCGCAGCTCCCGCTGCAGGTAGGGGAAGCAGTTATCTCGCTCTTGCGGCGTCGGGCGGTTCTGCGGCGGGGCGCACCGGACGCCCGCTGTCACCCACACGCCGATGGCTCGAAGACCATCGTCCCTGGAGACGCTCTCGGGCTGGTTGGCCAGGCCCGCCCGCCACAGGGCGGCCCAGATCCAGTCACCTGAACGGTCTCCGGTGAAGATCCTCCCGGTTCGGTTACCGCCGTGCGCCGCAGGCGCCAGGCCGATTACAGCCAGACGAGCAGATGGGTCCCCGAAACCTGGCAGCGGCCGGCCCCAGTACTCCTCGCCCGAGTAGGCGGCGCGCCGTTCGCCGGCAACCTTCTCCCGCCAAGCGACCAGCCGGGGGCACCGACGGCATTCCACCACCTCCCGGCACAGAAGCTGCAGGTCGTCCTGGGGCACGCAGCGAGGTTACAGGGCGGCAGCGAGCGGCCGAACAAGCCGTGTCCCCGGGCCGGCCCGGCCGGCCCGCCATTCCCGGGCACTCTTTGCGCCCGGTGCGGGCTAGCTTTGGCAAGAAGTGCCACGCCGCCCCAAACCTCTCCCCGCTACTGTCCTTCTCCTGGTCAGGCACGGGCTCACGCCCACAACCGGCCGCGACCTGCCTGAAGCCGGCCCCGGTCCCGGCCTGACCGATCACGGCAAGAAACAAGCGGAGGAGGCCGCCCAGTACATCTCTGAATGGCGAGCGGCTCTGCCGCCCCTGGCCGCCATTTACTCCTCCCCCCTGACCCGCACCCGGGAGACCGCCGCCATTGTCGGCAAGGCACTGGATGTCACCCCCGTTGAGCGCGCCGACCTGGTGGACTGCGATGCCGGGGAATGGGCCGGGGCGGCGCTGAAGGACCTGGTAAAGAAGCCGGAATGGAGCGCAGTGATGCGCTACCCGAGCGGCTTTCGCTTCCCTGGCGGCGAGTCCATAAGGGAGATGCATGACCGGATGGTGGCCGCCGCCCAGGAGCTGGTCGGCCTGCACCCGGCCCACACCCTGGTGATCGTGTCCCACTCCGACCCGATAAAGGCCATCGTGGCCGACGCCCTCGGCCTGCATCTCGACTTGTTCCAGCGGGTGGTCATCGCTCCGGCGTCGGTCAGCGCCATTTCCTTCGGCGACCAGGGACCAGCCGTCATGCTCGTCAATTGGACCGGCCCCTCCGGGCACCAGCCGGCGAAGCAAGAGAACAAGGATGAGGCGACGAGAGGGAGCGCGCACTGAGCGCCTCGTTCAACCTGGCCAGCCCGACCAGGGTCACCGTGGGCGCGGTGGGCCCACCGGGCCAGCGCGTCTTCTACCTCCAGGCCCGGCAAGAGGAGCAGGTGGTCTCGCTCAAACTGGAAAAGGAGCAGGTGCTCTTCCTGGCCGGTGGCCTCAGCGAGGTCATGGCGGACCTGGCCGCGCCGTCCAAGGTCCCGGGTGAGAACGAGCTCGAGCTGGAGCAGCCCGTGCTGGCCGAATGGGCCGTCGGGTCCATGCAGCTCGGCTACGACCCTTCCTCCGACCGGGTGGTGCTGGTAGCGCGTGAGATCGTGGCCGATGACGAGGAGGCCGAGGAAGCTGGAGGGACCGAGGAGGGCGGCGAAGAACCCGGCGCCACGGGGGTTAGCACCGCGTGGCCTGACCTCGACGACGAAGAAGACGGGCCGGGCAACGCCGCCGTGGCTCGCGTCGCTTTGACGCGCGAGCAGGCAGCCGGGGTCATCGAACACGGCAAGAGGCTGCTGCGCAGGGGCCGGCCTGCCTGCCCACTCTGCGGTTTCCCGTTGAGCGATGACCACTCCTGTCCTAAGACGAACGGGCACCGGGCGCCGGCCCTGTGAGCGGGCGCCAGTGACGAGGCGCAAATGAGCAAGCGGCAGGAGAAGCGAGAGAAGCCAGCCCGCGAACCCTTGACCAGTCTGCAGCCGCCCGAGGACACGGCCGCCATCCTGTCCGTGCTGTCGACCGGCGACATCGAGGTAAAAGGGCGGTTGCGCTGGAGCTCGAATGCCACCTTCCTGGTCGCCGTGCGCCCACTGCCTGGAAACCGGGCCGGTATGCCGACGCTGCCCGCCGGCTCGCCCACAGAGCTGACGGCCCGGGGCGGGGATGGGGGCCCCGCCGCCGGGAGGAGCCTGGGGTTGGGGCCCCCAGGCGGGGCCAGAGACAGAGCCCGGGGCGGGGATGGGGGCCCCGCCGCCGGGAGGAGCCTGGGGTCCCCAGGCGGGGCAAGAGACAGAGCCCGGGGCGGGGATGGGGGCCCCGCCTCCGGGAGGAGCCCGGGATCGAGCCCCGGTGGACGTCAAGGCCTAGGAATATTGGGGCCCCAGGCGGGCAAAGTGACAGAGAATGGCGGCACTCGCCGGCCGATGCTGGCAATATACAAACCCACCAAAGGCGAAAGGCCTCTGTGGGACTTCCCGCGTGGGCTGTGGAAGCGCGAGGTGGCCGCCTACGAACTGGCTACAGCTCTCGGTTGGGACATCGTCCCCCCGACAACCGCCAGACTTGACGCCCCGCTCGGGCCCGGCTCTCTCCAATACTTCGTGGACGCGCTGGTCGAGGAGCACTATTTCAGCCTGCTCCAAGAACCCGGCCATCACGAGGCCCTGCGGCGTATTGCTGTTTTCGACCTGATCGTCAATAACGCCGACCGAAAGAGCGGCCATTGCCTGCTCGACCGTCGGGGCCACATTTGGGCCATCGATAACGGGCTGTGCTTTCATACAGAACCGAAGTTGCGCACGGTTATTTGGGACTTCGCCGGCGACGAGATCGGGCCGGAGCTTCTGGCCGGCCTTGAACGCCTATCGAGGGCGGAAGTGCCCGAGGTCGTGACGAGCCTTCTCGACGAAGAAGAAATTGACTCCCTGTCGGGGCGCGCCCGCACGGTCTTCGCCGGGGGCAAGTTCCCGGAGCCTTCGGGGGACTTCCCATACCCCTGGCCGCTCGTCTGACGGGAAGGGCTCCCGGTTCGCGACCGGCGGTGAAACGACTATCGTGGGCATGCATCGCCGGGGCGCACGGCCGGGATGGCAGCATGGAGGAAAAAGTCCGTGCGAGCGCGAGAGGAGCCACTCCTAGTGGGCAGCGAGGACGAGGTGAGGTTGGCGGTCCCTGCCAGGCCGGAGTTTTTGGGGCTGGTCAGGGTCACGGCGGCGGGTCTCGCCAGCCGGCTGGGTTTCACCTTCGACCAGGTCGAGGACCTGAGACTGGCGATCGACGAGATATCCTTCGGGATGACGGGCAGCAAAGGCAGAGACGGGATCCTCGAGGTTCTTTTTCTGCTCAGCTCGGAGGGCTTGTCGGTGAGGGGGGTGGGACATTTCTCCCCGCCTGGCCCCGTCCAGCTTTCCGAATTGTCAGAAGTCATCCTCAATGCCTTGGTCGACGAGCATTCGATGAGCGATGGTGCCGACGGGCCACACTTCGTTTTAGTCAAGAGACGCCTGCCAAAAAAGGCGGGTGTAGACGACAATTCGTCAGGGGAAGGGCAGTGAGCCTTGAACCGGACCGGCGTCAGGAACTAAGA
>DATJUH010000091.1:0-2464 GCA_035502515.1 Acidimicrobiales bacterium
CGACCAGCTTTACCAAATGCTGCCGGGCGAGAAAGCGATCATAAAGTTCACCCGGGCCGAAGGGGCGAACTTCCACTGCCAGCCCCTGGGCCGTCGCCTGACCGACACCCAGATGCTCGACTGGCTGCAAGACCATCTGCCTGTTCAGTACCGGTAACCCGAGGAGACGGTCGCCATGAAAAAACTGGTACCGCTCGTGATCGGGTTTTCGCCCTTAATCGTGTTCTCGCTCCTGACCAAGATATTGCCCTCCGGCGATGTCGGCGTCGCCGGGCTGGTGGCCGCCGTGCTGGCCCTGGTGGCCATGGTGATCAGCCGACCGGTCTGGCCGCCCAAGATCCTCAACTCCTGTTCCCTCGTAATATTCACGGCATTGGCCGTCCTCGGCTTCAGCCTGGACAAGGGCGACAAGACATGGCTGGCCACGTGGCCAGGTGGGGGTGTGGCCATCATCATCGGCGCCGTCATCCTCCTCCTGGTCCCGGTGATCCCGTTCACCGAGCAGTACGCCAAGGAGACCGTCCCCCGAGAGGAATGGGGGTCGCCCACCTTCAAGCGCGTCAACCAAGGCCTCAGCCTGGCCTGGGGGGCGTCGATCGTCGTGATCGGGGTCGCCCGGGTGTTGGCCGAAGCCGTCGCCCGCCACTCCTCTGGCCATCACCTGGCCCAGATCCTGTTGGGGGCGGTGGTACCCGTGATCATCATCGTGTACATGATGAAGTTCACCCAGAGCTACCCCGAGCGCGTGGCCCACAGCCCGGCATGACCACTCTGTGCTGACGTACGCGCCACCTGTTGGGTGAAGGTGGCGCGTATGCCTAAGCGCGGACGAAGTACCTTCCGTGCGCTTCGCCGACAATTAGGGAGTTGCCCTAGGGGGGATGAGCGACCAGCTGCCGAAGCTAGAAGCATGAGAATAATCGTGGATATTTACCAGGACGAGGATGGCCGCCCCACGGGCACGGTCCGGGCCGAAAGCGAGCCCGAGGGGCGGTCCTTTTCCGGGAACCTCGAGTTTTTGGCCCTTATCGAGAGGTTGTACCAGCCTGGCGAGCGCTTGCAGAGACCGGAATGACCCAGGTTGGTCAAGCCCGGGGGCCCCAAGACAAAACTGCGGGTACGGCTCAGGGGTCACCCGGGCCCTTGGCGGGAGGAGCCGCGGCCATAGCCCTCCCTGCCGCCGGGGCGGCACGACTGGCCGGCGGGCCAACGAGGCCGGCGCACCAGTGGAAGACCCTGCTGCGCAACCTGGCCGCCAATTAGGTTTGTTCTGCATGCAGAATCGCCCTACGTATTATCCCTGCCCACGCCCCCAGAACATCGTCACACCGGCACCAGGTCGACGTGGACGCCCGCGGCTTCGGCCAAGACCCTGAAGTCCCCGGGGTCCGAGGTGATGATGTCGTCACCGTCGGCGGCAAGACAAATGAGAGCGGCATCGATTGCGTCTTCGGCTCGGCTGCGGCCCAGGAGCACGCCCGCTTTCTTGCCTAGTTCCTCGTCGAGCGCCCTGCTGCCCGCCAGACGTGAAGCTAGCCGCAGCCGGTGGCCACCCCCAGCGCCCGGCAGACCTCGGCCATCTTGGCCATCTCCAGCCGGCAGATGCGTTCTACCAAGAACGCCTGCGGCATCGTAGTGAGGTTGTCGAGGCTGAGCGCACAGCGCTGAGGCATCCCATCGTCGACGTCGAGGTCCACTTCGGTCGGGATGTGGCGGACCGTCCGGGTGGCGGGAACAGCAATTACGATATGAAGGTGCTCTATGGCTGCCTGGCGGGTCAGGACGAGGTAGGGGCGGCGCTTCGCACTCGGCGATTCAGCCCACCAGACTTCTCCTCGGGCTACCACGGTTCTTGTTCGATCGAAGCAGCCGCCATGCGCTCAACGGAGGCGTCGGGCACCGGAGGCGGAAAGCGCTTGTAACCCTCCGCGATGGCTTCATCGAGTTTTGACTCAACATTCGAGGCGAGTACCGCCCTCACCCCTCGACGGACCATCTCGGAACGCGACACGCCCGCGGCGGCAGCCCTTTCGTCTAGGAGCGAGAGCAGATCGTCGTCGAGTTGGACAAGAACTTGGACTCGGCCCATGGACCATATGGTACCATATGACGACCACCCAGCCATTTTCGGGCCCGTCGAGCCCGCGCGGCGAACACCGAGCGGTACGGCTGTGGAGTCGGATCCTCAGGCACCGACCCATGCGAGGGTGTCGCGAAGGCCGGCCCCAGTGCCGGCCTACGAAATCGAGGCTCTTCACCCAAGGCCAGGGCCGGCGTTTGGTCACGACGGCGCATATCAATTCTCACTACCTATCCCGGCCTGCTGGAGGACAGCACTAACCGACGCCTCAATGGACAACCTCTCGGTGTCGATGCGGGTGCCGACCCCAGCCGAAAGGTTGCGGGCTTTCAGCCAGTGATCCTGTGGCCCGACGCCGCAGAACCCGAGCTGGTCGGCGTCAAT
>DATJUH010000092.1:0-7423 GCA_035502515.1 Acidimicrobiales bacterium
GGGCCGCAAAGCACCGGAAAGGTGGGTGGGGATGAGGCTAGGTGCCGGCGTCGCCAGGAGCGGCGGCCATGACCCCCCGGGCCTCGTCGAGTGCTTTGGTGAGCGATTCCAACTCGGAGGAAAGCGACGACAGGTCGTCCCCGGCCCCGCCCGCCCCCGCCACCAGCTGGCCCGAAGACGCCACCACTTCCTCCAGCTGGGCGCTTAGCTCTGAGAGCCGGGCCGATAACTGGGCGCTTACGGTGCCCATCCGGCGCAGGGAGCGCAGTTCGGACGCCAGCGCCGCCTCACGGCTCTCCAGTTGCTCACGGTCGCCGGTGCCCACGGTCGAGAGGCTGGCGTGGACCTGGTCCAGCTCGCGGGCCAGCTGGTCGGCCCGCCCAGGCGGCCCGGAAAGCGAGGCACCGCTACGGGCCAGCGCCCACTCTTCTTCCACTGCACTGTCAACCTTGCCTATCGTGCCGGCCAGGTAGTCGGCTACCACGCCGGGTGGGCAGCCACGGGCCAGCTGGCGGTACCGCTTGCGGGCGTCGAGGGCGCGCGCTGTATAGCCCCTCCAGGGCTCCGGCACCGACCACGGGTCAATGCGCTCCACCCGGCGGTCGGCCCTTTTGCGGAGCGCCGACCGGCGCCGGATGGCGGCCCAACCGAGACGAGCTCCGTACCCGGCCGCGCCAAGAACCACGGCAACAGCCACACCAAGGTGGGCGGCCACACCGATAGCCACGCCGGCGCCGGCCAGGACAATGGCGGTGGGCGACGCCGCCGCTCGGGCGACACTCGGCAACCGGTTGTTGTCGGGCGGCTTTTCGAGCACGGGTAAAGGGTATGCCCGTGGTCCATCTATTTCGCGGCACTATCGGGAGGCCTCCCAACCTCGGGAGGGGGCACGAGGTGGGCAATCAGAAAGCGGCCACCGCCGGGTATGGAGGCGGCGGTGGCGGAGGCCAAAGGTGGGCAGACGGCGGCACCGTCGGGTTTGGCGCCCAGCGGTGGTGGAGCCCGGCGCCACGCGTGTGCGCAACCACCACCGCCGGCCGGACCGGGGGCACCCGCCTCGGCGGAGCAACCCCCAGGCCGGGCAGGCAGAAAGAGGAATAAGGAGTACACCGCCGCTGGTTGCAGCAGGCATGGCAAGCCCTGACCAAGCAAGAGCCGTTGTGGCGACCGCCTTCGGCGGCCCGGAGGTCCTATCGCTCACCGATGTAACGGTCGGCCCGCCAGGACCGGAGCACGTCCTGGTCGAGGTGCGGGCCGCCGCCGTCAACCCGATCGATTACAAGGTTTACAGCGGCGCCCGAGGTGCCGACCCGTCCAAGCTCCCAATGCGCATCGGGTACGAGGCGTCGGGGGTGGTGAAAGCGTTGGCGGATGGTGCCCTGGGCCCGGCGGGGCCATTGAAGGTGGGCGACGAAGTCATCGCCTACCCGGTCCAGGGCGCTTACGCCAGCGAGATAGTGGCACCGGCGGCGAGCGCGCTCCCTAAGCCCACTACGCTCTCGTTCGAACAGGCGAGCGGGCTCATGCTGACCGGTGTCACCGCCTTCCACGCGCTGACCGTCGTACGAGCAGGCAAGGGCGATACCGTCGTCGTTCACGGCGCCGCCGGCGGAGTGGGCTTGATGGTCGTCCAGCTGGCGGTCAATCTGGGCGCGCGGGTGATCGGGACTGCCGGCGTGGGCGGCCACGGCTTTCTCCACCAGTTCGGTGCGGAGCCAGTCGTTTACGGGGAGGGCCTGCTCGAGCGGATCCGCGCGCTGGCCCCGGATGGCGTCGACGCGGCCGTTGACACGGTAGGTACGGATGAGGCAATCGACGTTTCGCTCGCTCTGGTCCCGGACCGGGAGCGGATAGTAAGTATCGCCGCTTTTCAGCGCGGCCCCGGTCTGGGGATAAAGGTCATCGGGAACGGGCCGGGCGCCGACCCCGGCACCGAGATCCGTAGAGCGGCCCGGCTCGAGCTGTTGCGGTTGGTCGAGGAGGGCAGCCTCAGAGTGGTTGTCTCGGCCATCTACCCCCTCTATGAGGCCGGCGCCGCCCACCAGGCGGCAAAACGGGGGCATACGCACGGGAAAATCGTCCTCGTTCCGTAAAAAGGACTTTGCGCGCCAGGTGTGCTTATCGTTACACCAGCGCGCACAACCACCCTGGGGTAATAGGTAGAAAACGGGCCCGCCCCACTCGCCACCTGTCTCGGCCGCTGGTGGGGCGTGGCCCAATTTTGCTATGTATTTCAACGCTGCGAGAGGGCGGCAACCCGACGACGGCCCGACGGCCACCAGCAACGGTCACCAATTAGCGATAACAGCGCCGGCAATAAAAGGCCACGCACGATCGTGGCGTCGATGAGTATCCCGGCGGCCAGCCCCGTGGCGAACATTTTCAGCGATACCGGCGGGCTGGCCGCGAGTGCCGCAAACGCCAGCACCAGCACTATGGCCGCACATGTAACGAGCCGGCCCGTGTAAGCCACGCCTGTCACAATTGAATTGTCAGTGGAATTGCCGCTTTCATGTGCCTCACGCACCCGGGAAACTATGAACACCTCGTAGTCCATCGACAGCCCGAAAAGGAAAGCGAAGACCATGAGGGGGACGAAGTCGACGACCGCACCCGTGGCCGGGATGCCCCAGATCGCCCGCGAGCCGAGACCGTACTGCCAGACGAGGACGAGGATGCCCATGGTGGCGCCGACGGAGAGCACGTTCAGCAACAGCGCCTTCAGCGGCAACACAATTGAGCGGAAGGCGAAACCGAGCACGAGCAGGGTGACCAGTGCCACCAGAGCCAGGACCAATGGGGAGCGCTGGTAGAGAGCGTGCACAAAGTCCATCTCCGCCGGGCTCCAGCCGGTGGCCCCCGCGTGTGGGGCGATGGCGGCGAGGTGTGTGCGGACGGCATTGACGAGCTGTGTGTTGGCGGGCGCAGTGGTCGCCGCCCTCGGGACCAGGTCCACCAACGCTGTACCTGCCTTGTGCCACCCCGGTCCAGGCGGCGCTACGGCCGTATACGCGCCGGGGAGATTACCGAGTTGACGAGCCACGTTGGCGGCGCTCTCGCTGTCGGGTACGAGCACTTCGACAGGGTTGATCATGCCGACCGGGAACCCGTCATGCTCCAATGCGGCCAGCCCTGAAGCGGCGCCGCCGGAACTCGAGAGCGAACTGGGCCGGGCTGTGCCCACGTGGATGCCCGTGGCCACACCGAGAAGAGCAGCCAGGGCGGCAAACGCCACCAGCGCGGCGCCGGCGCGATGGCGCACGACCCAACCCGACCAGGCCGCCCATGCTCGGCTCGGCCGGGCCGACGATGACCGCCGCCGGTGCGGCCACTCGAGGCGTGGCCCCACCGTGGCCAGCAGCGCCGGCAACAACGTTACGGCCACGACCACGCTGGTCAGCGGGATGAGAATGCCGGCGTACCCGAGGCTTCGCAGGAACGGGATCGGCAGCGCTACCAGGGCCAACAAGCCGATGCCGACAGTGACGCCGCTGAAGGCTACGGTCCGCCCGGCGGTCCCCACCGCGATGGCCACCGCCTCGTGGTTGGTCGAACCGCGCCCGCGTTCTTCACGCCACCGGGTCACGACCAGGAGCGAGTAATCGATGGCGACGCCGAGGCCGATGAGGCCGATCAAGTACTCGACGAGGTTGCTCACGGGAGCAACAGTGGTCACCGCGCCGATGGCCAGGAAGGTGGTGAGTATCGAAAGGATGGCCACGGCGAGCGGTAGTAGCGCCAGCAACGAACCGAACACGAAGGCCAGTACCACCAGGGCGCCGATGCCGCCGACGACGGTCTCCGCCAGCACTCCCAGTCCCTGGCTCTGGGAACCACTGGCCAGGTCGTCATAGCTGGTGGCGGCCACAGTTACCCCTTTAGGCGCCGCCGCCCGAACTTGGGCAGCCAACGTGTAGGAGGTGGGCTCGTTGTTGCCGCCGAAGACGAGAGCAGCGGCGTCGCGGCCGCCGTCCGAGATGAACCGGGTGTCACCGGAGTTGGCGTACGAGAGGACTCGGAGCGATTTCTGCCGGGCCAGAGGCGCCAGTGCCGCGTCGAGGTCGGCCCGACCGGGCGCTGACCGTGCGCTCTCGCCGGAAGGTAGGCGCAGGACCATTACCACTGGCGCGTTGTAGCCGCCCGTCCCGTAGATATGCAGGATGGATTGGCTCACCTCGAAACTCTGCTGGCCGGGAAAGCTCTCAGTCGACGAGAGCCTCGATGTGATGCTGCCGATCATGGCCGCGCCGGAAATAGCGACGACGAACCAGAAAATTAGTACGGCTTTGCGGTGACGGACCACGAACCGGCCGACGCGGCCCATGGGCCCGGTAGGGCCACGACCACGGCTGCTTTCTCCTTCAGCCGCGGATTTCGGCTGAGGGGGGCGGGTAAGGACGGCGGAGTTGTTAGTGCGGGCCATATGAAAACCTTGAAGGAACCCGCATTGGAAAGGAACCAGGCCAACCCACGTCCCGGCGCGGAGGAAACCCCCCGGGAAAGTTCGGGGGCGTACCGGATGGTCGCGCCATCCTTTCCTCCGTACAGTCATTGACGTGAGGTACACACCGCCTCGGCCACCGTGGGCCGGGCCCACCTGTGCGCACGACTGAAGCGCTGGGGCCGGCCTCAAAGGCCAGTCGCGGAGACAGCTCGTGGCCCGCGAGGGCGGGCCGGGCCCGTTCGCCCGCTCGCTGGCTGGGCCCCGTTTTCTCCCCCCGGACCTGGCTGGCCATCGTCTATCTAATGACCGGGCTGCCAGTCGGCATCGTCAGCTTCGTCGTCGTGCTGGTTGGCCTCGTCGTGGGCGTGGCCCTGCTCCCAGTGGCGCTGCTGGGCCTGCCCATCCTGCTCGGTACCCTGCTCGTTTCCGGCTATTTCGCCGCCCTGGAGCGCCGGCGGGCCGGCCTCATGCTGGACGCGGACGTCCAGCGGCCGCAGCGGAAGAAGGCACCGGGCCCGGGGGTGTGGCAGAAGGGCCGGACGGTCCTGACTGACAGCGTCAGATGGCGCGAGCTTGGTGGTGCATTTCTGGCCCTTCCCGCCGCGCTGGTGGGGTTGACGGTCTCGAACGCGGTCTGGTCCCTGGCGTTGGCCCTGATTGCCCTCCCCGCTTACAACTGGGCGCTCCCAAAGGGCGGCGTCTCGGCCTCCGGTTGGGTACTGCACGGCGCCCCGTCCCTAGCCGGGGCCGTAGCCCTCGGGCTGGTCCTAATGGTGGTGGCCCCACGTGTTACGGCCGTTATTACCAGGGCCCAGGTGTGGGCTGACGCCAAGCTCATCGGCCCGAGCCGCGGGCAGGCGCTGGCCACCCGGGTCGGCGACCTAGAGCGGAGCCGCTCCCGTATGGTGGTGGCCGCCGACAGCGAACGGCGTCGCATCGAACGGGACCTCCACGACGGCGCCCAGGCCCGCCTGGTTTCACTGGCCATGGAGCTGGGCCGGGCCAAAGCCCGCTTCGACGACGACCCTGACTCGGCTAAGGCCCTCGTCGAGCAGGCCCACGAGGAAGCCAAGGCTGCGCTGGTCGAGTTGCGCGGCCTCGTCCGGGGTGTCCACCCGCCGGTCCTCACCGATCGCGGGCTCGACGCCGCCCTGTCGGGCCTGGCTGCCATCTGCCCGGTCCCTGTCACGGTGAAGACAAATATGGACGGCCGGCCCCCGGCGGCGGTAGAAGCCGTGGCCTACTTCGTGGTGGCCGAGGCGCTGACCAACGTGGCCAAGCACTCCGGGGCCACGAGCGCCATCGTGGACGTGCGCTACGACGGCTCGGTCCTCCACGGTCTGGTGATAGACGACGGCCATGGCGGAGCACGGGCCGACGGCGCCGGACTGACGGGGCTGGCAGACCGCGTGCAAGCCGTAGACGGACGCCTGAGCGTTGAGAGCCCTTCTGGCGGCCCGACCGTGATCGAAGTGGAACTGCCATGCGACTGATGCCATGCGCGTGATGATCGCCGAGGACTCCGTACTCCTGCGCGAGGGGCTCAGCCGGCTCCTGTCAGAAGCGGGCGTCGAGGTCACGGCGGCGGCCCCGGACGCCGAAGCCTTCCTCCGCGCCGTCGGGTCGGACGTGCCTGACGCGGTGGTCGTGGATGTGCGGATGCCGCCCACGTTCAGTGACGAGGGGCTGCGAGCGGCGCTGGTAGTGCGCAAGAGCTGGCCGTCGGTCGGTGTGCTGGTCCTCTCCCAGTACGTGGAGGAGCGGTACGCTGCGGAACTCCTCGGCGTCAAGGCCAGCGGCGGGGTGGGCTACCTTTTAAAGGACCGGGTGGCCGAGGTCGGTGAGTTCGTGGACGCCCTGCAGCGAGTGGCCAATGGCGGGAGCGCTATAGATCCCGAAGTCGTGGCCCAGCTGCTCACCCGAAAAGCCGACCCGCTGTCCTCGCTCACCGCCCGTGAGCGGGAAGTCCTGGCCCTCATGGCCGAAGGCCGTTCGAACGCCGCCATAGCCACCACGCTCGTGGTCGGGGCGGGTGCGGTCGAAAAGCATGTCAATTCCATCTTCATGAAGCTCGGCCTGGCCCCGGCGGACAGCGACCACCGGCGCGTGCTGGCCGTTCTCACTTATCTCGGTTTGACCGCATCGTGATCGAATTTTGAAAGGAAATAACTTGGCCGCCGTCCCGATGGAACTCACCCCGGGCCGCCGTTGGGCTCTTCGCATCGGCGTGCCTATCGCCATCGCGCTTATCGCCTATGGCGGCTTGCAATTCGTCTCCCTCGCCGGTCAGGACAGTTTCCGGGTGCAAGCCGTCGTGGCGCCCGAGGGCGGGAAGGTGAGTGTCAGCGTCGGCAACGGCAACCTCAACGTAATGCCCAGTAACGACGGCCACGTCCACGTGGACGGGGTCGTCAACTACAGCATCGTCCGGCCCAGCGTGCACTGGGTGACGACGCCCACGGGGACCGTTTTCGACGGCCCGAATTGCGTCTGGATGGGCAACTGCGGCGCCAACCTGGACCTGGCCGTCCCCCCCGGTCTGGCCGTGAACGCCTCGTCCGGCTCAGGGAATGTGGCGGCACAGGACGTGACGGGCGCCCTCGATCTGTACAGCGGCTCGGGGAACGTCTCCCTCGAGCGGGCTTCCGGGGCCCTTGTCCTGGGCACCGGGTCGGGCGACATAACCGGCACTGGCCTTTCGGGGGCGACCGTCCGGGCCAATGACGGCTCCGGGAACATCGAGCTTTCCTTCAACCGGCCGCCGGCAGATGTCAAGGTCAACGCGTCCTCCGGTGACGTCCGCGTGGCCGTGCCCGCTGACGTCTCGTACCACGTGGTGGCTAGCAGCAGCTCCGGTAGTTCCAGCGTCGGCGTACCGACCGACTCGTCGTCCCCCCGCGTGATCCGGGCGACGTCGGGCTCGGGCAACGTTTACGTGGTGCCCTCCTAACGGCCGGGACCAGGCCGGGGCCGCCCTGC
>DATJUH010000093.1:0-11630 GCA_035502515.1 Acidimicrobiales bacterium
GCCCGGCGACCTGTACTACCCGGACGAGCTACCCGGGCCGGAGAGCACGGTGGTGTACACGCGCTCGGCCCCGCCCGGGTCGTCCCGACCCCCGGGACGGTTGACCAATGCCGACCTCGAGCCGCTCGTCCGGCCGGCCGAAACGGGCTACGTGTGCGGGTCAGCAGGTTTTGCCGACGCCGCCAGCTACATGCTCGTCGACCTCGGGGTGCCGACCGGGCAGGTGCGGGTGGAACGCTTCGGCCCCACCGGCTGAGCCGGAGCCGGGCCGGCGGTCTCGCCATCGAGAAAGGTCCGCCTTCTCGGTGCAGAGCAGCGATTTCGTCGCGATCCGATGCAAAAAGGGCACCAAAGCGCGACGAGAAACACCGATTGCACCGAGAAGAGGGAGAACCGGGAGAAGAGGGAAGAACCGGGAGAAGAGGCAGAACGGGAGAAGAGGGAGAACGGGGAGAAGAGGCAGAACGGGGAGAAGAGGCAGAACGGGGAGAAGGGGGACAAGGGGACTAGCGCCGGCTCGACGGCCGCATAAACCCCCCCGCGTGGCCGGCTACCCGCACATGGTGACTAGCTGACCGGCACGCCCATTTCGGTGAGGGCCTTCAGCTCCTTCTTCAAGTCGGCGACCTCGTCGCGAAGCCGAGCGGCGTACTCGAAGCGCAAATCGGCGGCGGCGTCGCGCATTTCCTCTTCCAGGGCGGAAATAAGGCGTGAGACATCCGCTTTGGGCATGCCGGCCAGCTCGGAACGGGCCCGGTCGTGGCGGCGGCTGCGCCGGTCCGAGCCGGGTACCGGCGCGGTGGCGCCCGAGCCGGTGCTGTCGCCCCGGCCGAGCATGACGAGGATGTCGCTCACCGCCCGCCGGACCGTCTGCGGGTTGATGCCGTGCTCGGCGTTGTACTCCTGCTGGAGCAGGCGCCGGCGGTGGGTCTCCGATATGGCCCGGCGCATGGAGTCGGTCATCTCGTCGGCGTACATGATGACGGCTCCGTCGACGTTGCGGGCGGCCCGGCCTATCGTCTGGATCAGCGACGTCTCGGACCGCAGGAACCCTTCCTTATCCGCATCCAGTATCAACACCAGCGACACTTCGGGCAGGTCGATCCCTTCTCGCAGGAGGTTTATCCCTACAAGCACATCGAACTCGCCCAGCCGGAGGTCCCTCAGGATCTCGATCCGCTCCAGGGTCTCGACATTGGAGTGCAGGTAACGCACCTTGAGGCCTTGCTCGAGGAGGTAGTCGGTCAGATCCTCGGCCATTTTCTTGGTCAAAGTGGTCACCAGCACCCGGTCGCCGGCGGCGGTGCGCTTGGACACTTCGGCGATGAGGTCGTCGATCTGGCCCTTGGTCGGGCGCACCACTACTTCGGGGTCGATCAAGCCCGTGGGCCGGACGATCTGCTCTACCACCTGGTTGGAGACCGATATCTCGTAGGCAGCCGGCGTGGCCGACATGAAGATGCACTGGTTGAGCCGTTCCATGAGCTCCTCATAGCGCAGCGGCCGGTTGTCCGCCGCCGAGGGCAGGCGGAAGCCGTGCTCGATCAGGGTCTCTTTGCGGGAGCGGTCACCGTGGTACTGGCCGTGCAGCTGGGGCACGGCTACGTGCGATTCGTCGATAACGAGCAGATAATCCTTGGGGAAAAAGTCGAGCAGAGTATGGGGGGCCTGGCCGGCGGAGCGCCCGTCGATGTGCCGGCTGTAGTTTTCGATACCGGCGCAGCTGCCCACTTCGGCCAGCATTTCCAGGTCGTAGGTAGTCCGCATGCGCAAGCGCTGGGCCTCGAGCAACTTGCCCTGTTTCTCGAAGTAATCGAGCCGCTCCTGGAGCTCCACCTCGATCCCCTCGATGGCGCGACGCATCCGCTCGGAGCCGGCGATGTAGTGGGTGGCTGGAAAGACGATCACCTCACCGACGTCCCCGAGGAGCTCACCGGTCACGGGGTCGACGCGCGAGATGCGTTCTATTTCGTCCCCGAAAAGTTCCACCCGCAGGATGTGCTCTTCATAGGCCGGGTGGATCTCGATCGTGTCGCCGCGGACCCGGAACTTGCCGCGGATCAGGTTTTGGTCGTTGCGGTCGTACTGCATGTCGACCAGCCGCCCCAGGATGGCGCGCTGGTCGTAGTCGTGGCCCACGGCCAGGGCCAGGATCTGCTGGGAGTACTCCTCGGGCGAACCGAGGCCGTAAATGCAGGAAACCGAGGCCACCACAATTACGTCGCGCCGGGTCAACAATGCGGAAGTGGCCGAATGGCGGAGGCGGTCGATCTCGTCGTTTATAGAGCTGTCTTTTTCGATATACGTGTCGCTCGAGGGGATGTACGCCTCGGGTTGGTAATAGTCGTAGTAACTGACGAAGTACTCGACCCGGTTATCGGGGAAGACCTCTCGCATCTCGTTGGCGAACTGTGCGGCCAGGGACTTGTTGGGCTCGAGCACGAGGGTGGGCCGCTGCACCTGCTCGATAGTCCAGGCGATGGTGGCGCTCTTGCCGCTGCCGGTGATGCCGAGCAGGGTCTGGAACCGGTCGCCCCGCTCCACGCCCTCGGACAGGGCCTTGATGGCCTGGGGCTGGTCGCCGGCCGGGGACCACTCGGACACAACTCTGAAAGGAGGCACTGAGGTCATGGTACCGGTGGGGGGTGACGACGATCCGGGCCGAGACGATTGGGCTGGGGGGATGTCGGGCCGACCTACGGCGGCGGCCCCGGGCGCCACGCCCTCAGCCAGTCCCACAATTCGTCCACGGCCCGCTCGAGCTGAGCCTCGTCGCCGTCGTTCACGAGGACCCGGTCGGCGGCCGCTCGCCGGTCGGCGTCGGTGGGTTGAGCGGCGGTACGGGCGCGTACGTCCGCCTCGGACATGCCCCGGCTGACGGCCCGGCCGATGGCCAGCTCCTCGGGCGCGTCCACGAGGACGACGACGTCGAGGTCGTAGCGGTCCCGGCCGCCGGCGGTGAGCAGGGGCAGCTCGATTACGACTACAGGGACCGTGAGGGACGAGAGGGCCTGGTCGATCTCCTCGTGGACCAGCGGGTGGGTGATGGCCTCGAGGGCCAGTCTTTCGGCCGGGTCGGCGAAGACGACGGCCGCCAGTGCCGGGCGGTCTATGTGGCCGTCCGGTCCCGCGACCCCGGGCCCGAAGCGCTCGAGCACCGTCCGCTCGCCGGGAGTACCCGGCGCGATGACACGGCGGGCCACCTCGTCGGCGTCGATCACGGCTGCTCCTCTGGCCGCCAGCGCCTTGCCGACGGTGGACTTACCGGAGCCGAGACCTCCTGTCAGGCCGACGCGCATCAAGGCCGCAACCTAGCCTGGCCCCGGGCGGCTGCCGGAGCAAACCGGTAGTTCCGTAGTTACGCTGAGAACATGCCCCTCGACGCCCCCCAACTAGAAGAGGCGGCCAAGCGCCACCTCTGGATGCACTTCACCCGCATGGGTGCCTATGCCAGCCACGACGTGCCTGTGATCGTCAGGGGCGAGGGCCCCTGGGTGTGGGATGCGACGGGCAAGCGGTACCTGGACGGGCTGTCGGGCCTGTTCACGGTCCAGGTCGGGCATGGCCGTCGGGAACTGGCCGACGCCGGCGCCCGTCAGGCCGCCCAGCTGGCCTACTTCCCGGTGTGGGGCTACGCCCACCCGACGGCCATCGAGCTGGCCGAGCGCTTGTCCGAACTGACGCCCGGGGACATCAACCGGGTCTTCTTTACCGGTGGGGGCAGCGAGGCGGTCGAGTCCGCATGGAAATTAGCCCGCCAGTACTTCAAAGTCACCGGCCAGCCGCAGCGGACCAAGGCCATTTCGCGTCAAATCTCGTACCACGGCACGACGATGGGCGCGCTTTCGATAACAGGCTACGAAGCCATCAAGAAACCCTTCGAACCGCTGGTGCCGGGAACGTCCACCGTCCCGAACACGGACTTCTTCCGCGCCCCTGTCCATGGCGACGACCTCCAGGCCTTCGGCCTATGGGCGGCCGACCAGATCGCCGAGCGCATCGAGCAAGAGGGACCGGAGACGGTGGCGGCAGTGTTCCTGGAGCCGGTCCAAAACGCCGGCGGCTGCCTCGTCCCGCCGCCCGGCTATTTCGCCCGGGTACGTGAAATCTGCGACCGTTACGGCGTACTGCTCGTCTCCGACGAGGTCATCTGCGCCTTCGGGCGCCTCGGCTACTGGTTCGGGTCGGAGCGTTACGGCTACCAGCCCGACATGATCACCGTGGCCAAGGGGCTGACGTCGGGTTACGCCCCGATGGGGGCGTTATTGGCCAGTGATCGGCTCATCGAGCCCTTCCTGCACGGTACGGCGTCGTTCGCCCACGGCCTCACCTTTGGCGGCCACCCCGTCTCCGCCGCCGTGGCCATGGCCAACCTCGACATCTTCGAGGACGAGAAGCTGCTCGCCCATGTTCGTTCCAATGAAGAGGCCTTCCGCACCTCACTTCGCACTCTGGAGGACCTGCCGATCGTCGGAGACGTACGCGGGGACGGCTATTTCTTCGGGGTGGAACTGGTGAAGGACAAGGCGACGCGCGGGACGTTCGACCTCGAGGAGTCGGAGAGGCTCCTGCGCGGTTTCCTGTCGCCCGCACTGTTCGACGCCGGCCTCGTCTGCCGGGCCGACGACCGGGGGGACCCGGTGGTGCAGTTTGCCCCCCCGCTCATATGTGAGCAGGAGCATTTCGACATCATCGTGAGCGTGCTGCGCGATGTGCTGACCAAGGCGGCGGCCCTCATCTAAGTCCGGTCTCTACAAGCCGGGGGAGGCGCCGATCCCCCGGGCAGCTGACGCCGGCGAATTGTACGAGCCGGGCCGGGGGATTGTACTAGCCGGGCCCCTCGTGATCAGAGGCCCGGCTGCCGGACCTAGTTGGCGGGAGCGGCCTGCGGCTGCTCGTGCGTGCCTGGCTCTCCCGCGTCGCCAACGGCCGGCTCTCCCTGGCGGGCTTCAGTGCCCGTTTCGCCTACGTCGTGCAGGTCGAGGCCGGCCTCGTGACCGCCTGGACCGGCACTGCTTGTACCGGCTACGTCCGGCCCGTTGAAGCTGTCCGCTACTGCGGTGCCGTCGGCCTCAGCGGCAGTGGGAGCGGCCATATCCGGCTCGGGGCCGCCGGGCTCCTGGGTTTGGGACTGCTCCTCCAGATAGCCCGCCCACGCCGCCTGGGCTTCCGACTCGGGTTCGAACGAGGCGTAGCCGCCGCCGATGTAGTTGCCGTGCTCGTCGTACGCGTGCTCGCCGAATGCCTCTCGGTACTCCGCGGCCACCTCGCCGCCCTCGGCGGCCTGCTTGATGGACAAGCTGATGCGCCGCCGGGCCAGGTCGATGTCGATGATCTTGACCCACAGCTCCTCGCCCGGGGTCACCACCTGCTCTGGTTGGTCGACGTGGTGGACGGCCATCTCCGAGATGTGGACCAGGCCCTCGATGCCGTCGCCCACCTGCACGAAGGCGCCGAAAGGTACCAGCTTGGTGACCCGGCCGTAGACCAGCTCGCCGACCCGGTGGGCGTTGGCGAACTCCTGCCACGGGTCGGCCTGGGTGGCCTTCAGCGACAGGCTGATCCGCTCCCGGTCGAGGTCCACGTCGAGGACTCGCACGGTCACAGGATCGCCCACCTGCACGACCTGTCCCGGATGGTCGACGTGCTTCCACGACAGCTCGGACACGTGAATGAGCCCGTCCATGCCCCCGAGGTCGACAAAGGCGCCAAAGTTCACTACGGACGAAACGACACCCTTGCGCACCTCGCCCGGCTTGAGGTTGGTCAAGAACTCGTCCCGCTGCGAACGCTGCGCCTCCTCCAGGTAGGCCCGCCTCGACAGCACGACGTTGTTGCGGTTTTTGTCAAGCTCGATGATCTTCGCCTCGAGCTCCCGCCCGACATAAGGTTGGAGGTCCCGGACCCGGCGCAGCTCGACGAGCGAGGCGGGCAGGAACCCACGGAGCCCGATGTCCAAGATGAGGCCACCCTTCACCACTTCGATTACCGGGCCGCGCACTGTGCCGTTGCGCTCCTTGACCCCCTCGATGGTGCCCCAGGCCCGCTCGTACTGAGCCCGCTTCTTGGAGAGGACGAGACGGCCCTCCTTGTCCTCCTTCTGCAGGACCAGGGCCTCGATCTTGTCTCCCACCTGGACCACCTCATGGGGGTCGACGTCGTGGCGGATCGACAGCTCCCGCGCCGGGATCACCCCTTCAGACTTGAAGCCAATGTCGAGCAGGACTTCGTCCTTGTCGACCTTGACAACCGTGCCAGAGACGATGTCGCCGTCGTCGAACTCGACGATCGTGCCGGCTATGGCATCTTCGAAAGAGGTGCCGCCAAGGTCGTCTGAAACGACCTGGCGAGGTGTGTAAGCACCGGACTCGTCGAACGTGCCCATTTCGGCCGCTACGGCTCCTTCTGCCTGTGCGGCTGCGTAGGCACTGGTCGACGGGGTGAGATCGGACATAGGTTCAGGACTTCCTCGGATTTGGGTCTGTAGCGGGTGTAGTGCGGCCGGGCGCGGTCGCGGAATCGCATGCTACACCTAGTATTGGCTTCGTTAGTCGCGCCCCTGAATAGCCTCTGGCCAGGGTGTTCGCCGATTTAGAAGACTTCGCTGAGAGCAGCTGAGGCCCCGGTCGGGGTTTGGGGGGGACGTGGCCAGGGTACCCCAGATCCACGAGGAACTTCTGTTTGTGCCCTAGCGTTAGAAGGGCAGTGAATACCAAGAAGTTCGTGTATTGGCCGGCAGCGTTGATCTCGGCAGGAGTGCTGGCGGCGGGTTGTGGCGGGGGTGGCAACAATTCGGCCTCCGGCAACGTCACCACGACAGCGAAGGCCCCGGCCGTCACGAGCACTGTGGCGCCCACCACGACGGGTCCCGTGGCCACCAGCGCGGCCCCAACGACTGCTGCCCCAACCACTGCTGCCCCGACGACGTCTGGACCTACGACGACTGGGCCTACGACGACTGGGCCTACGACGACTGAGTCCCCGACATCGGTGGCCACCAGCGGGAGCGTCACCTACAGCACGGTGGCCGGCGGCCAGCCCGCCGGCGGCCCGGTCCCGTCCGGTTTCGACCCGATTTCCTTCACGGCTATCTCGGACAGCGAGTACTGGCTGCTCGGCGAGGCGCCTTGCAGCAACCCGGTGTGCACCTCGATCCTTCGGACGACTGACGGCGGTAGCCACTTCGTCGGCTTGCCTGCCCCTGCCGCCGCTTACATGGAGCCCGGCAGTTCAAGCACTGCGGCCGGCATAAACACCCTGCGCTTCGCCGACACGTTGGACGGCTACGCCTTCGCTACGGGGCCCGGCGGCGAGCTCTGGGACACCCACAACGGCGGCGAGTCGTGGGCCCAGCCCCGCTTCCTGTCCGGGCAGTCTGGCCAGCAGCTCCTGGGCTTCGGGACGGGGGGCGGCTACGCCTTGGCGCTGGTGGGTTCGTGCCAGAACGGCAACTGCTCGAACGTGGTCCTGGAACGCTCACCGGAGACGTCCGACAACTGGACTGCCCTTTCCGTCCCGGGGGTCTCCGGCGGGATCGACGACCTGGTGACGATGACCGTCCACGGCACGAACCTGTGGTTTTCCGTGACCAGCTCCCCCAACCAAGCCCATCAGGTACTGGTGGCGGGCACCGGCTCGGGCAGCAGCTTCACCACGTACACGAGCCCCTGTTTCTCGGGCCTTGGCGGCACGGTGCAGGCGACGTCCGCCAACGTCCTGTGGGCCGTATGCCCGACGGGGATGGAGGCGCAGGCCTTCCGGTCGACGGACGGAGGGGCCCAGTGGAGCACTCTGGCCGTGGGAGAGCTGGACAACTCGGCTCTGCTCGCTCCTGTCAGTGACACTGCGGCGGTGATCGAGCCCAGTGCCCAGGGCGAGTTCCTGCGGACTTCCAATGGAGGGTCGACGTGGCAGACCGTGTACCCGTCGGGCGATGGGACCTTCTGGTGGAGCTGGGCCGGCTTCACCGACAGCAGCACGGGCTCAGCCCTGCGGACGGAGAACAACACTCCGGCGGGTTGGCCGTTCCCCAACGGCCCGTCGCCCGAACAGCTGTGGAGGAGCTCTAACGGTGGTACGACCTGGACCGGGCCGGTGGCGTTTGGGTGAGGCCCGGCCCGGGGGTGTGTGGCCTGCTCGGTGGCGGACGTGGCCGGTTGACCTCGCTCGGCTGGCCTCGCTGGGCTGGCCTCGCTCGGCTGGCCTCGCGGCGCTGACCTGACGCCCGTGACGGAGGCCGCTGACCAGCTTTGTGCGCGCTAGGTGCTCTTATCGTGACACTGGCGCGCACAGGTCGGCATGAGCGGGCCGGCGAAGCGCGGACGCCGGGATGGCCGGACTGGAGCGGGCCGGCGAGGCGTGGACGCCGGGATGGCCGGACTGGAGCGGGCGCCGGGAGGGCCGGCTGACAGGGCCGGCTGACAGGGCCGGTTAAACCGGACCGGCCGCCTCACCGCTTGGGCTCACAGCGGGCCACATAGGCTGAAATCGACCCGGCGGCGCCGTTTTACGCTCTCGCGAACGACATCGGCATAGAGGGTCGCCGGTCTCGAGACCATTGCCCAAACGTGCGTTCGACTGGTAGCCTGAACCCTATGTCAGATCGGCTCGTGGTGAAAGGTGCGCGCGAGCACAACCTGCAGGACGTATCGATCGACTTGCCGAGGGACGGCCTGATCGTTTTCACCGGGCTCTCGGGGTCCGGGAAGAGCAGCCTGGCCTTCGACACGATCTACGCCGAGGGCCAGAGGCGCTACGTCGAGTCGTTGTCGGCTTACGCCCGGCAGTTCCTGGGCCAGATGGACAAGCCCGACGTCGATTTCATCGAGGGTCTGTCGCCGGCCATCTCGATCGACCAGAAGTCGGCCTCCCGCAACCCCCGAAGCACCGTGGGCACGATCACAGAAATCTATGACTATCTGCGGCTTCTTTACGCCCGGGTGGGCATCCCGCACTGCCCTCAGGACGGCAGTGTGGTGTCCCGGCAGACACCGCAGCAGATCGTCGACCGTGTGCTGCTGCTCCCCGAGGGCACCCGCTTCCAGGTGCTGGCGCCGGTGGTCCGGGGCCGCAAAGGCGAGTACGAGAGCCTCTTCGAGGAGCTGGCCGGTCAGGGTTTCGCCCGCGCCCGGGTGGACGGGGAGGTGTACGAGCTTTCCAACATACCCAAGCTGGCCCGCTACGAGGCCCACACGATCGAAGTGGTTATCGACCGATTGGTGCTTCGGCCCGGCATCGAGCGCCGGCTGACCGATTCGCTGGAAACGGCCTTGAAATTGGCCGACGGCGTGGCCGAAATCCAGGTTGTGCCGCGCCAACCGGCCCCAAATGGCGAGGGGGCCAGCGGTGAGGCGGAGGCCGAGCCGGATGAGGGCGAAACGCTGATCTTTTCCCAGCATTTGGCCTGCCCAGTGTGTGGCACGTCGTACGACGAACTGGCGCCGCGCAATTTCTCGTTCAATTCACCATATGGCGCCTGCCCGAGCTGCGACGGCCTTGGGACGCGGTACGAGGTCGACCCGGAGCTGGTCGTCCCGGACCCGGACCTCTCCCTCGACGAGGGCGCGGTGGCCCCGTGGGCCGGGGCGCGCAACGAGTATTTCGGGCGGCTGCTCCAGGGCGTGGCCGAGACGTACGGGATTTCCACGTCGGTGCCATGGCGGAAGCTGAAAAAACAGGACCAGAAGGTGATCCTCTACGGGTCGGGCACGACCCAGGTCCACCTGCACTACAAAAACCGTTATGGCCGGACGCGTTCTTATTACACCGTTTACGAGGGCGTGGTGCGCTATCTTCAGCGCCGGCACGCCGAAGCCGAGTCGGACAATGCCCGGGAGCAGATCGAGGGCTATATGCGGGAAGTCCCCTGCAGCGAGTGCGGTGGCGCCCGGCTGAAGCCGGAGAGCCTGGCCGTCACGGTGGCGGGCCGGAGCATATTCGAGTTGTGCGACCTGTCGATCCGTGATGCCACGCAAACGGTCGAAGGGTTCAGCCTGTCCGAGCGGGACCATCTGATCGCCGACCAGGTGCTGAAAGAGGTCAAGGCGCGGCTGCAGTTCCTGGTGGACGTCGGCCTCGATTACCTTTCTCTCAACCGCAATGCGGGCACTCTCGCCGGCGGCGAGGCTCAACGCATCCGGTTGGCTTCCCAGATAGGGAGCGGTCTGGTCGGGGTCCTGTACGTGCTGGACGAGCCGTCCATCGGGCTCCACCAACGCGACAACCGAAAGCTGATCGACACGCTGTTGCGGCTGCGGGACATCGGCAACACGGTCATAGTTGTCGAGCACGACGAGGAGACCATCCGCACCGCCGACCATGTCGTCGATATCGGCCCCGGGGCGGGGGAGCACGGCGGCCAGATCGTCGTGTCCGGCACGGTCAGCGAACTGTTGCGCACGAAGGCCTCCCTCACCGGACAGTACCTGTCGGGCAAAAGGTACATCCCCTTGCCCCCCATGCGCCGGGAACCCAAGGGCTGGCTGGTTGTGAAAGGGGCACGGGAACACAACCTGCGGAACATTGACGTGGAGTTCCCCGCCGGGTGCCTGGCCGTCGTGACCGGGGTGTCGGGGTCCGGCAAGTCCACGTTGGTGAACGACATACTGCTGCGGGCCTTGATGCAGCGTATTTACAAGTCCAAGGAGGTCCCGGGCCGGCACCGCAAGGTCGAGGGTATCGAGGCCTTCGACAAGGTGGTCGACGTCGACCAGTCGCCCATCGGGCGTACACCGCGGAGCAACCCCGCCACCTATACGGGCGTTTTCGACCATATACGCCGCCTTTTCGCCAGCACGACGGAAGCCAAGGTGCGGGGTTACCAGCCGGGGAGGTTCTCGTTCAATGTGGCCGGCGGGCGGTGCGACGCCTGCGCCGGCGACGGGACGATAAAGATCGAGATGCACTTCCTGCCCGACGTGTATGTGCCCTGCGAGGTGTGCAAAGGCGCCCGCTACAACCGCGACACGCTCGACATCATGTTCAAGGGCAAGAACATCGCCGAAGTGCTGGACATGTCATGCGAGGAGGCGGCGGAGTACTTCATCAACCAGCCCGTCATCTCCCGACATATGCAGACCCTGGTGGACGTCGGCCTCGGCTACGTCAAATTGGGCCAGCCGGCGCCGACGCTGTCCGGCGGGGAGGCGCAGAGGATAAAGCTGGCCTCGGAGCTGTCAAAACGTTCTACGGGACGGACGGTGTACATACTGGACGAGCCGACCACCGGGCTGCATTTCGAAGACGTCCGCAAACTGCTCGGCGTGCTGTCCCGTCTGGTGGAACAGGGCAATACGGTCATCGTCATCGAACACAACCTCGACGTAATAAAGACGGCCGACTGGCTCATCGATCTCGGGCCCGAGGGGGGCGACGGCGGCGGGCTGGTCGTGACGGCCGGTACTCCGGAAGATGTGGCCAAGTGCCCGGATAGTTACACGGGCCAGTTCCTCGAGCCCCTCTTGAAGGGCCGCTAGAGCCGGAGCCCTCCTGGGCTATGGGCCCAGGCCGCAGAGCTTGGCGGTTCAGAGCTTGGCGGTTCAGAGCTTGGCGGTTCAGAGCTTGGCGGTTCAGAGCTTGGGGGTTCAGAGCTTGGTATTAGGGGGCCTCGGGGCCTGGGCGATGGTAGGCCC